>NZ_JACJRY010000060.1:0-31500 GCF_014697485.1 Anabaena sp. FACHB-83 | reverse complement strand
TTTTTTGAAGATGTGCTGCAACTATTTTTTCTCGAAGATCGACAGAGTATGACTTCATTTAGAGGTATTTATATTTTAATTTATTGTACCTCATAACAGACGCAAGTGCTGTATGTCCTTCACGCCAAAGCGATACCAACCATCACTTACTTTGTCATTGCAGAGATAAACTAAGCAGTAATCAGGGTATAGTTGGACTCCGTTTTGATCCCTCTTTTTATTACGGAGAGAGAAAAATACTAACACCAAATTAAAAAATGATTGCGACAGATGGATGGCTCAAAAGCTTACCGATCAACCCTTACCCAATCCAAAATCCAAAATGGTATAACTCACTTATGAATGCTAAACAAAATCATTTAAACACCCTTGTTGATAATAAACGTAAAACTAAGAGTTTTGGATTATTCTTTGCTAAAGGTAACAAAATAGTTTTAATAATGGGCAGGAGGAGAATCGAACTCCTATGACCGCAAGGTCGCCACATTTTGAGTGTGGTGCGTCTACCAGTTTCGCCACCCGCCCTTGGGTGCAACTTTCCTAATATAGCATATCCATCAACTTCTCTGCAAGTAATTTTGCGGGTTAGTGTTTGAAAGTGACTAAACTAGGGTCAATATCTTGTATGGATGTGCAGCCACTCAGAGCCATCGCTACACTTAATTCATCTTGTAGCAGGGAGATGATATGGGATACGCCAACTTGTCCTGCTACAGCTAATCCCCAGAGTACGGGGCGACCGATGAGAACAGCTTTTGCGCCTAAAGCCAAGGCTTTGAGGATGTCTGTACCACGACGAATCCCGCCATCTACTAGCACTTCGGCTTGATTATCTACAGCAGCAACTATTTCCGCCAGTGCATCTAAAGAGGCGATCGCACCATCGAGTTGTCTGCCACCATGATTAGAAACTACAATTGCTTTGGCTCCATGCTCAACTGCTCGCATCGCATCATCAGCGCGTAAAATACCTTTGAGTACCAAAGGTAGTGGCGATAAGGACTGCAACCATTCCAAGTCATGCCAGGTTACAGCCGGGTTTAATTGCTGGGCAAAATAAGTAAACAATCCAGATTCTGCTGATTCTTGGGGAATATTCAACCCGGAAATATTGGTAATATTCGCCAATTGCAATCCAGGGGGTAAGCTAAAGGTGTTCCGCACATCTCGCTCTCGTCGTCCCAAAATTGGCGCATCCACAGTTACACACAGGGCTTGATAACCTGCGGCGTAAGCTCTTTCTACTAAATTCCGCGTTAAGGCTCGGTCTTTATGGATATACAGTTGGAACCATTGCAAGGCATTATGTTTGTAACCTACCGCCGCCACTTCTTCTAAGCTTTTGGTAGCCATTGTACTCAAGACCATACCCACACCTGCGGTAGCTGCGGCTAAGGTTGTGGCTAGTTCTCCCTGGGGATGGGCTAGACACTGAAACGCCATCGGTGCAATTAATATGGGTAGTTGTAAAGGCTTTCCTAAAATAGCGGTGCTTAAATTGCGATCGCTCACATCTACCAACATCCGAGGACGCAATTTTATGCGTTCAAAAGCAGTGCGGTTATCTCGTAGTGTAATTTCATCCCAAGCACCACTACTGTAATAATCAAAAGCCATCTGCGAGAGATGCTGTTTGGCTAACTGTTCATATTCCCAGAGGTTAATGGGTAAAGAGACATCTGTCATGATGACGAAAAATCAAAGGTTTGGGAGAGGATTGTTTGAAAAGGGTGTAAGGGTGTGAGGGTGTTTGAGAACGGTGTGAGGGTGTACTTCTCTGCGAGACGCTCCGCGAACGGCTGCGCTCAGTAACCGGGGGGTTTAGGTGAGCAAAACCCATACACTCCTATACCCAGCCTCAACAGACAATCTTTGTAAACCCAACCCATACACCCAGCCTCAACAGACAATCTTGGTGCGCCTTACCCATCCCTACACCCATTCTTGACAGACCAACTTTGTATGTAAGTCCTGAATTAATTACTTCCCACCGTAGAAAAAGGCGATTTCTTTTTCCTTTAAGGGTGCAAAACCCGCATCGATGAGTTTTTGGTCAAGTTCTGCTTGGGGAATATGTTTAGCACCGATTCTCACAATCCGCGATCGCATGGTATTAGAAACGCCACTACGCTGTCTATTTGCTTCTAAGGCCATGACTTGATGATAAAGGTCTAGCTTGGCACTAGGAATGGGACTTCCATCAAAATCTATCCCTTTAGCGATCGCTTCATCAATCGCATCTGCACCCTTGGTTGTGGAATTTACTTGATTTGTTTCAGCAGTCATGGCTATTTGCTCTTTCTTTGCTCTGGGTAGATTTTACCAGGACTGATGCACAAAGATTATCTGTTGAGGCTGGGGGTGGGGAGTGTGGGAGGTGTGGGGAGTGTGGGGGGTGTGGGAGGTTTGGGAATTTAGTCAAGTAACCAATCATCTGCATGGGTAATCATCTTGACTAACCCACTAAGGACTTGATTGTAAGGAGCGTAGAGTTCTCTTCCTTGTTCAACGGTAAGATATTGACATTTCACAGCAAACTTTAACCAAACTTGAATTTCTGCTGCCTCTGCTTCACAATCATTGAGTTTAGCGGCAAAAGCGGCTTTATATCGCCGGTTTCTCCAAGCCTCTGCCATATTTGCACAGACAGAGCGAGAGGAGCGACGAATTTGGTCAGTATGATGAAGAAGTTTTTTCTCATGATTCCATACAGCAGATTCGATGTTTATGAGGTACAGCAACTGATTGCAAAAAGTAATGAGTAATGAATAATGAGTAATGAGTCAACAACTTACTTATTACTCATGGTGTACCTCAATTACTTCAAAAGTGCTGTATTCTCACAGTGAGACAATAAAAATGAGATCGCCCTTCTTTGGTAAAGTACAACAAGCGATCGCCCATGCTCACCAAACAGTAAAATTACTCTCAAATTTTGTACATTTAATTAATTCGCGCCCGTAACCAAGCCTGTAAATCAGCTACGCCTGTAAAATCGAGCCATGCTTCACCCAAATCTTCCAACATTTGCAATGGCAAACCAGCAACCATAGAACGCGTCTCTTGGGTAAGTTCTCCAAACCGCTTGGTTAATTGTCTGATAATAATATTCGCTGTCGCTTCTCGTGTTTGTTCTCGTCCTTCCTCTCGTCCTTCCTCTCGTCCTTCCTCTCGTCCTTGCTCTCGTGCTTCTTCTTGAACTTCTTCTTTAATTTCCTGATAAACTCTCGTTTTCTTCAGTGTGATGTCTAACATTGACTCCACCTCTCTTAGACTCAGTTGCTCAAACCGATATGTCATGATTGTCGTGATGATTTCAATTATGGCACGACTTGTTAATGAAGAAGCTTCTTGACGACTTCTTGCTAATAAATACCTAGCTTCTGTGGGGGCTTGTTCTTCTTCTAGGGTAGTTAATACCATTACCGCTACCCACAAAGGTAAAGAACGAATTTCTCCCAACTCATCCAAATATACTCTATGTACTTGGTTGCCGTTGAGTAATGTTCTGTGAGGATGAGTATCACTCTGTTCAATACTACGTGATGGATAAATTATCACTGCTTGCCAATCACTAAATCTGTCACGGTTGCGGTAAAAATACAGCGAAGATTCTGCAAATACTCTTTCATAAAGCTTTTCATCTTTTTGAAACTGCACCTCACAGAAATAGACAATACCCGGACTGGCATTTTCTGGTGGTAAGAATACTCCATCAATTTCAAACTTAGGTTCTTTGACAGCTACTGAGTCAAATTTATATTCGCCTGCATTTGCTGGAGGATTTGTTAATAGTTCAAATAATAAAGTTGGAGATTGTTGGAATAATTTGTAAAAAATCGAATCTCGGCGCATGAAGGGTTGCTGTGGGAATATATGACTTGATGATAAAGGTCTAGCTTGGCACTAGGAATGGGCGTTCCATCAAAATCTATCCCTTTAGCGATCGCTTGGTCAATGGCATCTGCACCTGTAGTTGGGGAATTTGCTTGATTAGTTTCAGCAGTTATGGCTATTTGCTCTTTCTTTGCTCTGGGTAGATTTTACCAGGACTAGACCCTTGGCATTTTGAGAAATTTTGGATTAACCTCGAACCATCGGTATAGGAATAGGTGAGGCTATGTCTGAGGCTCACATCTCTCAAAACAACGATCGCACCCTCGAAAAAGCACTAACTAACAGGATTATTGATGACTATTTTGATAATTCCGAAAGTTGGCTAAGAGCGATTTTGCGTATGTGTATATTCTCTTTAGCTCACTTGAACAAAAAACCAGTATTTATTGTGGAATGCCCCAATCAAGCTGTAGCTAAACGTTTAAGTCGCAAAACATATCCATTCCGGGGGCTAGTATACTATTTAACCGATAATTTATACAGTGGCGATCGCACTTTGTTTTGTTATCAGGATACCAAGGACGGTACTTGGCATTGTTTTGATACTAGTACCAATTCCTGGAGAAATTTGCATAACTTGCGATCGCGCAATTGAAGTCTGAAGTCTTCTACCTCGTCTACCTTGTCCCCTTTTCCCTAGTCAATGGTCACTAGAGAACGAATGACCATTGACAAAGGACTCCCCAAACCAAATCAGCCAGTATTTCGCATTCCCGCAGCAATACCATTAATGGTTAACAGTGCGCCCCGGAGTAATTCGCCTTTGCTGTAACGGGAGTGAATGACACCAGAGGTAGCTGTAGTATTTTTGGCTTGGCGCAGGCGCTTGAGTAATGAAACCTGGATGAAACCGAGGGGTACAATTGTCCCATTACGTAATTGTACTGAACGCTGCAATACCGGATCACCATCTAACAGTCGAGTGTGACCAGTGATTTTCAGGACGAAATCTTTTGTGAGATAGTATTCACTGGCGATTTGCTCAAAGACTACCTCGAAGCGTTCTTTGTCTTCTGGGTTGGATAATTCTTGGACGTAGTGTCGCGCCATTTGGATATCGACTTTCGCCAGTGTCATTTCTGCTTTGGAAATCACCATTTTGAAGAACGGCCACTTCATATAAAAGTAGCGGAGTAATTTCAGGTGTTCTTCTGGTTCTTCATTCAAAAACTCTTGCAAAGCTGTTCCGACACCGTACCAAGAAGGTAGTAAAACTCTGGTTTGTGTCCAGCTAAATACCCAAGGAATCGCCCGTAAACTGCTTAAATCTTTCTTTCCTGAAGGACGACGTGCGGGGCGAGAACTGATTTGCAGTTGGCTAATTTCTTCAATGGGGGTGACTTGGTTGAAAAAGTCAATGAAATCTGGTTGTTCGTAGATTAAAGCACGATAATGTTGCCGCGATCGCGCTGCTAGTTCTTCCATAATGTCGTTCCAAGGTTCAATATCATCAAACCCTGTCCGCAGCAAACTGGCTTGAATTACCGCAGTGGTGACGGTTTCTAAGTTGTATAACGCCAAGTCCACCAAGGAATATTTAGAAGCTAAGACTTCCCCTTGTTCGGTAATTTTAATTCGCCCGTTAATACTGTGGCCTGGCTGTGCCAAAATCGCCTCGTAAGCAGGGCCGCCACCTCTACCCACAGAACCGCCGCGACCGTGGAAAATTCTTAAATCAACACCATATTCTTCGGCGATTTTCTGCAATGATTTTTGGGCTTTGTGAATTTCCCAGTTGCTACTTAAGAAGCCAGAGTCTTTGTTACTGTCGGAATATCCCAACATGACTTCTTGTAAGTCGGGTGTAATTGTGGAATGGGGATTTGCTTCAGCATCAGAAAGCCTTTGCTGAATATTTTCGTAGCCGCCAGCCAATAAAGCCCGATACGAGGGAAGTTCAAACAGCTGACGCATAATGCTGCGGGAACGCTGTAAGTCTTCTACGGTTTCAAATAACGGTACAACTTGAATTGTGCCAACGGCAATGGCTGGGTCAAATAATCTTGCTTCTTTGGCTAAGAGTAAAACTTCTAGTACGTCGCTGACTTGACGGCACATACTAATAATGTAAGTTTGGCAAATGTTAACACCAAACTCTTGTTGCAGCGTTCGCAAAATTCGGAAGGTTTCAATGATATCGTTGGTTTTTTCGGAAAATGGCAATTCCGCCGGAATTAAGGGGCGGCGGGTTTGCAATTCGGAAGTTAACCAAGCCACGCGCTGTTCTTCTGAGAGGTCGTTGTATGCTTGGGGTAAAACTTGCAGATAGTCCAAAATTTCATTTAGCGCATCCGAATGGCGGGTCGATTCTTGGCGGATATCTAACTGTGTCAAGTTAAAGTCAAAGATTTCGACTTGACAAATCAAATTATCCAGTTCTCGGCAACTTAAGCCCGTTTCGCTCAAATTACGTTGAATTAGTCGTAATTCTGCCAAGAAATCTGCCCCAGAACGATACATTGGTGCATCTTCGTTGCTGGGCGTTTCCCGTTTATATAATGCTAAATTGCGATCGCGGGTATTTTCTAACCGTCTCAATACATAAGACAACTTCAACCGATAAGGTTCTTGGCGATAACGCAACGCTAAAGCATCATATATATCACTTAACTGTGACTGATCTAATTCCAGCGATTCGAGTAAATCTGGTAAAACATCACTCCAGTGCATCGAGATGCTTAATAATTCAATCAGCTTTTTGACTGACTGAATATAGCGTTCCAGCACCATTTTGCGCTGATAGCAAGCTGTTTTCCAGGTAATTTCCGGTGTCACTGAGGGGTTCCCATCTCTATCGGAACCTACCCAAGAACCAAAGGAACAAAAGTTTTTCCGGGGCGGTTCTAACCAATCAAAGGTTTTACCCAAAGCATATTTAAACCGTTTATGCAGTTGGGGAATACCATCAAATAAGACTTCTTGGAAGTAGTGCAGGGCGTAATCTACTTCATCTAACACTGTGGGTTTAAATTGGTGGAGTTCATCGGTACGCCACCAGAGGCGAATTTCTTCTAGTAGCTTTTCGCGTAACTCCCCTGACTCCCAAGGATACGCACCAACACGATTTTCCACTGCGTCCATTTGTTGCAGGAGATTGACAACTTGTCTTTGTTTATCGCGGATGGTGTGACGGACAATTTCTGTGGGGTGGGCGGTGAACACCAAGCGCACATCTAACTGGGAAATTAAACGCTGAATTTGTTGGGGTGGGACATTCAAATCATACAAATAAGGAAACAGCGTGGCAAAAGTGCCTTTTTGTTTATTTTGCATTTTGCCCACCCAGCTTTTAGCCAACAAATCTGAACCGATACCTTTGTTGACAAAGGCATCATCTTCTTTATCGTTGGAGGAATAGGTACTTTCTGACATGGTGTCAGAAGTGGTGGTAATTTGATCGTCTATTTCGGAGTAGCGGGTAAGTTGCTGCTTCTGCTCATATTCTTGCTCAATAATGTTAATTAGCTGAAAATAAAGCGCAAAAGCCCTTGCTGCCCGAATGGCTTCATTAATATTCAGTTGTTCAATCAGTTTAACGGCGGCGGATGCTTGGTCGTTGGTGGCTTGTCCTTCTGGCGAACACAAATCGCGCAACTGCCCCAACAAATCTACCATTTTCTGTCCGCATTCTTGCCGCAAGACGTTCTCCCATAATTCTTCAACGATTTGGAGACGACGACGTAAAAACAATTCTGATGCAGGGTAATAATTCGCAGCGTGTGACACAGAGTATAAAAGCGAACTCATATTTGCTTCTCTTGTAAAGCCAATTACTGTTTACATTTTTGAACTTTGTGATTTACGCTCATTGTTTTCTATGAGCGATTTATTTTTTAAAGTATAAGTTTTAGCTTTTATTGGTTAATTCATTGTGACTGGGAAAGGGAAGAATCGGTAAGCGATCGCCGCGAAACAATTCTTCACTTGCTTGCCCGATAGATTCTAGGGCTTTGAGTGTGAACTTTTCGCTTGTCAGCAGCAGTAGTATAGACGCTGTACCTATTTCGAGGATAAAAGATTGGGGAATGCTAAACAAAACCAGATTTAGTCCGGGGTTGGGTGAAGATTGGGAGGTGATAGGAGGCATTGCTAATTTTTGGTGGTTGGCGAACGAGGAAAATGAAACGCAAAACTCAAAATCTGTATGACTTGCAACGATATAAGACTATCTTGGCCTATTTTGCAAGCACAGAAGGTAACAAAAGTGTTAAAAAAAAACAGCAAAATGTGATAGACATTATGGTTCTAGTTTACAAGTGCAGGCAATACCCCCGAATACTCGCTTCCTGTAAAGTTAACTGCCCATGAAAAAACTATTAGTAGATAGCCAGCAAATATTAGTGCAATGGGTAAGCCAAGCAACAGGGATTAACACTTTAGGGGTGAAAGTCCGGTTGCGGGGAAATGACCTACACATTCTTTGTGAAGCGATAGAGTGTCCTCTACGCTGGCGCACTCTTGCTGATTTGCTTCACGCACTCCAGCAAACAGATTTAGATGTCTTAACCAATAACGAACAACCCTCAATATACCAAGTATTGGTTTATGGGCGAAAAAAGGGCGAAAATCGCCCCGAATGGTGTCATCGGGTACATCTAAATCAATTAGACAAGCATTTAGAACAGGTAGAACAAGCCCTCAAAGACGCGGAAGCATCACAGCCGGGTGGGTCGCTAATTATATCAAATGAGAGTTTAGCCCGTCGCGGCGACCCGAATGCGATCGCTCATTATCTCAGTGAAACTCTCAGTTCTTTGGGTGTGGGAGTTCAAGTCAAAATTAAGCCACACCAACCCAAAGACAAAACCCAAGCCCCCACAAATCGTCTCTGGGTTTTTTGTCAATCTGTCTATAGTCCAGATTCTTCCTTATTAGCCGAAACCATTGCCCAAAAACTGCGACTATTAAAGTTGACGGGCTATCAAGATGCAGTCATTACCGCCCAAGTTAGTGGTGAAACAAATAATGATTGGGTACTGCGGGTAGATTTAACGCCCCCAGAGGTAATGCTGAAAGAATGGGCGCGTTGGGGAGATATACAAGCGATCGCTCGGCTGTTAACAGAAGTATTATTAGAATTTAAAGTTACAGTCCAAGCATCTCTCAAAGAATCAACTTTACACCTTTTCTGCTCCCCTGCGTTTGATCCGCTAGAAGATGCACCTGCACCCGATAAAACTCAATGTCTGGATATCATCGTATCGCACCTAGAAGCGATCGCACCTCAAGGCATTCTTGGCGCGACCATATACGGTCAAAAAACTGCCCAAAAGCAACCAGCTTGGATTGATTGGATTTCCCTACCTGCGGCACAACATCCAGCCTTGGCGACTTCCGCTTTAGAGTTAGCCACTAGGGGCGATGAACCAGCTACGCATTTCTTATTAGAACGCTTACTCAATACCGATTTAGAATGGCGCTTGAAAACAGGCGGGATACGTGTCCTTTTACTTCACAAAGGCGACTTGCTGCACATTATGTGTGATGCGCCTGTCTGTCCCAACCGCAAACAAGTCGCCAATAAAGTTACCCAGTTTGTCCGGCAGTTAAAGTTACCTGGAATCACTGGGGTGAGGGTTTACGGTCGTCGGGCTGGTAATAAAGAACCAGTTTGGCATCATGGCGCAGATTTTGTCCAACGCCAACGTTTAGTACCCGAAGCCACCCCAGAGTTTGCCGCCACCTCGGAATATGTGGGTGAACTGATAGTTAAAGACGGTCAAGAACCGATTTTTCGCCCTGATTTAACTTCCGAAGAAGTTCAAAATTTTGTTACAGAAGTCGCGCGAGATTGGGTTGTCAGTACCAGCACGACAATTAAAAATTTCCTCTTAGGTACACAAATATTTACTGAATCTGGTCAGTCAAGCGCCGCCGACCCCGATTTACAAGGTGGACTGAAAGTGGCTTTGGTTTGGGGAACATTAGGATTATTGCTGACACTACAAACCGATTGGATTAGCGGTCAAATTGTGGCACGGACAGTACCTCCACCACAGGCTACTAGTGTAGCGGCTGCCCATGCCGAACCAAAGCCCCCACGCAAACCCAAACATAAAGAAAAAATCGAATTATTGAATAATTCCTCTGGGCAGAAATTATCAGGGTCGAAAAATTCTGGCTTCAACGCTTCTGGGTTTACTGTGAATGAAGATGATCCAGAGGCGACAGATTTAACAGCCGCACCATTAAAAGAAAAAGCCACAGCATCGGCAATTTTATTAGCAGCGCGATCACAAATGCCCAGTTTTAATGCGCGGCAATTAGACGAACAACTAGCTTTATACCGCCAACAATTAAACATTAAAGGCAGTCCCCCAGATATTTTAATTATTGGTTCTTCGCGGGCTTTGCGCGGCGTTGACCCGGCGGCATTAGCCAAAGGTTTAGCCAAACAAGGATACCCAAATATTGAGGTGTTCAACTTTGGGGTGAATGGTGCAACAGCCCAAGTTGTCGATTTTATTATTCGTCAAGTTCTGGAGGTATCAGAATTACCCAAAGTGATTCTGTGGGCTGATGGTTCTCGCGCTTTTAACAGTGGTCGAGACGATATTACCTTTAATGCGATCGCGGCTTCCCCCGGTTATCAAAAAATCCTGGAAAAAGCCCAGAATACTGACGCTAATGAAGAAGCTGCTAACAATCCAGCAAAATCACCAGACAAGCAAAAAAACACAAAAAAAACCGATGAAGTTACTAGCTATCAAGCGATTAATAATGGGTTAAATCAAATTTTAGGAGCTTTTTCCAGTACCTATCAAAATCGTAACCAGCTTAAATCTCTGTTACATCAACAACTGGATAGTTTGCCATTAATTAGCGATCGCAATTCCAAAGACAATCAATCAACAGAATCGGTTACTGAAAGTTCAGATGATGAAACTTCACTGCAATCAGTTGATTTTGATGGCTTCTTACCTTTATCTGTGCGTTTCAACCCAGCGCGATACTATCAAAAACATCCCAGAGTCACAGGTAATTATGACAATGACTACAAATCATTTCAGATCGAAGGCAATCAAGATGCCGCCTTTCAAGAAGTTTTGAAGTTTACGCAGGCACAGCAAATCCCTCTCGTATTTATTAATATGCCTCTCACTGCCGAATATTTAGATCCAATTCGCAAAAAATACGAGCAGGAATTTCAACAATATATGATTCGATTAGCAACAAATCCTAATTTTATTTATCGGGATTTTAGCCAACTTTGGCCCAGGAAAAATGACTATTTCTCTGACCCCAGCCATCTGAACCGCTTTGGTGCTTACGAAGTCTCGAAAAAATTAGCGATCGACCCGGTGATTTCTTGGCCTACAAAGTAAGTGCTGAGTACTTAGTACTGAGTACTGTACACTTCGATTTCTCCTGACGGAGACGCTGCGCGAACGCTCAGTGTAAATGTTGAGTTAAAGATTCTTGCTTCATAGCAAATGACTAATGACCAATGACCAATGACTAATGACAATTGACAATTGACCAATGACCAAAATATGAACTTTATTTCAATTTCTTACGCCATATTTCTGCTGAGTATATTAGGCATTTACTGGACTGTTGCCGAACAAAAATGGCGATTGTGGATTTTATTAATTGCTAGTATTGCCTTTTATGCTTCTTGGAGTATTCAATACATCCCACTGTTATTAGCACTGACCTTTATTAACTTTCGCTTAGGTAGAGAAATCGGCAAAAATACTTCGCCGGGAGACCATAGTCTTGATTGGCGCATATCTAATGAAGAATGGCAATATGCCAATGCTGATTGGAATAGTCGCCGTCTGAAATTGTTATCACTAGGTATAGTATTAAATGTTTTATTACTTCTAGGATTTAAATATATTTCGCCGATATTAAACTTAGTTTTTCCTATCCAATCAAGTTCAACGGAAACATCTTTTAAAGTTATTGCACCGTTGGGAATTTCATTTTTTACCTTTGAGTGTATTGCTTATTTAATCGATGTTTATCGCGGCGCTCCGGCTACTGACCATTTTCTCAAATTTGCCACATATAAACTCTTTTTTGCCAAACTAATTTCCGGGCCAATTACCCGCTATCACAACTTAGCAACTCAATTTAATACACTGCAATTTCCCACAGCCGAGAGAGGTACAGAAGCATTATGGTTAATTGCTAGAGGTGCAATTAAAAAAGGACTTTTGGCAGATAATTTGGGGATTTTTGTTGATTTATGTTTTGGGAATTTGCCCCGCGCAGGTAGCACTGATTTGTGGTTGGCGACTTTTGCCTATGGTTTGCAATTGTATTTAGATTTTAATGGCTATGTAGATATTGCCCGTGGTACAGCATTGCTATTTGGTTTAGTTTTGCCAGAAAATTTTGATTTTCCTTACTTTAGTACTAGCATTGCTGATTTTTGGCGACGCTGGCATATAACTTTAGGTGATTGGTTGCGGAACTATGTTTACTTTCCTTTGGGTGGTTCTCGTCGCGGTTTGATACGTACCTGCTGGAATTTATTCCTGGTGATGGTAATTGCAGGTATTTGGCACGGTTCCGCCTGGGGTTTCTTTGTGTGGGGTATTCTCCACGGTATTGCTTTAGCCGTACATCGAATCACAGATGATTGGAGCGATCGCAACGAAAAGCTAGCCCAATTCTGGCAAAATCCTATTGGTATATTTATCGCTTGGCTATTGACACAATTTATGGTTTTCACTTCTTGGATTTGGTTTCGTTTACCCAATCTCCAAGACTCTTCTTTAGCAATTCAGCACCTTTGGGGTCACAAAGCTGATGCACAGTTCGCCCAAAAAGTATATGTAGAAGCTTTAACTATTAGCCCTTATCAACTCTCTTGGTTATTGGGAATTTTAGCGGCTTGTATGGCCTTGGTCTATGCTGTGAACGGTCGATTAAAACTAGAGTTAAACTGGCCTATCAAGCTGGTTTTCGTACCTTTATGTTTTTATATTGTCTGGTTACTAGCTCCCGAAGGCGGTTTACCTTACATCTATTTTGATTTTTAGTTTATGACAGGTGATAGGTGATAGGTTACAGGTTACAGGTTAACTTGAATTCTATAGAAATTTTCCTAAGAGCCTCCCTCTACTAAAAGGCGCTGCGGCGGGCATATACACAAGTCCAAAATTTCTATGTTGAAGCCCTTCCCGCCTAGAACTAAAGTTCCAGGCTCATAGCCAAAGTCCACTCAAGTGGACTGGAATAAAATCCTTTTTGAGTTCTCTTTAGAGAACTTGCGCTATGAGACTCGGAATTAATTCCGAGGCGGGACAGATGCACTCAACTCAGATGTGTGTTTACACCGTAGCGCCTAGAGACTATTCTCATTCAGAATTCTGACTCCTGAATTCTGAATTCTTTTGAGAATTTAAACTACCACCTTCTCTAAAATCAATTTAGAACGCTTCACTTGTTCAGGAATAGCCACTGGGTAATCTCCTGTAAAGCAAGCAGAACAAAAACTATTGGTGTCTTCTCCTGTTGCTTTCAGCATTCCTTCCCAACTGAGGTAGGCGAGAGAATTTACTTCTAATTGTTGGGCAATTTCGGCAACGGATTTGGTAGCCGCAATTAATTGATCTTGGCTATCAGTATCAATGCCATAAAAGCAAGGATGAGTGACAGGGGGTGAAGAAATTCGCATGTGAACTTCAGCCGCACCCGCATCACGCAAGGCTTTGACTAATTTGCGGCTGGTAGTACCCCGCACAATTGAATCATCCACAATCACAACTCGTTTACCCGCCAAGACATCTTTAAGCGGGTTGAGTTTCATCCGAATACCAGACTCGCGCATATTTTGAGTTGGTTGAATAAAAGTGCGCCCAACGTAGCGATTTTTAATCAAGCCTTCGCCATAACTAACACCGGAAGCTTGGGAAAATCCTATCGCTGCGGGGATACCAGAATCAGGTACGCCAAACACAATATCGGCTTCGACATTAGATTCAGCCGCGAGTTGTCTGCCTAAGCGCATCCGATAGCTATATAAACTTTCGTTGTGCATCACGCTATCAGGACGGGCAAAGTAAATCATTTCAAAGATGCACAATTTACGTTGCGGCTTTTGACTCCAATGGAAGGAAGCCAAACCTTCTTCGGTTATCCAAACTAATTCTCCCGGTTCAACATCTCGTAGGTATTCAGCCCCAATAATGTCTAAACCGCAAGTTTCGGAAGACAATACGTAACGAACGGGATTTGTCCCCACGGTACCAATTACCAAAGGACGAATACCATTAGGATCACGGGTTCCCATTACCCCAACTGGTGTACCAATAACTAAACTAAAGGCTCCTTGGCAACGGTGAAAGGCTTGAATTGCCCCGTCTAACCAATCTGCACCACCGTTGACTGCTTCGGCGATCGCAAAGGCAATCATTTCTGAGTCAGTTGTCGTGACTAAGTTAAAATTGCTCTTAACCAATTCATCACGTAATTGTGTTGTATTGACAAGATTACCGTTATGTGTTAGAGCTAAATTGCCTAAGCGAGTCTCAACTACAGCAGGTTGAGCATTCACTTTGCGGCTAGAACCAGTGGTGGAATAGCGGGTGTGACCAACAGCAAGATTTCCCGGCAATTCTTCTAAAATAGATTCGTTGAAGACTTGAGACACCAAGCCCATATCTTTGTGCAGATGGACTTTTGTCCCCTCAAAGGTGGCAATGCCAGCAGATTCTTGACCCCTGTGCTGGAGGGCATACAATCCAAAGTAGGTTAGTTTGGCAACGTCTTCTCCTGGTGCGTAAATTCCAAAGACACCGCAAGCTTCTTCGGGCTTGTCAGGACGGTCATTATTTGAGTTGAAATGAGATTCGGGGTATTCATCCGAAGTCACAGAATCAATGGGAATCATGCTGGCTTTGCTCCTGATTGGGGTGTCAAGTCACTGGGGTTATGGCTTGAGGTGGCTGTACCATTTGGGATTTTGGATTGTCAAACGGTGAGTATGTAACCTTTTGAACAATCCGTCTCCGCATTCACTTTTTGAAAGTGTTATGGTCTATTCTTAACAAATCTTTAACCACTTATTAAAACAGTACCCTAAGAAGTCTGAAGTATGAAGTCTGAAGTGTGAAATTTTTGACTTCAGACGAGATACTTTTTTAGGACTGAGTGTGTGCAGCTAGACGTTTAGCGATCGCATGATTGTAACGATCCTTCATATCTTCCATACTAACTGCGATTAAGGTTTGGTTATCGGTAGTTAAAACCGTCAAACCAGCACCATAATTACCAACCATGCCTAATTTTTGCCATTCTTGAGGCAGATGTTCTTGTAAGTATGATTCCCAGATTTCTTGGTGTTCTGATCCCACAGAAACAATAATTCTTGCGCCAGCTTCACCAAATAGCACTTCATCCAAACGCTGTAACTGATTTGGGGAAATGTCTAATTGAACTTCTGCGCCCAAATTGCCAGCAATCGAAGATTCTGCCAAAGCCACAACTAATCCGCCCTCAGCGCAATCATGGGCTGAACGCACCCAACTAGAACGAATACCATCACGGCAAACCTGCTGCACACGGCGTTCCAAGTCAAAATTTACCCTTGGTGGTCTGCCAGCTACAGTATTGTGGATAGTAGCCAGATATTCTGATGCGCCTAATTCCACTTTGGATTGTACAGTTAACCCCAGTAAATAAATCGCATCACCGCTTGCTTGCCAAGCTTGACCGCAAATTTTAGTGAAATCAGGAATTAAACCCACCATTCCCACCACAGGAGTCGGATAAATTGGTTGGGGGTTGCCTTGAGAATCGACAGTTTCATTGTAAAGAGAGACATTTCCCCCTGTGACTGGTGTGGCTAGTTCTCGACAACCTTCTGCTAAACCACGACAAGCTTCAGCTAATTGCCAATAACCAATGGGTTTTTCGGGACTGCCAAAATTCAGGTTATCGGTAACAGCTAATGGTTCTGCACCCACACAACTGAGGTTGCGGGCGGCTTCGGCAACTACAGCCTTAGCACCTTCATAGGGATCAAGGTAAACATAGCGGGGATTGCAATCTACCGTAGCGGCAACGGCAGATTTCAGATTTGGTGATGTGAGATTGGGGATGGCTTCTAATGGACGTAAGCGCACAACAGCCGCATCTGCACCACCGGGAAGGACGACAGTGTTGTTTTGTACTTGATGGTCGTACTGACGGTATACCCAATTTTTCGAGGCGATCGTGGGTGTATTGAGTAAAGTCAATAAGATATGATTCCAACTGTGGCTACCGATCCCCGCAGTTGTGCAGGCAGGTAAACTATCTGCTGTCCATGTCCAAGCTTGGCGGGCGTATTCTGGCGGTTCTGCCAATAACTCACGTTCGTAAAGTGGCGTATTTTCTGCCAAAGCATCAGCCGGAATTTCTGCCGCAATTTTACCCCGGAATAAAATCCTGACGATGGGTTCTGCAATTACTGTCCCAGCCACAACCGCTTGAAGCCCCCACCGATGGAAAATATCAATTAACTCCTGTTCCCGGCCTTTGTGGGCAACAAACAACATTCGTTCTTGCGATTCCGACAGTAAATATTCATAGGGAACCATCTCAGTTTCCCGCACCGGAATCTTATTTAAATCTAATTCAATGCCGACACCACCTTTAGCTGCCATTTCTGAGGTAGAACAAGTAATTCCGGCTGCACCCATATCTTGGGCGGCGACCACTGCGCCAGTTTTAAACGCTTCTAGACAAGCTTCAATTAATGACTTTTCTAAAAATGGGTCGCCGACTTGCACCGCCGGACGGTCATCCATCGACGCATCAGTTAATTCGGCACTGGCGAAACTTGCACCACCCATCCCATCGCGTCCGGTGGTAGAACCCACATACAATACAGGATTACCAATGCCCGATGCCCCAGATTTGACAATTTCCGGCGTTTCCATCAATCCCAAGGCCATAACGTTAACTAAAGGATTTCCTGCATAAGCAGGGTCAAAGTATACTTCGCCACCAACAGTAGGAACGCCGACGCAATTGTGTGTCACGATCCCCGATGAAGTCACAAAAAGATGTGTATTATCTACTTCCACATCATAGACATCACATTCGGCAACGGTTTGGTGTTCAATACTCTGAATCTTGACAGTAGCTACATCTGCTGCCGACTGGGTAAACCGAGGAAATGAATGTTTTGTACCACTGTAACGATTTAACGCTACGGCTAATTCCTGATTTCGCTCTTGGCTAAAAACTGTAGCTAAGGCTTTTAATGCCGCAAAATTACTGACTTCCAATTGCCATAAGGGTTTACGGATGTACTTGCGTCCCTCAATTTCTGCTTCGCCTGCTGGTTGGCAATAAATATATGGGATGATTCCTTGAGTTTGCAGTAATAGGACTGTTTGCTCAAATAACTTGCGGCTAGTGGTAGCAAAACTAATTTTGGCGTGATTACCGTGAGTTTTGGTAGTCATTGAACCATCACCCCGGAATAAGCCTTTGAGGACTTCATGCTGCAATTCTTGTGACCACTGGAAGACAAAGTTAGGGAATGCTTTATTGCTGGCTTCTGTGCCGCATTGCCAAACATTCTTCAAGAAATGCCCAAATAGCCAGGAAGTCGCGTAAACAGCAATGGTAGAAGCACGTTTTTCTACACAAGGACGTAACCCCAAATATTTTAGACCAGCGATCGCATCATCAACATACTCTGTTTCATGATGGGCGAAGGTGAAAACAATTTTGTAGGTATTGCCGTTTTTGGCAGCACAGCCTTCTGAGAGAAAATAGCCAATTAACCGGGCAAACAATTTATTTGGCTGAATGACTGCATTCATATAATTGGCTTTACCGCGCCGGAATAAGCGGATATCGCTACGAGGTACATTCAGCAGCAGTTCCAAGGCCAAAAAGTAAGCTAGAGGAAATCTACCTGTAGATAAGTATTGATGGTGTTTGTAAACAGCAGGTTCGAGTAATCTCAGTGCAGTACGTACCGCTTCTGTGACTTGCCAATTTTCTGGTAGCTGCACGTATACATCGTTCCCAATGGCGGTTTCTGGATTTAAACCAGTCAGCAAATCTAAGGCTGTGTTTTTTTCTGCTGTTAATTGTGGCCATGCAGTGATTAACGGGATTTCATCACCGATTTTTAAAGACTGCGCCACTGCAATATCCCATTCACCATTGGCGCGAATTAACATCGGATGGTCTGGCGTAACCACCAAAGTACGTCCCAAGGCTGTACGGATAGTAATCAAATTTTGGCTACGTCGTTTAAATATTCGCCGTACAGGTTGCCAACAAACAGTTTGGCTGTCGGGATCTAAAGATAAAGTTTGAACCGCATCACTATCATTGAGTTCTAAAGTCGTGACGTTGGTTGTGAGGCGAGATTCCACAAAGTTGCCAATGGTGTCAAAATGTATCCCGTCTTGATTTTGCCAAATAAAAGTTTCATCACTGACGAGACAGTTACCATAATGGCTGATTCCTGAGACTACCCCAGTAAATAGCCTTTGGGTTTTAGGATCATCTAGAGAACCAAAGCGCAATGAGTTTAACAAAGCAATGGGACGCGCACCCATTGTAAAAATATCTCTGAGGATACCACCGACACCTGTGGCAGCTCCTTGGAAGGGTTCAACGGCAGAGGGATGGTTATGAGATTCAATTTTAAAAGCGAGGCGTAGTCCTTCACCCAGGTCAACCACACCCGCATTTTCACCAGGGCCTACGAGAATGCGGGGGCCTGTGGTCGGAAATTGTTTGAGTAAGGGTCGGGAATTTTTGTAACAGCAATGTTCTGACCACATCACCCCAAACATTCCCAGTTCTGCTTTGTTAGGATGGCGGCCTAAACGTCGCACAATTTCTGCATATTCTTCGGGCTTAATACCTTCGGCGGCAATTTCTTTGGGAGAAAACGGATCTTTGGGGGTGGTGGTCATGGGAATAATGCACCAAGGGGACAGAAGACTATTTTATAGTTAATGGTCAATATAAAAATTCGGTTTGATTTCTGAATCTAGTTGTATGGGCAGGGAATGGGGAGTGGGGAGTAGGGAGTAGGCAAGAAGTCTTATTTGGGCGTACTGGCTTTTTTCATAAATCAAATTATGAGTCCTATAGTCACAGGACTTACACACAAAGATTGTCTATGAAGATTGGGTGTAAGGGTTTGTGGCGTAAAGGTTTTAGATACATACACCCCTATACCCTCTACCCCTACACCATCGCCAAAACTCTTGATTTTTCGTTTTTATGCGTAAGTCCTAAGTCATTGGCTATTTGTGCTTTGTTTTTCCCCATCTGTAACTGCTGTTGTAGCTCTAAGCTTGTCCGTTGTTACACACTTAAGTAGATACCGCTCGATAGTAACACTCAAGTGACGACAATCACATAGAAACATGATTGAGATCGTCTCTCGCCCTTTGCCAAATTGGCATAATTACATACAACTGAACTCTAGCCGAGTCATTAATAGGGAACACACTAATCGCCGACAGCTTTGATAAAAAACTGTCGGCTTTTTGTATTTGGGAGTGGGGGGAGTGTGGGAGGTGTGGGAGGTGTGGGAGGTGTGGGGAGTGACCATTGACTAATGACTAATGACTAATGACCAAATAAAATTTCCCCACAGTTGGTTGATAGCTAGACACAGAGATGGCCAAAGCCACTACCAAATGTGGGGAGAGTATGATCAAATTAGAGTTGTTATGTTTTGAGTGCTAACACTCAGCACTCACTTTAAGAGACAGTCCTGATGAAACTGATTTCAAAAGCCAAGCATGAAAGGGCGACTAGTGTGTTTACTCAGCACTTTCAACTCAGCAACGCCACTGAGGGAGTCGGCAGAGCCGCCCAACGCAGTGGCTCCTCAGCACTTTCAACTCAGGAAGACACATCTAAAGAAGCAAAACAAACTTTGGCTTATGACATCGCTTGAATGATGTAATCAAAGTATGGTGCTGCTGCTGCTGCGTCGTCTGCACTGAGTAAGTCAAGGGAGGCTTTTTTCAGACAACTGATGGCTTCTACCATTCCAGGAACGGGAACACCAAGGGAGTTGTACATTTCGCGCACACCAATTAAACCGATTTTTTCAATTGGTTCTTTGTCACCAGCAAGTACGCCATAGGTAATCAGGCGTAAATACCAGCCAAAGTCACGGATACACAATGCACGTTGGCGTTCACCGTAGGCATTGCCACCGGGTGCGATAAAATCAGGGCGCTTCTGCCAAAGTTGCTTGGTGGCTTCCTGAACTATCTTTTTTTCATTTTCGGAAAGGGTAGCAGCAATACGAGTCCGTTGCTCACCTGTTTGCAAAAAGTCTTTGATACTTTTGAGTTCGCCACTGCTGGGATAACGCAGTTCGTCGTCGGCTTTGAGAATAACTTGGCTAATTACAGTCATGATTATTGTAATCACGAGAAATATTATTTGCTAGTTTAACGAGTTGGAGGTACAGAGGGGAAGGGAAATCAAAGTATGAAGTGTGAAGTGTGAAGTATGAAGTATGAAATTAAACTTCAATCTCTTGACAAATGACAAATGACTATTGACAAATGACGAACAATATTTGGAAACAGGGTGAATTAATTGAAGTTGCGATCGCTGACCTCAGTGACACTGGTGATGGGGTCGGTCGCTATGATGAGCGTGTGGTATTTGTGCCAGATACTGTCCCTGGCGATCGCGTCGTGGTACGTTTACTGCATGTCAAGCCAAAATATGCTCACGGCAAACTCATCCAGCTATTGCAGCCATCACCCCACCGCATCCGCCCAAGCTGCATTGTGGCTGATAAGTGTGGTGGTTGTCAGTGGCAGCATATTGATTATGAATATCAGCTAGAAGCGAAACGCAATCAAGTTATTCAGGCTTTGCAGCGTATTGGTGGTTTTACTGCACCATCAGTAGAACCTGTATTGGCGGCTGTGTCACCCCTGGGATACCGCAATAAATCTACTTATCCTGTCAGTGTTTCTACTACCGGGCAAGTACAGGCGGGATATTACCAAAAGGGTAGTCACCATTTAGTGAACTTAAATCAATGCCCTGTGCAGGATTCTCGCTTAAATCCTCTGCTTGCAGAAGTCAAGCAAGACATTCAAAAACGTGGCTGGAAAATTTACAACGAACAACGTCACCAAGGGCAAATTCGCCATTTAGGTTTACGCATCGGCCGCCGCACGGGAGAAATGCTGTTGACTTTGGTGGTTACTGAGTGGAATTTAGCGGGAATTACGGAACAAGCCGAGGTTTGGTTGCAGCGATATCCGCAATTGGTGGGAGTTTCTTTAAATCGCAACCCAGAACGCACTAATGCCATTTTTGGTAGGGAAACTCGCACTATTGCTGGAGTTTCTTATCTGAGAGAAGAATTTGCCAATTTAGAATTTCAAGTCCGCCCCGATACATTTTTCCAAGTTTCTACGGAAACAGCCGAAGCACTCTTAGAAGTCATTCAGACAGAACTTAACCTCCAAGGACATGAGGTACTAGTTGATGCTTATTGTGGAATTGGAACCTTAACATTGCCTTTAGCCCAGCAGGTACGCCAAGCATTTGGACTGGAATTACAAGCCGAAGCAGTTGAACAAGCAATTTTGAATGCGAATCGCAATAGTATACATAACGTTACATTTCAAGTCGGTGCGGTAGAGAATTTACTGCCGCAAATGGGAATAATACCTGATGTGGTCATACTTGATCCACCACGTAAGGGATGCGATCGCACTGTCATCGATTCATTACTGCGATCGAAACCTGCCCGCATCGTTTACGTCAGCTGTAAAGTAGCCACACTTGCGCGTGACCTGAAGTTGTTATGTGAAGGAGGCATATATAAAGTTACAAGGGTGCAACCTGCTGATTTTTTTCCACAAACCTCTCATGTAGAAGCTGCTGCCTTTCTTGTGTTATGACATTTAAATAAGAGTACTAACTCTTTATCAAAATCTTAAATTGCAAATTTGTAGTCTCTTGCATAGTAACAATGCTAAAATCGAATTAACCTAAAACATAGAAATGATTTTGTTAAAACAACTAAAGTTGCATAGACTCTCATTGATTATGAATAAGGTTGTCTGATATAAGAATCGGCAATACAAAACTCACTTTTATAGTTCTCAAAAATTTTCAGCATATTTTAATTTGCTGGCTGCGATCGCAGAATTTCAAAAGCCGTTTTATGTATCGACAATCAAAGTTCATAAACAGAGTAAATGCTCCCTAGCATTTTCAAAACTAGTATAAAAGACGCAAGTTTGAAGGCAGCATGACCACCTCCAACTTTGTCAGGGTGCGCGTACAAGCAAACTGATGTCTAGCTAACTGAAAGCTATGGGGTTTCTCTTGTGATTAGTATTTCGCTTCGTCCAGTCGGACGTTATTGGGGCACACTTAGTTTTGCCTCTACTCTCTATCTTTGTCCCATACTAGATTTACTGCTGGCAGAAATTCCAGCTAAATTACAAGCAGAATTGCGGCTAGGACTCCAAGAAGCCTTAGTCAATGCCGCTAAACATGGTAATAATCTTGATCCTAGTAAAAGAGTTGTAGTGCGTTTTTCGTTGATAGATAATCAATATTGGTGGGTAATTTCAGACCAAGGTCAAGGCTTTACACCAGAACCAAGTTCTGATAAAGAAGCGGTAGATTATTTACCACCAGATGAATCGGAAAGTGGTCGCGGTTTATGTTTGCTCCATCAAATTTTTGATCAAGTAGAATGGAGCCGCAGAGGTACAGAATTACGATTGTGTAAACAAATGGAAAATCGCCCCCGGTTGTCTTTAAGGCGATGAGGAAACGGGTGAAGTGTGAAATTTAACATACCGTATGTTTCGGGTACATAAGGTACAAGCATAAAACCCAAAAATATGTAGAGACGTTACATGTAACGTCTCTACATTATTCTATGAATACCTAAACTTATTGAAAACAATACGGCAAATATAGATTGCGCCGTAACCCAACATCAAATTATGATATTTTGAGAGAATATTTTAATAAGTAAAATAATTGCAGCGTCAATTTTACCCTGAGAATTGAGATATTTGTTTAATTGAAAGTTTTGCGGTTTTATTCATAGCATTTCTTGGGTTTCACTACGTTTCAACCAACCTACATTTTAAATTCTTCTCTACGATTCGCTTTGTAAACACTACCAATCAGTGCGATCACTCATTAACAGCATTATCTAATAAACATTCTGTCATTAAGACATAAAGTTCTGTTGTTAGGACACAAAGTTGTGATGCTATTACTCAATTAAGTTGACTTCATAACAAAAGCAGTTTGCATATTCATGAAATGCTGTAGAGGCGTTATATGTCAATATAGTTTAGTTAAGGCTAAAAACCTAGATTGGTGTAGGTTGGGTGGAGGAACGGAACCCAACATTCTCAAGACCGAAAAACACCACAAGCGATCGCTTGGCAGCAAAACTGCAAGAATTAGGATTGACCCAGATTCTATATAGTGGATTCACTTCTGGTTCAATTTCACAAAAGTAGGACTTACGCAACTAGCATATTTTTTCTGTAGGGTGTGTGACGCAACGAGAAGATTTTAACGTAGTCATCAGATTTATAGCGTCACGCACTAACCACCAATTGCGACACTTACGTAAGTCCTGAAAAGATTTGAGCCATATTTTGAGATAAATTCTTAGTTGTCTCTGCTCAAGACTCTCTTATGTCAAAATTAATCCATGTATTTGGGGAGTTGCAAAGATGGCTTGGGTTGCAGGTGATCAGTTGCAAAGTGGAAAATACACGATTGAAAGGGAGTTAGGAAAGGGACGTTTTGGTATTACCTATTTGGTAAAAAACAGGAATAGCGATCGCTTGGTTATTAAAACCTTAAACGATGACTTGCTTCAATCCCTCAGTCAAGACGAACGCGCACGACTGGAGAATATGTTTTACGATGAAGCTTTCAAACTTCGAGGATGTAAACATAACCATATTGTGCAGATTACGGAACTCTTTAGAGAAGGGGAGTATCCGTGTTTGGTAATGGAATATATCGGTGAAGATAGTTTAGCTAATCTCCGTCCATCAATACTTTCAGAACCAGACGCACTGCGTTACATTCAGCAAATTGGCGAAGCACTGATAGAGGTACACAACAAAGGTTTGATTCATCGGGATGTACATCCGGGAAATATCTTACTGCGGAAGCGAGATGGAAATTTAGAAGCAGTATTGATTGATTTTGGTCTAGCTTTAAATTTTGACCACATTTTAACTACAAGCCGAACTCAAGAAACATCTGAAGGATTTACACCACCTGAACTTTATGCTAGAGGTAATACAACACACGCTTATAGCGATATTTATTCACTCGCAGCTACTCTGTATAAACTTCTGACAGGGAGAACACCTGTAGGTGCGGTAAAGCGTAAAGTAGATGGTGAACATTTAGTCTCTCCAAAAGAATATAATCCTCAGATTACCAAGAAGACCAACGACGCAATCTTAGTAGGAATGCAGCTAGATCCCAGACAAAGACCACAGTCTATGCAAGAATGGCTTAATTCTTTGGGATTGGCTGGGAGCAAGATAAAAACAACAGAACCACCTAAATCTAAAGTAACAATTGATTGGGTTGCTATTACTGCCATTGGAACTTTACTTGCAGGTATTGGAGCTATGGCTGCTTGGTATACAATTTTCAAACCCTATCCACCGCCTTCCCCAACAGTGACCAGTCCGCCATCTAGTAAAACTCCGTAGAATTAGCTAAACTTTCATCATCATTACAATCTCGCAGTGATTTTCTTTACCAAGAGGTATTCATGCCCTGGATAGTAGGACAACGATTACAAAATGGCAATTATGTAATTGAGCAAGTCCTGGGACAAGGTGGATTTGGGATTACTTACAAAGCATTGCAAGTTGAGCTAAATCGTTCAGTCGTCATTAAAACACCCAATGAATTTCTCAGCCATGATCCAGAATATGACAGATATGTAGAACGATTTATCAAAGAAGGGCAAATATTAGCACGCCTATCTCAAAATCCCCATCCTCACATTGTGGGAGTGATTGACTTGTTTCGAGAAGGCGCAACTCACTGCTTGGTAATGGACTTTGTACCAGGAGAAAACTTGTTTGAGGCGGTGAAACGCAGAGGAATGTTACCAGAAGCCGAGATTTTGCCTTGTATCTGTCAAATCGCAGAAGCTTTGACAGTGGTGCATAAAGCAGGACTGGTACACCGAGATGCCCATCCTGGTAATATAATGCTGCGAAGCAATGGCAAAGCCGTTTTGATAGACTTTGGTATTGCTAAAGGAATCGACCCTCAAACCTTGAGTTCAACAGGTAATGTGGGTAATCGGGGCTTTGCGCCTTATGAACAAATGACTAGGGGTAGTCGAGAGCCAACAGTTGATATTTACTGTCTGGCTGCTACACTCTACTATGCTATGACAGGTCAACCCCCTACAACTGCTCTAGCTCGTAAGCTTGATAACGCTTCTCTTATACCGCCCAAACAATATAATCGAGCTATTAGTGAACGATTAAATCAAGCAATACTCACGGGTATGGCATTGGAGTCAAAAGATCGCCCTCAGTCTATGCAAGCATGGTTGGCGATATTAAAAACACCAAAAGTAACACTTCCGCCTCCTTTTGAACCAGTTTATAAAAAAGGAGTTGTTCGTCCTAAAGTCAAGGTAAACTCAGAACCCACATCACCTAGGATTATTCCTTGGGGCTGGTTAACTGCTTTTTTTCTCATTCATGGATGGCTGGGCTTTCTGTCAGTCAAAGATAATGCTCCATTATTATCTTTGATTTTAGTTGAGGCTGTGGGGGTGGCTGTGGCTTGGTCTTTTGAGGCTAAGGCTGAACTTTCCGCTTGGTTTATTACTGTTTTTCTATCATCGCTTGGGTTATCAATATTTATACTTATTAATACTGTAGCTGTGGTTGTGGATAGTGGCAAACCTTGGATTAGAGTTGCGCTCCAAGTTGGAAATGTGACTCCGCTCATGCTTAAAAATAAAATTGAATTACGAAAGTTTTTTAGCGAGTTTCATACTTTTCTGATTTTGACAGGCACTTCTTGTTTGGGGTTGGGTTTAGGGTGGTTGTTAACCAAAGTCTACGTGCGTTGAACCCACAGTTAAAAAAGTAGGTTGGGTGGAGCGATCGCAAAATCAAAAGCTAGAATGACGAAACCAAACGATAGGTAGGATTTCAAGACTTGTGTGTACACCGCAGCTTCAAAAGGGGGGAAAAAGAATCAAAGTCCCCTTTTTTAAAGGGGATTTAGGGGGATCTAAAATGATTTGATACATTATTAAGGACTTTTCAAACATCCTCTAAAAAATGCGATCGCTCATAAGACAATACAGTTAGAACACAAAGGTGTAGGTTGGGTGGAGGAACGGAACCCAACATTCTCAAGACTGATAAAACGTCTGGTTCAATAATAAGCGATCGCAGTCTCCGGTAAAGTAAGAAATGCGATCGCTCATCAAAAGTATTATTAAAAACTAGTTAATTTCCTTGTCCCTTATGTCCATGTGTAGGACATGGAGGTGCAGATATTGATTTATCTAACCAGCCTACAGCTTGTTCTAAGCGGGGGAGTGCTTCTTCTGGTTGATTTTTGAGGAGATATACCAGCGCCGCCGCTACTTGTTCACTAGCGCGAG
This sequence comes from Anabaena sp. FACHB-83, assembly GCF_014697485.1. Classification (NCBI taxonomy): domain Bacteria; kingdom Bacillati; phylum Cyanobacteriota; class Cyanophyceae; order Nostocales; family Nostocaceae; genus Anabaena; species Anabaena sp. FACHB-83. Next base: position 4,985 of record NZ_JACJRY010000060.1, on the reverse strand, counting down.
AATTGCGGTTAGACTTGAGGCGATGCCAATCGTTAGGAGAGATGGTGAGTCTTTCCATGAGGACTTGTGCTAGTTCTTGAGTGCTGAGTTCTAAGTGCTGAGTGCTGAGTGCTGAGTGCTGAGTGTTGAGTTCTAAGTGCTGAGTGCTGAGTGCTGAGTGCTGAGTATTAAGAGATTCCATATCTATAAATTTGGGGATTGATTAGTAACTTTCAACTATTGGCATTAAATTAATCTTAATTTACTATCAGTCAATGAAGCCGCCTAAAAAATCACATAATCCTTCAGCCGAAGAAAATCAAGAGCCGGATTTTGAGCAAGAATTAGAGGAAGTAGAGCGATCGCTCATCTTAATTAAAGAACGATACACTCAAGTTAAGCAGGATCAACAGCAAAAGGCAGAATGGCAACAACGCCAACAAGAACTAAGGGACAATAAACCCCAAACGCCAGAAATCAAAGCTGAGTTAAAACAAATTCAAAAGCAGTTGGATTTGCTAGAAATCAATTTAGAAAGTCGGTTATTTTCTTGGCGTAGCTTGAAAAAACCTTTCTGGCAAGCCGTCCGCTTTGGTGGAATGGGCGTTATCATAGGCTGGATATTAAAATCCTGTGCTGGGTAAATATGGTAAATAGACGAGTTGCAGAAATATTGCGAAGTGGTCAACCTGATGAGTCTCTTGTAGTTCAAGGCTGGGTAAGAACAAAGCGTGACTTGAAAGGATTTGCCTTTATTGAAGTCAATGATGGTTCATCACTAGCGAATTTGCAAGTTGTCATCAATCAAGATTTGCCAGACTATGAGGCGATTTTGAAAAGACTGAATACAGGTGCGTCGGTGGAAGTTCACGGTGTATTGGTAGCTTCCCAAGGGAAAGGACAGCGTATTGAATTAAAAGCCGAGGCGGTGAAAGTCTACGGTGAAGCTGATCCCGAAACTTATCCATTGCAAAAGAAACGCCACTCATTTGAATTTTTACGCACAATTGGACATTTGCGATCGCGCACAAATTCCTTTGGTGCAGTGTTCCGCGTCAGAAATGCTTGTTCCACAGCCATTCACCAATTCTTTCAAGAACGCGGCTTTTTGTGGGTACACACTCCCATTATTACCGCCAGTGATTGCGAAGGTGCAGGAGAATTATTTAGCGTCACCAGTTTCGATCTCAAAAACGTCCCCCGCACTGACAACCAAGCTATAGATTATACACAAGACTTTTTTGCTAAACCCACATATTTAACAGTTAGTGGACAGTTAGAAGCAGAAGTTATGGCGATGGCGTTTTCCAACGTCTACACCTTCGGCCCCACCTTCCGCGCCGAAAATTCTAACACTTCTCGCCACCTCGCAGAATTTTGGATGGTTGAGCCAGAAATGGCATTTTGTGACTTAGAAGGTGATATGGATTTAGCCGAGGCATTTCTCAAACATATTTTTAATTATGTGTTGGAAAAATGCCCAGAAGATATGCAGTTTTTCAACGAACGCATTGATAATACAGTTTTAGCCACAGCCGAAAATATTATTAACAATCAATTTGAACGTCTGACTTATACAGATGCCATCAAACTATTAGAAAAAGCTGATGTTAAATTTGATTATCCTGTAAGTTGGGGCTTAGACTTACAATCAGAACATGAGCGTTATCTAGCAGAACAACTATTTAAAAAGCCAGTAATTGTCACAGATTATCCCGCGCAAATCAAAGCATTTTATATGCGGTTAAATGACGATGAAAAAACCGTCCGGGCAATGGATATTCTCGCACCCAAAATTGGGGAAATTATCGGCGGTTCCCAAAGAGAAGAACGTTTAGACGTGCTGGAACGTCGGGTAATAGCGCAAGGAATGAAACCCGAAGACTTATGGTGGTATTTAGACTTGCGCCGTTTTGGGACTGTACCTCATGCGGGTTTTGGCTTAGGTTTTGAAAGACTCGTGCAGTTTATGACAGGTATGGGAAATATTCGTGATGTGATTCCATTCCCCCGCACACCACAAAATGCTGAATTTTAGTTAGGGATAGAAAAGAAGGTGTGGGGAGTGTGGGAGGTGTGGGGAGTGTGGGAGGTGTGGGAGGTGTGGGGAGTTCATTATTTGATAGGTAGAGCAGGTGTAGGTTGGGTGGAGGAACGGAACCCAACATTTTCAAGGCTTTGTTGGGTTACGCTATCGCTACACCCAACCTACTGTTCTCTTAACTGAACCGTATTGCCTGTAACCCGTAACCTTCTTAATTACAATTAACTGCGGAAGCCGAGTTTGCTTTTGTTAAATCACCAGTAAATACGGCGGTGTATTTATAAGGTGATGCACCAGCGCAAGTCATGGAATTTTTATCAGCACGCCGTGGATTAGACCATGAATCTGCCAGTACTCTTAAGGTTGTGCCGTTCCATGATAAGTTAGTTACTGCTAAAGAATTACTTTTCCCATCACTTGGCTTTCTTGCAGAGACAAATGTCGCAGATAAAACGCTACCATTACTAGGATTAATCCTGGCAATAACGGCTACTTTGGCACCGCCACCACTACCATAAGAAGATAGCCAACCGTTCTTAGCAAAGCGGCGAAAATCGTTACCAGTCTGGCTACCAGTCGAAGAAAAAACGCCATATAAAATGTTATTGCCATCCCATAACAGCCCATAGCCTGTACCATCATCATTGGTGGTTTCGTAGTCATTGCGACACCATTTTTTTACACCATTATCAAAGCGAATGATGCGGGGGTCTTTGTTTAGGGATGTTACTTGTTGATAACCAATGTAAATAGTTTTTGCACCTATTGATATTTTTGGCCCATTTTTCGCTTTGATACTGGCTTCGCTGTCATTGCAGGTAAATGCTACACCTTTGCCAAAAGATGTCCTAATACTTGTTTGGGCAACAACTTGAGGATTGACTAAATCAATTCCTAATGCTGCGAATAAACATAAAAATGCTAGAGATTTAGGTAATTGGTGGCGCTTCGTCATGGTTTGTGAGTAGGGAACCCTGTAAAAGACGACACCTTAACACAAATTCTTCTCAGTGCCAATTCTGCACTAGTAGTGTACCAACCCAAAATTGCTACGTGGAGGTAAGCAAGGGAGCAAGGGAGCAGGGGAGCAGGGGAGAAACTTGCAGTAAGTCTTTCCCCCCTGCCCCTCTGCCCCTCTGCTCCTCTGCTGACCACAACGCAAAGTTTCCTTGGCAGACTACTAGATAAATCAGGACTTATGCACAAAGACGGTTGAGAATAGGTGCATAGGAGTAAGAGTATAGGTGTGTAAGTTAGTAGAAAGGCTCTTGAGTAGGAAAATATTCACATTTTCACACTTTTGCTACAGGGCTGTAACAAAAGTGTAATAAACCCTGTCTACATTAGTAATAGATTCAAAATAACCTTTTAAACGGCAATGCAAAATCAAATACCAGACGGAAATAACCCATTAAATAGCACTTCAGATGCCAAATACCGTAAACCAGCACCTTGGAGAAAGGCGGCGGCTTCTCTATCATTGGTGTTGCTAGGTTCTGGTATGACCTTAGCTGGTGGTTATCTGGCTAACCATCAGTCGCAGGTGTCGCAAAGTGCATCAAATTTGGCTTTAAGTCGGGTGAATGCTGCACCGCCAATTGTTGCGGGTACAGATCCTAATTTTGTGACTCAGGTAGTGCAGAAGGTAGGGCCAGCAGTGGTGCGAATTAATTCTTCTCGGACTGTTAAAAGTCAATTACCAGAGGAATTTAACGACCCATTTTTCCGCCGCTTTTTTGGTTCACAACTACCAGAAAGCCAAGAAAGAGTAGAGCGGGGTACTGGGTCTGGGTTTATTATTAGTGGTGATGGTCAAATTCTCACCAACGCTCACGTTGTTGATGGTGCAGATACAGTAACAGTTATTCTCAAAGATGGGCGGAGTTTTCAAGGTAAGGTTTTAGGCAAAGATGAATTAACAGATGTTGCGGTTGTCAAAATTCAAGCCAACAATTTGCCGACTGTTACCGTAGGTAACTCTGAACAATTGCAACCAGGAGAATGGGCGATCGCAATTGGTAATCCTTTAGGATTAGATAATACAGTCACCACAGGCATTATCAGCGCCACCGGACGCAGTAGCAACCAAATTGGCGCATCTGATAAGCGAGTAGATTTTATTCAAACTGATGCAGCAATTAATCCTGGTAACTCTGGCGGGCCATTACTCAACGCCCGTGGTGAAGTAATTGCCATGAATACAGCTATTATTCAAGGAGCGCAAGGTATAGGTTTTGCTATTCCCATTGCGACAGCACAACGTATTGCTAACCAATTAATTTCTACAGGTAAAGTCGAGCATCCTTATCTTGGCATTCAAATGATTGGGTTAACCCCACAAATCAAACAAAATATTAATTCTGACCCCAATAGTGGTTTGAGTATTAATGAAGATAAAGGTGTCTTAGTTGTGAAAGTTCTGCCTAATTCACCCGCCGCCAAAGCCGGGTTACGCGCAGGTGATGTCATCCAAAAGATTGAAGGTAACGCTGTCACAGAAGCCGAAAGCGTCCAAAAAGCTGTTGATAAAAGCCAAATTGGTGCAGATTTGCGCTTAGAATTACGCCGTAATGGACAAACCCTGAATTTATCTGTGCGTCCCGGTAGTTTCCCCACTCAAGTGCAATGATGAGTGCTGAGTGCTGAGGAAAAATAGCATTCGTAATATAGCAACCCTAATTTGATTTGTAAACATCGAGAGGCTCAGATCCCCGACTTCTTGAAGAAGTCGGGGATCTTTTAGTTTACGAATGATATCATGTCCGCTTGATTACTTATAAAAACCGAAGAACCCCACCCCGCCAAAACTATGTTTTGTCTCCCCTCCCCGTGAACGGGGAGGGGTTAGGCTGACAGGTGTAGGTTTTTTACAAGGGTGTGAGTATTCATTCTCAGAGTCGGAAAATAAAAGAAGAAAAGCAAGTGAAAAAGAGGCTCAAATGCTAAAAAATGAGTACCTCAA
>NZ_JACJRY010000006.1:0-326650 GCF_014697485.1 Anabaena sp. FACHB-83 | reverse complement strand
GATATAACCTAAAAGTCGCTCTACGCAATGCCACTAATTACCACCCCCTTACAGTAATTGAGACTCATGGTATAGTACCATTAGCAAAATTCAGTTTTCAAGATGAAGACTCATCTGCCCACCATACCTGTTTCACCTGCTGTAAAAATTGGTATGATGGGCGTTGACGCTCGAAGACTCGCTACCGCTTCGCTAACGTTTTTGACCCGCTTACATCCCCTCCCTGCTTCGCTGAGGAAGGGGAATTACGCGAAACTTGTTAAAAGCTGCGGTGAGGATGTCAACAAAGTGTTGTTACAAAAGAAATGCAGCAGAAAACATCTCTGTCTATCTGCTGCTATCAAGTGTGAAGCTGGTTCACTTTTTACATACGAGTCATAACGGCTACTTTGGTCAACTTATCTTTTTCCAGTCCCTGTAGTTCATCAAGATGTAGCCAGCCCTCTTTGATCAACCTAGCAAAGACAAAGATCAGAACTGAATATCTGTAGTCATATTTACCATCTATTTCATGCCTTCTAGCACTTAAGAAATCATGTAACTGCCACATCTCATCAGCCTGTGTCATCATACTGGATCTTTGCTGAACTTCTTGGATCACAGCCTCAATTTCGCGTTTATATGCTTTTTCAAAAGCTTGTTTAGCTATTTCTTCCTCGGTCTTAGACCATTCAATCTCACTCACTTGCATTCCGAACCTTAAAGTTTATGCGTTAATTATTTTATCAATGGGTCATTTGCTGCCAAAAATATGAGCGCCCTTGACTAGAGAGCGCCCACACAATCATTCAAGGTATAGTTATTAGCTGGTAATTCTTCTAGCGAACTAAATTTAATAGTTCTTTAGGAGATGCCAGCAAATCAATTGCTACAAAGAAAATTTTACCTTTAGGATTAATTAAAAATCTCCAAGCCATATTCATCCCGACACTAGCACCAAACCAAGGAGTTTGGACTTTACCTGTAACTTTGATTTGGGTGTAACCTTCTTCTGCTGGTTCAGAAACGCCTCTTTCTGGAAGCAATCTGAGGTTTTGACATTCTTCGTTGAAAAATCGCAGAATCGCATCTCTACCAACAATTGGTCTTTGGAAAGGAGGTTGCAAAGCTGCATCAGGCGCGAACAAATCAATTAATGCCCCAAAATCATTGGCATTAAGATTGTCCATATAACTCAGCACTGTTTCATTTGTAATGCCTTCAATAGTGACTTTAGTACGTTGCGACACATCCTTTGGTGCAACAACAGGTTCAGAAACTCTTGTATAGTCACCCAACTTGTTGGGGTCAAATCCCATATCAACTACAGAGTTGCGTAAAACAGTAATTTGTTGTCCCTGATCTAGTTCTCTAACTGCTTGCAGTACTGCTGAAGCATTGGCAGAAAGCTGATAACCAGCAGGAATTGGCGCAACAATACCTTGATCCATCCATACCCCAAGTTGATACCAGAACCCTAGTTTGATGTTTGCTGACCAAGTAGCATAGGTACGACAAATAGGTGTATCAGCATTGTTGGCGAGATCGCACATTACCTGACTTTGCTCAGTAAAAGTCATTTTCCGAATTTGATCGAGAGTTGCTTCAGCAAACTGCATCCGAGCAGCGCCTGGAGCAGCAACCGTAATTGTTTTACCCATTTCTAAATAAGCAAACCAAGTCCAAGCCAGCTGATCTTCCGCACTGAGTTGCTTAAATCTAGCAATGGTCGCTGGTACTGCATCAGCAGATAAGGTTTCTGGGAAAATACCGCGAGCCGAGTCAATTGTAATTGCCATATTTACACACTTAACCTTAATCGTATTTACAACTAAAGGACGCAGGCAAGAGCGTTTGAACGTTCAAGTTTTAGCGACCTGTTACAAAAATATCACAAAAGTTAATAAATATTCACAAATTTTAATGGCATTGCAAAATACACCTCCAGTCTGGTGGAGAAAGGCAAAAGAGCTAAACCCGAATTTCTCACGGATGGGTGGGGAGTGTGGGGGAAAGATTTCTTCACTATCCTCCTACTCCTTGCACACCCCTGGATTTCTATCTTGTGAGAAATTCAGGTAAATCCCGCCTAGAATTAAAATCCCAGGCTCATAGCTATGGAATACATAGAAAAATTAACCGCAGATGGACGCAGATAAACGCTGATAAAATAGGTGTTTCTGAGGCAAGATTTAAAGCTATTAAAAATAAAAGTAGGTTGGGTGTAACGAAGTGAAACCCAACATGGATAAGCAATACAGCAATCCTACATAAATTACAAACATCGCGCTACCTTGTCTACCCTGTCCTCCTTGTCTACCTTGTCTCTGTTATGTTCCTAGCACCTAAAAATGCGCGGATGGGTGGGTGTAGAAAATCAAGCTTGAGACAAAATCCTTGTATGGTTTTCCACATAAGCTTTTCGAGAAAAATTAAATTAAAATCATCCGCGCACCTTACGCTGTCCAGGTTTCAGCGATTCACTATAAATCAACTGACATTTACTAGTGTTATAATCAACTCATCCGCGAAACTGAACATTGAAAACCAAATACAGACTGATTTTCCAGCCCCCGCCATTGAAATTTCACTTAATCCCTATCAGGGATTGAAACCTGTAATGTGGTGTTTTGCTCTGAGTATGATTATTGAAATTTCACTTAATCCCTATCAGGGATTGAAACATTTTTATTTATTACGAAATGACGAATGGATAAAATTATTGAAATTTCACTTAATCCCTATCAGGGATTGAAACTTTTTACCAATGATTCACCAACAATAGCAAATCCATATTGAAATTTCACTTAATCCCTATCAGGGATTGAAACTGGTTTCTACCGCAGGCTTGACCCTGCATTGCTTATTGAAATTTCACTTAATCCCTATCAGGGATTGAAACTTCCTTAATAGTTCTATTGTTGTATAAACAATGGATTGAAATTTCACTTAATCCCTATCAGGGATTGAAACGATTATTTGTGCAATTTTGGCATACACAAGCTATCATTGAAATTTCACTTAATCCCTATCAGGGATTGAAACTGGGTGTTTAGCAGTCACCCACCATTTTTTGTGCATTGAAATTTCACTTAATCCCTATCAGGGATTGAAACAGATTAAAACAAGAACCTGACGCTAAATACAATACTGTATTGAAATTTCACTTAATCCCTATCAGGGATTGAAACGTGTTGACTAAGCTTTTTTAGCCTTTGCCCGTTTAAGTTGAAATTTCACTTAATCCCTGTCCTAAATCATTGGTAAAATTTCTATATCTTTTTCTTCTTTCTTACCTTTGCGTCCTTTGCGTTCTTGGCGGTTCGTTTCCATATCTATGTTTTTCACGACTTATTTAGGATTGCTATAGGTGTTTAATGAGTGTATCTTTTTGGCAATCTAATTGTAACTTTAGTTCCCTTTTCTTCTTGACTAGATAAACTAATATTCCCACCATGTAACTCTACACAAGCTTTAGTAATTACTAAACCCAAACCTGTTCCTTGTATGGTGTCAACATTACTACCCCGACTAAAAGATTTAAACAGATTTTCTTGATCTACGAGAGGAATACCAATGCCTTCGTCTTGAATTTCGATAAATATTTCTGATTCTTTACCATTGAGATAAACGATAACATTACCACCATCAGGAGAATACTTGATGGCATTAGATAATAAGTTTAAAAATATTTGGCGCAAAAGTCCGCGATCGCCCCAAAAGTTTTGATAATTGCCTGTCACTTGTAAAATGATTTCATGGCGATTATCTAATATTTCTTGTTGTTCAGCAATTAACTCAGAAATAAACTGGAATATATCTAAAGGCTGTGGTTTAAATTTAGTTTTATCCAATTCTAATTGATGAACCAAAAGCATATCATCCACAAGTTTAGACATGTGTCTTGCTTTCTGCTCAATAATCTGCAAAAAGCGATTTTTTTTCGCATCACCTAACTGTTCGCCGTGCTGTTTAATTGTTGATGCAGCCGCCAAAATTGAAGCTAAAGGTGTGCGGTATTCGTGAGAAACTGTAGTGACAATTTGCGATTTAAAATTATTGAGTTCCTTTTCTTTGACAAGTGCAGATTGAGTCATTTCTAATAGTTCTGCTTGTTGAATTGCTATTGCCAACTGCACCGATACTTGGTTGAGAATTTCCACTTCATCAGCAGGCCATAGCTTATCTTCCGAACTGGGTTGAGCAATTAAAAAACCCCAAAGTTTCGGATTGGGGTGGCTATTATGACTAACATTAATTGGAACTACTAAATTAGCCTGAGTATTTAATTGCTCTTTTTTGTGAAAGCAAAAATGACTCAAACTTGCTTCATAAACACGAGAAATTCTGCGTCTGTGTCGCCATTGATGATTTTCACCGAGGTTACTGTAGGCAACAACTAAACTTTTTTGCCTGCGTACATTTGTACTATGTGCTTCTTGTGTGGTGACAAAGTGAGTTTCTGGTTGATGGTAAACATCGGAAATCTGATCATATACTTGTTCAATTTCCCCAGAAGAGGCAACTATCTTACCACCCATATCAGAGGTAAACTGATAAATAATCACGCGATCGCACTTCAAAAGTTGCTGTACTTCCACTACAGCCGTATGCAAAATTTCTTCGACATTTAAAGACTGACGAATCCTCAGTGCTGTCGTCGCAATTAAACGCTGTCTTTCTTGCGTTTGACTGAGTTTAACTTTCAGACAAGATTGCTTAATAGCATTACGCACTGCTAATTGTAAAACATCTAACTGGAGGTGCTTTTTCACTAAATAATCATCAGCACCACGCTTCATTGCCTGCACCGCAACCGCTTCATCACCACGCCCAGTCAACATAATAATAGAAGCAGGTGTTTCACTTCGACACTTTTGCAAGCGTTCTAACAAATCTAAGCCACTCATATCGGGCAAGCAAAAATCCAGCAAAATCACATCACAGTGAATTGCTTGGCATAACGCCAACCCTTCTTCCGCAGAGTCAGCCTCGAATATCTGATATGAATTTTGGGGATCTTTTAATAAGTACCGACGATAAACTTTCCGATCCTCGGCACAATCATCAATGATGAGTAGCGTCCAGGTGTCCGGCATATTAAGAATTAGGGAGAATATTTACACTCCTTGACTTAGCATCCCACAAATGACAGCAATATTAACTAACTATTACAAAAATATAAATTAAATCTTAAGTTTAAGGGGTTAGGGGCTAGAAATAAACTCCTGCCTTCTGCCCCAACCACGTAGCGGTAAGTCAAAAGGCAAAAGTAAAAGTCAAAAATCAAGAATACTTTTGACTTCTCCGGCTTTGCCGGAGCCTCTAATCCGCAGGCGGTACTGTATTCCTCTCCAACCAATACTCAACAAATGCTTGGACTGTCTTTTGCAGTTCTTGAGCATCCATCGGCTTGACTAGATAGCCATTGGCACCTTTTTGGTAGCAAAATTCAATGTCTTTGGGGTTAGATGACGTGGTGAATACCACAATGGGGATTTTCTTTAAACTGATATCTTGCTTGAGCCGTTCTAGGATGTCACGGCCATCAATCCCAGGTAAATTCAGGTCAAGCAAAATCACCGAAGGCTTCGGTATGGTGTTCGGGTTTTGGGAATCCTCTTCTTGATAAAGGAAGTCCAAAACCTCATCCCCGTTTGTACATCTATATATAGGGTTCTGGACAGCCAACCGCCGCATTAGGCGTTGCAACATTTTAAAGTCTTCATTGCTATCCTCAACAACCAACAGAGGTTTGTTAAGTTTTTTTGTCATCAGAGATTTTAAAAAATGTAACAAAATTTTTCAAATATCTTAAACTATTGCCGCAACGTGAAATAAAACGTGGAACCATTGCCCATACTAGATTCCACCCAAATCTGACCGCCGTGTAACTCAACAATTTTTTTAGAAATGGCGAGTCCTGCACCTGTACCGCCGCCATACTTTTCTTGCGAGTGCAGCCGCTTAAATAGACGAAAGATGGTTTGGTAATGATGGGGTTGAATACCAATTCCGTTATCTTTGACGTAAAAAACGGGAAATAAAGTGAATTTTTGGAGTTTATCTGATTCTTGCTGAGTAATAAAGCCAATTTCAATCAATGGTTCTGGTTTATCGTTATATTTCAAAGCATTAATTATTAAATTAGTAAAAACTTCATGGACTAATACCGGGTCACACTGAACTGCTGGTAAAGGTCGAGGAATGTCAATATTCAGTTGTGCTTCTTGACGGCTGGCTTGAATGACATCAATTACTTGGTTTAGCAGTTCATTAAAATCAGTTAGTTGGAGATGTAATTCTGTTTGCCCTAATTGCGAGAGGCGCAGCAGCGAATTAATCAGCGTTTCCATCCGCACAGACAAAGCAAGGACAGTCTGTAAGTAGTCAATGCCATCTGCATCTAAGATGTCGGCATAATCTTCGATTAAAATTGTCGAGAAATTATAAATCCCGCGCAAAGGTTCTTTCAAATCATGAGACGCTGCATAAGCAAAAGAAGCAAGTTCGCGGTTACTGCGTTCTAACTCTTGGTTGATTTTGGCTAATTCTTCCGCTTTAGAAAGAACAATACCAACAATTGCCCCCTTCAAAGCCCAAGCATTATCAATCTCACACTGTTTCCAAGGTAGAGATGTTAACTGGACGATTTCTTGCCACTTTTCAAAAGATGTGCGCGGACACAGAGTAATACTACCATCTGTATTTGTCTGGATTGATTCATTGGGATTGCCTGCCCAATTAATAGTCTGCACGACTTCGGGACGAAACCACAAAATATAGTAACGCTGGACTTGAGAAATACGTAACAACAGCAACCCACTGGCAGTATTTTTAAATTGAATCGCTTCTGGGTAAAGTTTCGGCAGAGAATTAGTAGCAAATATGCGTTCACTAACGTGATTATCTACCCAAGTAATTAATTTCCGTACCTTTTCTATTTCTGGCGTTGCACCCACCAGTGTAATTTCATTGTCTAAACATACAGCTGCTCCGGTGGCACTAACAAGGGCAAGTAAACTTGGTTGCGGTTTAATTAAAGCATCAATAAAATTATCGGCTTGGGAAATTAACTCAACAAATTCAGCTTGGAGGGATTTCAACTTCACTTCGTAGTCTAATTCAGAGTGAATAACTTTATGTCCTAACTCTGAGGAGACAATTTGACCGAGAAATTCGCAGATTTTCCGCACTTCGTAAGTGAGATATTTTGGTGTTTGATGATGACAGGAAATTAACCCCCACAACTGTTGATTTTTAATTAAAGCAATCACCAAAATAGTAGATACGCCCATATTTTGATGATAGGTAATACAGCATGGATCTACACTCCGCAATACCGACCAAGTTAAATCAAGGGGTGTAGCTGCATCTTGGGAAATTAACTGTACAGATTGGGCGGTAAAATCGGGGATAAATCGCTGTAGACATTGGGTGTATAGCTGTCTGACTGGTGTGGGAATATCTGTAGCGGGAAAGTGAAGTCCCAAATAAGGTGATAAATCTTCTCGTTTAGCTTCTGCAACTACTGAACCTGCGCCTTGTTCATCAAATTGATAGATCATCACGCGGTCAAAAGCGGTGATTTGGCGATATTCGGTGGCGACTAAATGCAGAAATTCTGCTAAATTTGTGGTGTGTTGCAAATGTGCGATCGCTTCACTCACCAAAGTATGAAAACCTAAAAAACTGATATCTTCATCACTGTTTTTTGGTTCTAGTTCCAAAATTACTGCATTGGTTGTTCGGTGAGCAATCCCATCAAAGTAGCGTACTTGATTACCAGTGGTAATTGGTATTTTCAAAATCGTAAAAGTCCCAATTTTTTTCTCTAAGCATTGTTTAATGGCTGTTATCTGGGGAGTCGCCAGTAAACAACTCAGTGGTTGACCGAGTAAATCTTGGGGTTGTTTGTCTAGATAAGTGGCGGTGTTGTTGCTGACTTGCCAAATTGCTAATTCAGTATTCAAAGCCAATAGTAAACCATGCGGCTGTATCGACCCAGAAAGATGAATCGGTTGGTCATGGCTGTTCTCAGAAGCAGGTTGAGTAGTGATGTCTTCAGGACTCATGGTGTGGATAGATAAAGTTTAACTGATGACAATGCACTAAATCGCAGATAGGAATTATTCTGCCTTGCTCTTGCTCCAGATTGATAGAAACTTATGAATTGCTAACATCTATAGGAATCCGGTTTGATTTCTGAATTTATTTGTGTAGGTAGGGAATGGGGAGTAGGAAAGAAGCCTGATCTGAGTGTACTGATTTTTTTCCCAAATCAAATATGAGTCCTATAGATGATTTTTAGTCACTAAAAATTTAGGACATAAAAGTTACACTTGTTTTTAATCTCGCTGGAACTTGAATTTTTGTCAAACCGTCAAAGCAAGTATTAGTAGTAATTATAAAGTTTATTTATTTTATTTGTACTGTAGTTGCTTAAGTAGTTGCTTGTATTAATATTGACGCTATAATTGATGCGGCAAATCAAAAAAAGGGATGTGTGCATTTAGAAAAAGTTGCACCAGCCTGAAAAAGACAAATTTGCTATCAAAAACTTTTTATTTCCGACAAGGTATTTTGTATGAAGTGCAAGAATTTTTTGACTATTTTGACAACCAGTTTAGTTTCTATGATATCTTTGCCGGCGATCGCCCAAGCAGAATCATCATTTCAAACACCTACTGGAAATATTCACTGTTATATTGCAGATCAAAACATTCGTTGCGATATTATAAAAATTACTGCAAAAATTCCACCTAGACCAAGAAACTGTGAATTAGACTGGGGTCATGCCTTTATTCTCGATGCACAGGGTCGTGGTTATCGGGGTTGTTATGGTGATACAACAGTAAATCCCCAAAACCCTGTTTTGCAATATGGTAAGACATTACGTTATGAAGGTATTGTCTGCACATCCAGAAGAACAGGCTTAACTTGCACTAACCGCGATCAAAGAGGCTGGGAACTGAGCCGAGAGAAACAAAGATTCTTTTAAAATATCAGCATTAAGTTGAGTGCGATCGCTTCATCATCAACTACTCTTAAAACAAGCCCCGACAACTAGAAGCCGGGGCTTAATGCTGAATAAATGCGATTCGCAACTTATTTCTAAAATCCATCTCCTCAAAGAAGATTGGCGATAATTCTTGTTAACCTTACCTTATATATAAGGTAAGGTTAACAAGTTAAACAAAATATGAATTAACCATCCTCCCGTGATTCAGAATTATTTGTATTATTTTGTTCGGTCTCTTTTTTCTCCTGCTGGACTTCACTAGCTTGTTGTACTTGTTGAAGATGAATATTATTCACCTGCACAATAAATTGTTCAATTGCTTGGCTGGCTTTTTGTTGCTGCTGACTGCTATCAGATGCGTCATAACAGCGATAAGCTGGGGTTACACCCAAAATAAATTTTTCTTGTTCAGCCTCTAATAATTCTAAGGTTGTGTTAGCTGCAACCCAATTTTTTTGAAAAGGAAATGAGGTGACAATACTAGCTACTATTGAGGCAACTGCTGGACAAATTACAGGGAGCCATTTCAGCCAATTTTGACCAACTTCGAGTTTATCCACCAAAACTAAAATTGGAGTCACACCTGATAAAATAACCGTAGATATTTGCAGAACATAGTAAAGATTTCTCGAAAGATTTCGAGCTTTTTTATAATCATCAATTAAATCCTGGCAATACTGTAAAGCTTTTTCTCTGGCCGGAACAATTGGATTATTTTCCAACAACAAATTATTGTTGTTTAGCATATAACTATAAATTTCGGCTTTTTTTGTCAAATAACTACGGTTGGCAACATTTTGTGAATCTTGAAATAACTGCCTGTTAAATAAAAATAAGAAAGTCAAAATTGTTAAAGCGATCGCTCCTACAATGACCAAATTTTCGTTATTGGCATAAACAGTTAGTAAAATACCACAGCAGACAAAAGCAGCAGCCAATAAATATTCCAAAAGTTTTAAGATAAATAAACTTTTCCTGTTGGCTGTGAGAGATAAATCTAAACTGCGGGAACTTTCTCTTTGTGGTTGCTGTTCAAAGCTAGAAATGTCGGAAGTAATCATGATTGTGTATGCGCTGGATTAACCTGTAAAATCAAATACTGTTATATCAGCTAGAGAAATCCTCGTACAGCCGAAAATACTTGTAAATTTTGACTTTCAGCGAAAATCTTTCTCTAGACTGGATACAAACAAAGTGCTTAAAAACACTTTCTGCGGCAGAATTTAGTATGTTATAACACAGCCGTTATCCCTGCTGACAAACAGTACAATTACACTTGTCAAATCTGGCTGAGAGATGTAAGTGGAATACTCAAATGAAAAAAATTATTTTAATCACCGCATTAACTGGCTTATTTTCGCTGGCGTTGACAGCTAACCAAGGCTTGATTTCGGCACAGTCTCCACAAATAGCACAATCTCAAGGTGTAATCATCCCTGTGGAGAAAGCTGGACTGGGAAAAATTCGTCCGGGAATGTCGGAACAACAAGTACGCCGCATTTTAGGAAAACCCACCAGCACTAAAACCGAATTTAGTCCTGGAGTTGGTGACAATATTCGCACCCTGCAATATCCTAATATTTCTTTATATTTAGTCCCCTATGTCAACAAACCGAAAAACTTATTCTTTGTTTATTACTTTGTTACCCGTAGTTCTAAATTTCTCACTCCTACGGGTGTAAAAGTTGGTGATACCCAATCTCAGGTAATCAAGGCTTACGGAAAGCCATATATATCGAAAGAAGGCAACGTCACTTTTTTAGTATATGGGGTTGGTAGTCCAGATAGCGCCGCCGCATTGACGTTTAGTATAGAAGCTGGCAAAGTCACAGAAATTCAGTATAGTGAACAGCTACTCTAACTTTTACCTGTGGAGATAGAGGTTTGCTATAAATAATGCAGGCTTTTGAGCCAATATCCAATCAGCTAATCACGGAAAAATCCCACAACCAAAAAAGAAATCAGGACTCTTGACTAGCTCATAGGATTTTTACTCAGCACTCAGCACTCAGCACTTTCAAGTCAGTATGAATAAAAATATCAATCACTCCCTCACAAAGCTAGTAATTACATTAGGACTCACAAGTATAAGTATATTGGTCAATACTGGTATATCCGAGCAAATTGTTCTCGCAAAATCACTTAATGTTAAAAAATGTGATATTTACGCTTATGTGACTGATCCAGATCCGCAAGGCTTAAATGTGCGGAGTGGTATAAGTCTGCGTCACAAAATTTTAGGACAAGTACCAATTAACGAAACAGTCCAGATTGTTGCAGCTACTAAAAACTGGGTACAGATTACAAATGCTAGTGCTGGTTTTACAGGTAAAGGTTGGGTATCTGTAGGAAAATTGGGTTTATCTACTCGTGGTTATGGTACTAGTGGGGTGAATATTTACGCTAATGCTAATCAACAAAGCCGAAAAATCGGCAAAATCCCGGCTGAGACGGCGGTGAAATTATTAGGCTGTCAAGGAGATTGGGCGCAAGTAGAATATCAAGGTATCAAGGGTTGGTTAACGAGAGAAGATCAGTGTGGTGCAGCCTTAACAACTTGTTCGTAATATTCAGGACTTACGTAAGTGTCACAATTGCTGGTTGGTGCGTGACGCTATAAATCTGATGACTACGTTCAAATCTTCTCGTTGCGTCACACACCCTACAGAAAAAATATGCCAGTTGCATAAGTCCTAATATTGTCGGGAGTGGAGCAGTTACCATAAAAGTTAGTACTCATAGTCTAATAAAATTGAGCTTGAGGTAAATAAATGCCTTCTCCATTCCCAGGAATGAACCCGTATTTAGAGCATCCGCGTATATGGCCTAGTGTACATCACTTATTAATTAGTGAAATTGCCAGGTTTTTATCTCCGCAACTGCGTCCTAAATATCGAGTTGTTGTAGAAGTCAGGATGTATGAATCTAGTATGGAGAACGCATCACTAGTTGGCATACCAGATGTGTCAATTCAAGGCTCGCCAGGGGTAATTAATCGTAATAATAGTAATGTTAATCTTGCAGTTGCAGAACCAGTTGCCAAACCCATAAAAGTTAAAATTCCTACACCAGAAATTATCAAAGAAGGTTATTTAGAAGTAAGAGAAGTTGGTACAGAAAATGTAGTGACTATCATAGAAATTTTATCGCCAACTAACAAACGTCGTGGTAAAGGTAGGCAAATCTATGAGGAAAAACGGCAAGAAATACTAGGAAGTCAAACTCATCTACTAGAAATAGATTTACTCCGAAATGGTGAAAAGATGCCATTTTTTGATACTGACATTGAAAGTCATTACCGAATTTTAATTTGTCGTGGCGATCGCCGCCCTTATGCTGATTTATATGCCTTTAATATCCAAGATGTCATTCCGTCTTTTTCCTTACCCCTACGTGCAGGAGATAACGAGCCAATTCTTAATTTGCAGACATTATTAAACGAGGTGTATGAAATATCAGCTTATGATTTAGTCATAGATTACAACCAAGCGCCCTTCCCAGCGTTGTCAGAAGCAGATGCAGCCTGGGCAAATGAAATGTTACAAACCAAAGGATTGCGCTCAATCGCCCACAGTCCAGAAATCCCCAATTAAAATTTAAAGTTAGGGTTTCTCTGAAATTAAGACTCATGACATTTTCTGCTCGTTTGCTTTTGCTTTGTAGCTTAGTTAGTACGTTGGGACTAGCATCAGCACTGCCAAACTTAGAAATAGCTAATGCACAAACCGCCAACTGTCCAACTCCGGCTTTAAATCGCTTTCAACGTCATAAAGTGGCGCGTGGCGAAACTTTAGAAAGCATCGCCCAAAGCTACAATCTCGCGCCTGAAACACTGATTGTCATGAACCCAAATGTGAACAATGGCCGTGTGAGTGTGGGTAGTGAACTGCAAATACCACCTTATAACGGAATTGTGGTGGAAGTTCCGACTGGACAAAGTTGGCGAGAGGTAGCAGCAAAATATAAAGTTCGGCCTGATGCGCTGTTTGAAATTAATGGTTGTCAAGCAAATCCAAAAATTGTTTTTGTTCCTGGGTTAAATTGGTTGCCAAATCCACCGCAAACTACATCGCTGATCCCAACAAATTCTAATACACCAACTCGTGCAGCTATTAGCGGCTATCCTTTAGAGCAGGCTACAACGCTGGGGTTGGGTTATGGTTGGCAAATTAATCCTCGCAACAAGGAAGTATTTTTTCACAGTGGTGTAGATTTGTTAGCGGCTGTGGGTACTCCGGTAGAGGCGATCGCTCCTGGTACTGTAGTATTTGCTCAAGAGCAAGGTAGTTATGGTCAATTGGTGATTATTAACCACAGTGGTGGATTGCAAAGCCGCTATGCTCATCTTGCTAGTATCAAGGTTAAGGTCAATCAGCAAGTTAAAACAGGTGATGTATTAGGTACGGTGGGAACGACTGGCGAACCGACAACTCAACAACCACACCTTCATTTTGAAATGCGTTCTAGTTCATCCCAAGGATGGGTGGCGCAAGATCCCAAAAGTTATTTGAAGAAGTGAAGATTCTGAGTTAGATGAAATTGGCAATCAGTTCGGTTGTTTTCACAATGTGCATTCCAGCCTCAGCAAATCTCGCAAAAGCTGCATCTGCTTGTTCGGTATAGTCTACAACACCAGGAACGACAACCGGAGAAGAGGAATCTTCTAAGAGATAAACTTTTTTCGCCAGGGTAGCATCTACCTGTTTAATTTCTGTTAATAAATCATCAATTGTCCAAGCCACACAATGGCTTTTGGCTTGACCACCAATAATCACAGCATCAAATTCTAAAAGTTGCTTGATGAGTTTAGTATTTTTGTGAGCAAGGGGAGATTGATCAAAGCCAATCAAAACTTCTGGACGTAATATAGAATAATTTTCTGTTAAAGCATTCTCACCTTTAAGTTCAAATTGAGTCTGACTTTGCCGCGCCATACAATGGAAAAATATTGCTTCTTCCACAGCCGAAACTAAAGCATGACCAATGCCACCCAAAATAGAATGGTAAGGCCAAACAATCAGGGGATATTTACCATCTTGACTGAGTTGTTTAACGTAGTGATAGGCTTGTTTTTCTAATAATTTATAGTTGCCATGAGTAATGCTATGGGCAACTGCGGGGTTAACTTGCCAAACACCTTGTTCAATATCTGCGGGAGTGATATTAGTGGCGGCTGGTATCGGGTGTTGCCCTTGAGAATTCACCCAAAAAATCGGGTGAAAAATTTGCATTGCTGTATGTGTATCGAGGGTAGGAATAATTGTGGTAATTGTGCCTAAATTACGATAAATAAATTCACATAATCTTTGATTATCTTCTACGGCTGCATTACCAGATTTACCACCGACAAATAATTCAAATCCGGGAATACAAAAGGTATTTTGAACATCAATTAATAGTAGGCAAATGCGAGTTTTGTCGTCAGTTGATGGTGGAATATTATATTGCTTTGCCCAAGTTTCGGCGGCGCTTGCACATTCTTGGTAAGGGACGCGCCAGACTTCGCCGACTTTATCAGGGTGGAAGTGCGGGGGAATTGGTAGTGTATGTGGAATTGTATTCATATTTGAGCCTGTGGTAGTTGCTGGCGATCGCATTTCTGCTGCTGTGATAGCCGAATCTTGTTAGAAAGTCAACCAAGACAAATGCTGATTGAGTATGTATCTAAAACCCTTACACCCCTACACCCAGTCTCCACAGAAAATCTTGGTGCGTAAGTTTTATGAATATGAAATAGGCAAGGTGAAATAAAACGTACTACCTTCACCAAGAACACTGCTTGCCCAAATACTACCACCATGTTGTTTGACAATACTTTGACAAATTGCCAAACCGAGGCCTGTTCCGCCTTTAGCACGCGCATCCGAGACATCAACTTGTTCAAAACGTTCAAATATTGTTTCTAGTTTATCGGCGGGAATACCTCTACCTTGGTCTTGGACTTGAAATAGTACCCAATCGGCTTGGGGTTGGGCTGATAAAGTAATGACTGAGTTGAGGGGAGAAAATTTGATGGCGTTACTCAATAAATTCGTCAGGGTTTGGATAATCAAATCAGGATCAGCCCAGACGCAAGCAGTGGTGGGTTGAACAGTAATTGTAACGGCTGCTGCTAGGGCGATAGGTTGTACTTCACCGACGGCGCGTTGCATCAAATCAGCCGCATTGCAGACTTGTTTGATTAGTTGGACTCGCCCAGAAGATAAACGCTCCAAGTCTAAAATATCATTGACCAAACGCACCAGGCGATCGCTATTTGTTGCAGCTTGCTGAATCATCCGTTTGGCTTTTTCTGGTTTATCATCATAAATCCCCGTATTCAACAGCCCTAAAAATCCTTGAATAGCTGTGAGTGGAGTCCGCAGTTCATGACTCACAACCGAAATGAACTCATTTTTTATCTGTTCAATAGCTTGCTGTTCAGTCACATCTTGAATTTGTAGAACATAGTAGAGTGGTTGATTTTGGAAATCTTGTACCAACGATAAACTCGTTAGCCCCCAAGCAATACGTCCGCCATAACACAAGTAACGTAACTGCGCTTGAAAACTGCGATTTTCATTACTCAAAACTTGCTCTATACCTTGTCTTAACTGATGTGCATCTTCTGGGTGAATTGAGTCAAACACACTCAAACTAAAAAACTCAAACTCAGCGTAGCCCAGCATTTCACCTAACATCGGATTAATTTGCAACCAGCGTTGATCTAATCCCAACAGCGCCATCCCAATGGGAGCATTATAAAATGCCAAACGAAATCGCTCTTCACTCTCACGCAAAGCCAACTCGGCTTGTTTGAGGTCAGTGATATCTAGTAACACTCCATACCAGCAAATTTCACCATTTTCCCGGCGTTCTGGGCGGGAGTTGGCACGTACCCATTTTATCTTGCCAGAAGGAGTAATAATCCGCCATTCATGGGCAAACGGTTCTAGGGTTTTAAGACTTTGAATAGTTAGCTGATTATAAAGTAGCAAATCATCAGGATGCACTTGCTGATATGTCAATAAAGCATCTGCTAAAACTGTTTGGGGTGCTAATTCCTGAATTTCTGCCACCCCGGAACTGATATATTCATAACGCATTTCATTCGTAGCTGGATAATAAGCCAAGATATAAATCTGTGCAGGTGAAGCAGCTGCAATTTTTTGAAACCTTGCTTCACTTTTGACTAAGGCTGCTTCTGCAAGTTTACGCTCATCAATTTCTTGTTGTAATTTTTGGTTAACTGTTACTAATTGGGCAGTTCTTTTTTGAACACGCTGTTCTAGTTCCTCTTGTAGTCGCCTGAGTTGATTTTCCACTTCTAAGCGTTCGGCAATTTGCGCTTGTAATGCCTTGTTTGCTTCGCTTAATTGCATCGGACTAGGTAGAGCCAGTGCTTTTGGTACTAACGGTACAAGTTCTATGGCGGTAAATAATGAAACCAAAGCCGTTGCTGCTTTGATAATACCTGATAGCCAATAGGTAGGATGCCACAATGTCCAAATTTCGGCGATATGAGTTGTACCGCAAAAAATAATAAAAGCCGCAAATAACAAGAATATCCAATAAAAAGGCAAATCTTGTCGCTTGCGAACAAAGTAGAACAAAGTCAAAGGAATCGAATAGTAAGCTAGGGCAATGATGGTATCAGAAATAATATGCAGCCAGACTAAACCCGGTTGCCATAAGTAACAGTGACCATGAGGAATAAATGAACCGTTGCTAAATAAATTTATGATCAAGTCGTGCATATCACACAAACATAATGCTCGTACTTGGAAAAAAGGTGATCCCATTGTCGAACCACAAGGTGTGTATTGACTAGCGAATGGGGATTTAGTGATGAGTCGTGAGTGTCGTTGAAGAAGGCAGTGGTTCGACTACGCGGTAATCGAGCGAAGCGATACACTGAGTTTATCGTTCGCGTAGCGTCTGCGGTAGGAGAAGTGTCGAGATTCACTAACCGGAGACAGGCTGGGGCTTTGCTGGAGTATAGTAGGCACTAGATGTAAGATGTGTGTTTAATTGCTTACCGATGTCTTCACTACCTTGACTACAGCTATGATGAGTGGGTGATTCCGAGCTTGCATCTGTACAATTCATCTCAGATTGATACAACGCCATAGTTCTTCAAGAAATCTTTGCAATTCCATAGGTAAAACCCCATAGTCAAGATGTATCCATAATTAATATCAACCTTTGCCACCAAGCCAAATGTATAACAATAATCTGCCTTTTTCTTCTACCCCTGGCTCACTGGAAATTCGCTATGGAAATTACTTTAACTATGCAATGCCGAGTGGCTGGCGAGTGGTTGAGGATGGTCAGTTTGCTGTTGTCTTGGTTTCTCCAGACAATGCAGCTTTGACAATTATGGTAGGAAATTCTGGATTGCCTGTAAACTACAATCCGGGGCAGTTTGTGTATGAGAAACTTATGGCAATGCAGCCTTATGACCTCAGAATCAGTCAACCCCGCCCAGCGCAACCAATTGCTGGCTGTTCCGTTGCTTATGAGTTTGACTGCACATACATACACAATGGTATTTTTTGCCAAGGTATAGCTAAGTGTAGTGTGGCTTATAGCTACAATATCTGTACAATGGTCATGACTTGTGCCGCCTCCCATCAACCACAGTGGCCTCATTATGCTTCATGGTTGCCCCAAGTCGCTTCTCAAGTTTCCGCCACCAACGGATCTGCGTTTGGAATGCAAGGAATTATGGCGCAGAATCTCCAAATTTCCCAAGTTGAAGGACAAAGATATCGAGAATACCGCGAATGGTCTCAAAATACCTGGGATGAAGTCACCCGTCAACGCCATGAGTCGATAGACCGTCAAAATTTCCAGTTCCGCGAGAACTTAGGTAATGTAACAACTTGGACAAATCCTTATGGTTATCCCATTGTGGAGTTACCCACAAACCACAATTACTATTGGATTAATCGTCAAGGACAGATATACGGTACGAATGACTATGGTGAAAATCCCAATGTTGGCTCAACGCAAGATTGGGTAAGGATGAATCGATATCAACCATGAAGAGGGTGCTGATACCGTTTCACTTTAAGTAGTCGCAGGTGAGCAGGGGAAAAGAATTAAAAACCAATGAATTTGTGTCAGCACTCAGGATTTTGGGATAACACGCTTATCCTAAAGACAAGACGACGCGAAAACCGCAAATTCTTAAACCACCGTCTGATTCATTCCAACTGCGGCTGGCGCTACGACACAGTTCTGCGCCAAAGTTCCAAGAACCACCACGCAACACCCGCCGATTGCTATCACCGCCATCTTCCCAAACTTTTCCGTCTGTGGGTGCGCCTTGGTAGTTGTTGTGCCAAGGATCAGCGCACCATTCCCAAACTAACCCGTGCATATCATACAATCCAAAGGCGTTGGCGACTTGAAAACTACCGACATCGGTGGTTTCTTTGCGATACCTGGTTTTGGTTTCCATGATGTAGGTATTGCTGTCGCTGTAGTTGACTAATTCGGTGGTAATTGTTTCGCCAAAGTGAAAGGATGTGGTAGTGCCGGCGCGACAAGCATATTCCCATTCGGCTTCGCTGGGGAGGCGGTATTCCCGTCCGGTTTTTTGTGAGAGTCTAACGCAAAATTCTACAGCTTCGTGCCATGAAACGTTTTCGACTGGGCGATATAGTCCTTTAAATTTGGAAGGGTAGGGGTTGAGGGTTTGTTTGACTTTGGGTAAGCCTGCAACAGCACGCCATTGTGCTTGGGTTATGGGATATTTACCCATAAAAAAGGGTGCGATCGCAACTCGATGTTGGGGGCGTTCGTCAGCATCGCCTTCAAAGTTGGGCGAACCCATGAGATATGTCCCACCGGGAATGGCTAACATTTCTAAGGTGATGCCTTTACTTAATTCTTCCACAAAAAACTCAGATGTAGCGCGATCGCGGTTAACTTCTCTACCGCCTGTGTCTATCGTGACTACCTCAAATTCACAGGTTTGTAACGGCGGTAATGGTCGAATTATTTTTGGTTCTGTGGGTAATTTGAGCAATGTTGGTTGCGTGATTGGTGATTCAATAATTACTGTTTTGGCAGATTTTAAATCATTGAGAACTTCGGCTGCTGATTGATATCTGTCACTTGCTAAATGTTGCAGTAATTTATTGAGAATTTGCCTTAAGTCTTCGCTAATATAAATACCTTGTTTGTCTATATATTCTTGCCATAACCACTGACCATTCATGGCATCATATAAAGGGTCTTTAATCTGCCCGTAAACATCTTGAATGGGTAAACATTGAGTTAGTAACCGCACACAAGTTACACCCAAAGCATATAAATCACTGGCAGGACAAGCAAAACCAGCCATCTGCTCACTTGGGGCATAACCCATTGTATAAATCACTGTTGCTTGTCTGGCTATACTGGTTTGTGTAACTTGTTTAGCACCACCAAAATCAATTAATACTAATTTGCTATCGTGATCACGGCGAATAATGTTTTCTGGTTTGATATCTCGATGAACAACATTACAATTATGAATAAATTCTAATACTGGCAATAAATCAGTTAAGATTTGCCGGATTTTTTCTTCGTTAAACTGCTGTTCTTTAACTTCTTCTACAAGTGTTCTACCTTGAATAAATTCTTGGACTAAATATAAACTGGAACCTTGGGCAAAGTAAGCCAATAATCGCGGAATTTGGCTGTGATTTTCTCCTAGTTCATACAGCCGGAATGCTTCTTCTTTGAAGAATTCTGCGGCTTTTGTACGTTGTCCGGTTCCTTGAATTTGCGGAAAGAACTGTTTAATGACGCAAGGTGCATCTAGTCTATCTGCATCTTCGGCTGCGTAGGTTTTGCTAAATCCGCCTTCGCCTAATAGTCTAATGACACGGTAACGGTTTCGCAGCAGTTTACCAAAACTGCTTTGTCCACAACTTATGCAAAATCTATTGCCGTCAGCATTGAATGGATTTGAACAATTGGGATTTTGGCAGATTTGCATAACGAGGAGGAGGTAGCATCTTGTCCAAAGTTAGCCCCAATATTATCGAATTCAGGACTTACGCACCAGGATTGTTTATGAAGATTGGGTGTAAGGGTGTAAGGGTTTTAGATATATACACACGCCACTTGGCTCAAGTCGGGAAACCCGCCCACTCCAGTCCCTGCACCCCTACACCCTCGCCAAAACCCTTGATTTTTCGTTTTTATGCGTAAGTCCTAGAATTGAAAACCGATTTCTAGACAAATAAATATTAACTCAATTTCATCTGCATATATACTTGCACCAAAAAATACAAATGAGAAGAGTTTATTTATTTGTCGCTTTGTGTTGGGTACTTTTGAATTTTGAGAATGAATGATAGCACTAATTCCCATTCCAAGAGGAATGATAATGCGGGAATATTGCGATTGTCAAGGGTATTTAATGTTAGATGTAAGTACAAATTGAACTTGTGGGGATTTTGTAATAATTGATATATTTGGCTGAATTTTTAAAGTTAACTTTGGATACATTTTGCTATACCTGATTTCTTAAAAGAATCGGGTATATTCTTGTACATTCACTGCTTTCTTTCTCCCAAAATCCGCATAAATTCAGCTATAAAAGCAACAATAGCTGATATGGTAATTAACAACATACTGAGAGCATTTATATCAGGTTTAACACCAGTTCTAATCCGGCTAAAAATTTCCATTGGTAAAGTGTTATAACCACTACCAGCCGTAAAACTGGCAATTAAAAAATCATCTAAACTCAGTACAAAAGCCAGCAAACAACCTGCGATAATTCCGGGCATTAATTGTGGGACTAAAACTTTAATAAATGCTTGTACTGGTGTAGCGCCTAAATCTAAGGCGGCTTCTTCTAAGTGGGGATCTAAGTTATTCAGCCGTGAACCCACAACTAACCCGATATATGCTAAACAAAAGACAATATGCGCGGCGACAATTGTCCATAAACTCAAAGGAATAGCAAAGGCAGCAAGAAATACGAGAGTGGCAACAGCGATCGCAATATCAGGAATAATTAAGGGTAAGTAAGCTACACCACGATACAAACTCTTCCCAGGAAATTTATACCGCGCTAATCCTACCGCCATCAAGGTTCCCAACACGGCGGAAATTCCCACCGCACAAAAGGCAACGATCAAGCTATTGTTCAAGGCTGATAAAATGCGATCGTCACTGAACAGTTTACGATACCAATCCAGAGTAAATCCTTGCCAGGTAGCACTATACGGTGACTGATTGAAACTATAAAAGCCTAATACTAGTATAGGCAAGTACATAAAAATATACATGATTACTGACAAAACCGCCTGCCATACGACACGCGGTTTTTTTTGTGTGGAAGAAATATTCATCTTCAGATTTTAGTGATTTTCTATATTTTCATAGTGTATTCGATTTAACCCAAAAGTCAAAAAATTAGGGTGTAAGAGGAGTAAGGCGTTCAATCTACCATATTCATTGGGAGGCCTCAAGCTTTGGTGTCGTTACCTTTATCTTGTGGTTTCCCCTTCTTTTTTTCTACCCCATCTCACATAAGACGTATAATATAACCTTTATATAATATTTTTTTCATCAATCAAATATTATTACTCAAGGCTATGACTGCATTTTGACCGCCGAAACCAAAGCTAAAACACAAGATATTTTGAATTGAGCTTTGTTGAGCAGTCATCACAAAATTTAAATCAAATTCTGGTTGCTGCAAGCCAACACAAGGTGGTAAAACTTTCTGCTGCAAAGCTTTGAAAGCAAAAGCAATTCCTAAAGCACCAGAAGCGCCGAGAGTGTGTCCTGTCGCACCTTTGGTGGAACTGATTGCTACTGTTTTAGGAAATAACTGTTGGATGATTTTGCTTTCAATTTTGTCGTTTAACTGCGTAGCTGTACCGTGGGCGTGAATGTAATTTATATCATTTGGTGTGAGATAACTGCGTTCTAGACATTGTTTAATTGCTGCGATCGCACTTGTTCCACTTGGTTCAGGTTGATTGGTATGATAAGCATCGGCTGTTAAACCAAAACCCAAAATTTCACCATAAACTCTCGCTTGGCGTTGCTTGGCTAACTCTGCTGATTCTAAAACCAACACCGCCCCACCTTCACCCAAAACTAAACCTTCGCGCTGCACATCAAAAGGATAAGCACCAGTTTTGGCTAAAGCATTCATCTGCTGAAACCCGCAAATAGTTAGCGGTGTAATTGGTGCTTCAACTGCGCCAGCAATTACTCGTTCACATTGGCCAGTTTGAATTAACAAAGCAGCTTGGGAAATCGACCAAATCCCCGTAGCACAAGCCGCCATTGGTGCAGCAACTATCCCAGTAGCCCCAATTTGTCTAGCAGATGCGATCGCATTCATCTGAGGTAAAATATCTAACCAATCTTCTAATGCGTAATTGCTATCTTTGCCATTCATACCCCTAGCTAGAGATTCCCACGCACCTTGATAACTGCGACTCGAACCAATCACTACAGCACAGTCAGGTAATGGAGGATTCAACCCAGCATCTCGTAACGCCGAAGCAACAATTATCTGAGTCAGGATTTTTAACTCAGATGGTTGTTTACCAATTAAGCCGAGAGGAACTGATTCAAGTTCTGCAAACGGTTGCTGATATTGAATTCCTGACTTACCTGCTAACAAATTTTGCCAGCTATCTTCCAAGTTTGTGCCTAAAGCAGAGACTAAACCAATACCAGTGACAACAACCTTAACCAATTTTCTGAGTCAGAAGCGGGATGATGAAAGTATAAAGTGTGTAGTCTGAAGTCTGAAGTGTGACGTAATACATTTTTGAACAAGATAACTCAGAGGTACAGCAGGGGACAGGTGAGAGGTGACAGGTGACAGGGTTAGAAGTCTTTTATTGTCTATAGTTTATCGCTTACCGATGCCCTAACTACCTTGGCTACAGCTATAAAAGTGCGACTAAATAATTGATAAACATATCTCTCCCTTGTCTTCCTTGTCTCCCTTGTCCCCCTAATCCCCATACTTCTATCGGCTAATATCTGGGTCTAAAACGATATACGAACCAGACTCATCAACGTGATAAGTCCAAGACTGACGACGCACTCGCACAATTACTTCCCAACCTTCGATGGGGTCAAATTGCTGGGTACAAACTTCGCCAAAGTTGAACACACAACGATTACTAAAGGTTCTGCGGGTGGCTTGAGTAATTCTTAAATCACTCACATCTTCACCAGAACGCCGCGCTGCATCTCGTAAAATTTTATCTGCGATCGCTCTTGGTAATTCATAGTTGTTATCTGAACCAGAATTGGTAATATCTGGATCTAAAACGATTTGAGAACCAGATTCATTACTGTGATAAGTCCAAGACTGACGACGCACTTGCACAATTACTTCCCAACCATTGATGGGGTTATATTCTTCGGTACAGACTTCGCCAAAGTTGAACACACAACGATTACTAAAGGTTTTGCGCGTGGCTTGAGTAATTCTTAAATCATCCACATCTTCACCAGAACGCCGCGCCGCATCTCTTAATATATTATTGGCGATCGCTCTGGGTAATTGATAACTGTTATCTGAATTTGAGTCGTCAATTTGCGGATCTAAAACAATCCGTGAACCCGATTCATCAACATGATAAGTCCAAGACTGTCTCTCAACTCTAACCACCACTTCCCATCCTTGAATCGGGTTATATTCTCTAGTACAAACTTCCCCAAAATTAAATATGCAAGGATTACTAAAAGTTTTACGGGTAGCTTGAGTAATTCGTAAATTGTTAATGCTGACACCAGAACGACGGGAAGCATCGCGTAAAATATTGTTAGCGATCGCTCTGGGTAATTGATAGCTGTTATCTGAACCTGAATCAGTACTATTGGGGTCTAAAACAATTTGAGAACCAGACTCATTGCTGTGGTAAATCCAAGACTGTCCCTCAACACTGACAATCACTTCCCAACCTTGAATCGGGTTGTATTCCCTAGTACAAACTTCCCCAAAATTAAATATGCAGGGATTTCCAAAAGTTTTGCGCGTAGCTTGAGTAATTCTCACCTGATTAGTTGCGACTCTAGCACGCCGAGCCGCATCACGAATGATGATATTAGCAACTCCCCTTGGTAAACGATTGGTACGATTGCGAAAATGGTCTGGTAAGCGTTGCGAAAGTTGTACCGACTCACCAAGTGGCGCAGCTTCCGCCAAATAATTACCCGTAAATCCCTGTCCAAAAGATAGCAAACTAGTTAAAGCCAAAGTCAAAGCAACACCTCTGGGAAACTGACTGGCGCTGCTGATTATGGCAAATAACTTTATATTTGATTTCATACCGTCATACCTGCATAAGTAAAAATACTTTTTTCAAAAGTCAAATTTTGCGACGTTTGACTTTTGTGTAGCTATTCTCAGTGGGTTGACGGATGACAAAGGTTGATTGTTGCTGATTCTTGGCAATCTTCCGGGGCGCTTTATTTTCTCAGATACGAAGATATTTTTTGTAGATAGATTCAAACCAAGTGATTTTCAGCCGAAAACATTATGATTCAGGTTTAGGAAAAATCCAGGGTTTGAAGAAGAATTTCGGGTTCTCAATCTTCCAAAACCTGGAAATTCCTACAACATAAGCCCTCACACCCCTAATTCCCCTGTAGTCTCACACCCCTGTTCCCTGATCACCAAGGTGTTTGGTAAATTATATACAGCGCAGATATTTATCTAGCGCCTGAATTTTTGCCAGGCAGCTGTTACTACCAAAAATTGTTCACCCAAACCAACCTAAATACCACCTTTGTCCAGCATCTATGCTGAAGTCCGTACACAGTAACATTTGGCATCAAAACCTCATCCAGTCTCAGGTTGACGGTTTATCGGGTCAAAATGTTATAACGTCTTCAATTCTAGATGCAAAATGGGAACACTAGCTCATAACTAGTGACTCATGCTTGGGAAAAATTCAACTTGGTTTCTAAATTCAAAGCCGAGCGAACAAAGTTGATAAGCAATGCTGAACTGAGCATCGCTGAGTATCTTTAGGTGGATGGGTCAAGAGTGATGAATGAAGCGGACACCTCAAACAACAGGGCTGTGATGGAATCTCTCAATTCTGCTAACTCGCTACAACCAGAGCCAACAAGCTGTCCTTTTTATGCAGTTGTGCCTTCTGAAAATCTGGCTATTAGGCAATTGCCACTCCTAAAACCAGCAGAAGAAACACCACAAGAGCAGCTAAATTCTGAATCTGTGGAAAATGTTACCCCAGCAGACTGGGTAGCAGAACCGAACAGTGAACAACAAGCAGTCATTGATGAGGAATTCCAGAAACTGCTGTTGTTAAATGAAGAACTGCGTACAGCTAATAATGAATTGTACGAACAAGTCGAGCATTTTAAAGATGAATTAGCTGAGTCAGAAAAAGCTTTGCAATGGCAAAAGAGGCGCTCTAGCGTCACTGAATCAATGCTGAATCAGCAAGCTCAAGAACTAATTGCAGCCCAAGAACAAATTCAGTCACTCTTTCAACAGTTAGACGCTACAGCACAAACCGTTCAACGCCAAGAAACTCTGATTGAAACTTACAAAGCACAGCTGCAAATTAGTCAGCAACGTCTCGCCCAGTTAGAACGAGAATGTGCTTTATTGCAAACTAACTATCATGACCAGTCTCAACAAGTGTTGCAGTCAGAAACTACCTGTCGAGAGTTGCGGACTCGCCTGATGCGCCAACAGCGCCAAACCCTGCAATTTAAAGCAGCTTTAGAAAAATGTCTCGAACCACCCACTCCTAACGACGACTCAGCCGACGAAACCACAAATCATACTTACAACAGCACTACTAAGCAAAGCCGATTTTCCAGAAAAGCTCGGTCTTTATTTCCTAACGTACAACCGATTAGACCTTGGTCAGCAGAACCAGAATCGCCGGCGGAAAATGTCGCTCATCCTTGGGGTGAATCTTCTGTACCACCCGCATCCAGCTATAGTCACCCCACTCCCCAACCTGCATCGCCTTGGAACTGGCCGACTAAGGAAGAAACACCTGCAACTACTGAACCTGATACTTCCACAGAACCCGATGATGAGCCAATTACCTCCGAAACTGTTTCATCAGGAGATTCATCAGCCAAGCTAGATGAGCAAATAGATAGTCTCATCCAAATGTTTTTTGCTTCCCAGACGGGAACAACACCACCTACTAGTAGTGAAACGAATGTTACTAGTAATCAAGCTGAAAAACCTCTGTGGGAAGGCTGGGCAACAGATGAAGTATCGCCAGAAACTACCCTAGAGCAGCAATTGGCAGCATTAGAAACAGAAAATCATCCACCGATTACTGTACCTAGTTCAGTAATTGAAGAGTCAACAATTTTACCAGATAAAAATTCACCAATTTCTTTCACTGTACCGTTGACGAAAAAGACAACAGAAGAAGCAGAAAATTTGTGGTCAGAAACTACACCACAAAATACTGAGGAACTATCAGAGACAGAATTACCGCCAGAAACTTTGGTTGATTACAGCAATGATGCTCAATCACCCTCACCTGTGGTGTATCCCCAGCGTCCACCCAAGGGACGTAAATCGTTAGCATCTGTAGAATTGCCAAATTTTCGTCCTAATAGCTAAATGTAGTAGGTGACAGGTTTTGTGGTGTCTTAGTTTGATTGTTTAGATGACAGTTAAGATATTAAGTAGGGTGTTGCGATCGCACACCCTACTTATTTTTCTTGAGGCTAAACACATTCTAGATTTGCCATCTCAAGTACAAATATCCCAAGAATTATTGAAACAATTACGATAAAACCATCCTGCGGCCTCCTGCCTTTGTTAAGAATTACGAATTGGAATTACCGCTTCTGGGTTGATGGTGGATGTTTGATTGGGCGATCGCGGTTTACTTGTAGTAATTACGTAGCGTAGTGCTAATAATTGTAACCACAATCCTGGGTTTCGAGGTTCGAGCCAAGGTTGAATTTGTTCCAGGAAGCGTGGAAACCAAGAACTCAACACCGCACTAACTAAAGCATATTTACTAAAGTTAAAATAACTACCCAGCCATCTGAATAAATCTTTAGGGCCAGCTAGTTCCCAAATCCACAACAGCAAGGCGGGGTTTTTACGGGCGGCTTTGAGTGCGAGGCGGTTAAAGGTGAACCAATCACATCTATCTTTGATGAAATTATCCGCAACCTCTGGCGGTTCACTGGCTAATAACCCAAAGAAAGTATTCAGCATCGAGTTAATGCGCTGGGGTGAAATGAATTTCCCTGTCGGAACCATCATCCCTTTAGAAAATAGCCAAGTAATTGAGACATTGCTTTGATAAGCGCGAATTTGGTTGAGGTGACGAAAACTTAATAAGTCATGCTTGAGGGCGGTATCTAATAAAGTTGTCAACCGTTCTAAGTTCCGCACCAAAGAACCAAAACCTGTAAATACCAAGGGAGATTGTAAAGAAGCTGCATCACCGATCGCAATTAATCTATCAAAGGCAACTTTGCGATCGCTACCACTCACACTAAAATGCCCTGGAATATAGCCAAATGTCGGCTTTTTCCACACCAATTTATCCAGATCGCAACGCCGATACTCTGGCAAAATTGTGAAAAAGTCCTCATACATCTCCAACAGAGAACCGGGATTGTCGGGGTTGACTTCGTGGTAGTGAAACAAATAAATGGTTAGTTCCTCACCCGCGCCAGGAAACAATTCCCAAATCAACTGTCTCCCCCGCGAAATATCGCCGTGACTGTACAGCACATCACCATATTGAGAATCCCAAACTTGTGGTTCAAATCCGCCATCAACCACTGCACCCACAGTTGGACAAACACTATCAAAAGCCCTACCACCATTTAATTGCCATGCAATTGGTGAAGCGGTTCCCATTGCATCAACTAACAACCGCCCAGTGGCTTGCTTTTCGGTTTGGCTGGGTAAATGCTGAACTGTAGCGACAACTTGAGAATTATCAATATCGGCGCGGAGAAATTCGGTTTCGTCCCAAATCTCACCGCCAGCCGCCCGTAGCTTCTGTCCGCACAGTTGCAGCCATTTTTCAGAATCTAGGGCAATATTCAAGACTGTGGGCGTGTGGAGAATTGGCGATCGCAATTTTGGCGGATTATTCCCATCAAAAAATTTATTAAATCCGTCTTTATATTCCCTGACAATAATGCTTTCTAACTCGCTGCTTGTCACCAAACCCAGATTTAATAAGCTTTGCAATTCATCACGCGAAATATTCCATTCGCGGTTCATCTTGCCAAAAGGCAAACGTTCCACCAACAGCACTTTATATCCCAATTTAGCCATCACTGCCGCATGGACAACCCCTAATGCGCCACCGATGTAAATCAAATCGTAATCTAATTTGGGATTTTGGCTTTGAGATTTTGGATTGGTAAACACTACCTGACGCGGCGCTTGGGGATGACGCACACCTTCACGCCAGCGTTGTTCCCACCAATAGGCGCGTGTGAGGTCGTATTCCCCATTCGGCATTTTCTGAAAATATTTAACCGTGAGTGGGTAATCAGATGCTAACGCTTCAAAAATTGATTGTTGGGATAAATCAATCACCGGTGGCTTGGGGTACTGATGGGGAAAACGCTGTCTAATTTCTTTCTTTAGGCGGAGTAAAATCTCCTTCTCTTGAGGGAAAGGCTGATCTGACCAACGGAAGACCTTTAAATAAGTAGTTCTCTGGACTGACCACACAAAAATTGATAGTTCTGTCGGTAATTTTTCGGAAATAGTCTGGTCAGATGCTGTATAGTCTGTAGGTAATTTCAGGCAAAAGCCATCTGGAGTCAGTGATTTTTCGCCAAATCCTGGTTGAAAATCCACTTGTAGCCATTGACGTACTGCTGTTGTGTCTGGAATTGGCACTTCTAAATAAAGGACTTCTTTCATGTTTCGTTGACATCTCCGCTTAAAATACTCATTTCGGCAGATTTATTAACTGCGAAAATTCCTGTAGACTCCGCCCTATTACTCAAATAAAGATTCTGTAAAGAACTTTTAATAATTTGTCAATTTTTTTTTCCATTTTGTAACTTTGTAAACCCACGCCATGAATTATCCCATTCCAGATAGCCCCCAAGATATTCTTGCGTTACAACAAAAGCCCATTGATGAAGAACTTGTAGCTTCCGCGATCGCAGGAGTAATTAAAATTGTCCGTTCTCAAGGTAAATCTTTAGAAGACTTAACCGCACAAGTCCTCGAAGATGATCCATTGCTAGATAGACAGCAACGCCGTTGGCTAAGTCAACTGCTCGCTCAAGCCTGGGAGAGTTTTACTTAAGGCGGTAGGCTACGCCCACCAACCAAGTCAGGGGGAAGATTTTTACTCAGCACTCTAACCTTGCACTCCTGATAACTAAATTAATACTATTTCGGCATAGGTTGGGGAAGCACTTACGTGGGCGGGTTCCCCAACTTGAGGCGACTGTCGTTAAAGTGGCGTTAAAGCGTAGCGAAACTCAATATTCTTGCCTAACTTGCTATTAACTGAACTGTATTGATTGAAAGCCCACTATTTGCCTAAAGCAGTCCAATTACCAGAAGGAACAAACGCCGCCCAAAATTGTGGTTCGCTATACTCTTGACTATTGAGCAAATCCAACTGTGCAGACCGTAAAGCCTCATGTCTCCCCTTTCCGGCTTGCAAATTTTGGTAATACTTCACCATCAATTCCTTTGTCGCCGTATCATCCACCAGCCACAGACTTAAAACTTGAGTTTGCGAACCCGCAATTACCAAAGCCCGACGCAAACCATAAACACCATCGCCAACTTTCACATCACCATTACCAGTGTCGCAAGCAGAAAGTACAACTAATTGATTAGAACGCAAATCTAAACCCGCCACCTCCAACGCCGTTAGCACACCATCATCATTGTTATTTGTCGCTTGCTTGCGTTGATTAAACCCAGCCAACGCCAACCCAGAACGCAACAGTGGATTTTCCACTTCTAAAATCTTCGGTTGACTTGGTGTTAATTCCAAATCTGCTGAGGCGTTGAGATTTTGTTCCACATCAGCAATAAAGAAACCGTGAGTTGCCAAGTGTAAAATGCTAGGGTTTTGTAATTGTTTAACAGCCGTTTCTGTGGCATCTTTACCTAACAGTAACTTGGCATTTGGTAAAATCTTTTTAATCGCTGCGGCTTCCTCCTTAGTTGCAGGTAATGATTCAAATTCTAGGTTAGCTAACTCACCAGAACGGCGATTTTGGGAACCGCGTACACCAGATGGTTTGGCTGAGGCGACAGTTTGGGTTTGGTTGTAGTCAATATCTGCCAATACCACAGGTGCAGAAGCATTTTTAACATTTGAGTTGAAACGCAACAAATCCCTTCCACTGGTGAGGTAAGAAAAAGCATAATTTTGAATTAAAAATTTATCTTGCTCATCTCTGAGAGCTTCAAAGGGAATTAATGTTAATTGCCCATCAGGCGAAATTAAAATATGACTGGCATCACCCAATAAAGGACGAATGGGTGCAATTAATTTTGCATCTAAAGTGCGGGCGAGTTTTTTAAATATTTTACCTGTGGCTAACGCTGCACGAAAATCTATGGCTAACTTATCAATTTCTGCGGCTTCACCTAAATCAACCCACTTCGGTTCACCAGAAGAACGCAACACCGCCGCCGCATAACGCGGTTTACCGTATCTTTGAGCATCTGTTTTAGCTTTGATATTATATGGTTGATATTGGACAATTTCTACCAAGGCTGCATCTTTAGGCATCTTGGCTTGAATTGCACTGAGTTCTACTGGTTGGGTTTGCTGGCGAAATTCGGCACTTTTAACACTGATAGCTGCTTCTAACTTTTCTTTTTCGGCTTCCAGTTTTTCTAGTTGAGTTTTTAGGTTAGCGGTTTGTTTTTCTGGCTGAGAGTAGATTAAGGCTGAGAGTTGCTGTTGTATTTGCAGCCATTGAGCGAATAACTTTTGAGTTTCGGGGTTTTTATCAAGTTTAGAGCGTAAGATTTGGATACTGTCAGCTACGGCATCTAACACCAGCCCTTTGCGACGGAGTACAGTAGTTAGGGCGAGAGATGCGGCTGTTGAATTATTGCGAAATTCTTGTACAGATAGGGAAACAGCAGAATCAGTTGTTCCTAGAAAATTCCGAATGTAATCCTGTTTGCTTTTTTCTGAGCCGACAGCAAAAATTAGATTGAGATTTTGTGTTTGAATTTCTAACCCACGCTGAAAGTAATCGGTAGCACGAGCAATATCACCATCTAAATAATATAGTGCTGCCAAATTAATCAAGATAGTAGCGACATTAGGATGTTTTTTACCCTGTACCTTCTCCACGAGAGCGAGGGAACGCAGGTACAAAGGTTTTGCTTGTTGATATTTTCCCTGGGAGGAATATATTAGAGCCAAACCATTCAAGCTATTAGCAATAGAAGGATTTTCCTTACCCAGCACCTTTTCCAAGAGAGTGAGGGAACGCAGGTACAAAGGTTCTGCTTGTTGATATTTCCCCTGGGAGTAATATATTAGAGCCAAACCATTCAAACTAGTGGCGACAGTGATATAACTCAAGTTATTGACAGAGCGATTTTCCCGACCAAGTACTTTCTCTAAGAGGGCGAGGGAACGCAGGTACAAAGGTTCTGCCTGTGAATATTTCTTCTGTGCTTGATACAATGCTGCCAAACTATTCAAGCTAGTAGCGACATCAGGATGCTCCTGACCCAATACCTTCTGTCTAATAGCTAGTGCGCGTTGTAGAAGAGGTTCTGCCTGTGCATAGTTCCCCTGTGCTTGATATACTGCTGCCAAATTATCCAAACTAGTGGCGATATCAGGATGTTCCTGACCCAATACCTTCTGTCTAATAGCTAGTGCGCGTTGTAGAAGAGGTTCCGCTTGTGCATAATTCCCCTGCAATTGATATAGTTGTGCAAAATTAATCAAGCTGGTGGCGACATTGGGATGTTCCTGACCTAGCACCTTTTCTTGGATAGCCAAAGCGCGGAGATACAGAGGTTCGGCTTGTGTATGTTTACCTTGTAAAACGTATAGTGCTGCTAAATTCATCACACTAGTAACGAGATCGGGATGTTCTTGACCCAGCACCTTCTCTTGCATAGCTAGAATACGGAGATATAGAGGTTCAGCTGGTTCATATTTTCCCTGGACAATATAAAGTCCTGCCAAAACATACAAGCTAGTAGCGACACTGGGATGTTCTTGACCTAACACCTTTTCTTGGATAGCCAATGCACGTTTTATTAGAGGAACGGCGGTACTGTATTTACCTTCTTGGTATAACTTTAATGTTCGTTTATAAAGTTCTTCCGCCTCCTTTAAAGCGGCTTGTTGCTCGGCTGAATATGTGGGGGTTTGTTGTTGTCCTATTCCTATGACGGGTGTACTCAAAACTAACCCTGTTGTTATTACACCTGCTACCATCCAAGGTGCAAGACAAATACCCGCAGTATTAATCGCACTGAATAACTTTTTCACGGTCAACCTACAAGCTTGTATAAGTCAGTTATCAGTTAACAGTTAACAGTTATCAGGGTTTTAGTTGGAGATTTGACTGTTGTTAACTACCACTTTTTAGAAGTAAGGGACTTCAAAATATATTGCTGATTACTGTTCACTGTTCACTGATGACTGTTAAGTAAATCATGCCGGACTCAGCAATTTTCGCAAAGCAATTGTCAAAAAAATCAAAAACTCTCCTATTCCTCTCTGCGCCTTTGCGCGGCAGTCGCTTCAAGTCGGCAGAGCCGCCCAACGCGCTGCCTTGCCTCTGCGTGAAAAAATCTCACATCTCAAAACACCCAACACAGAAAATTTCCTGACACTTCCACCTCAAAGCCTCAACGTTAACCCTCAGAACCTCAACGTTCGAGTCAAAAGGCTGAAACTTTGCCTTCAGAACTCGAACGTTCATTCTTTGAACAGCAAATGTTAGGTTACTACCACTTATCTGCGCTTACGACATTGTAATGGATAGCGATTACCGCGCCAGGTTGTCCAACCCTCTGCGCGTCGAGTTTGACTGTTGTATTTCAGATACCAATCATCTTGTTCTGCGCCTAAATAACGAATACCTAAATCTTGTCTGCGGTTGCTAGAAAAACGTTTTGCTAAAGGAACCCACGCGCTACCGTTATCACTGAACCGCCCAATTAAACGCACACCAGAAGTAGTAGAGCAAATATTCCCATTGCAACTAGTTTGGGGGTCATCTACTACTTTCCATTCCATTCGGGCTGATCTACCGTCAATGTTACAATCCCAAAAACCAAAGAACCACTCACCTGCAACTTGACTAGCTTGAGTGTGACTAGATAATAACAATAAACCAGCAGGTGCGATCGCCAAGCCTAAAAGCCACTTTGTAATGTTTTTCATGATGCTTCACCAATACGGAAATTTAATCTGTACTTTTCATTTAATCTATATGTATCGGTCTTAGCGTTTATGCAACATAATTAGGACTTACGCACAAAAATCTTCTGTGGAGGCTGGGTGCAAGGGTGAAAGGGCATGGGGTGTAAGGGTTTTAGATAAACACACCCCTAAACCCTCTCTCCAAACCTGGATTTTTCGTTTGTATACGAGTCCTATGAACAACAAAAAAAGGGCAGGTAAATTACCCACCCTGGCAAATTAAGAGAATATGTTGGCTGTTGCGATTAACCCAACAATTGTTTAGCTTTAGCTAATACGTTATCAACGCTAAAGCCAAATTTTTCTAAACAAACGCCACCAGGCGCAGAAGCACCAAAGCGGTCAATGGTAACAGTATCGCCGTCAGTACCAATGTACTTGTGCCAGCCAAAACTAGAAGCAGCTTCTACAGCTAAACGCTTGGTGACAGCTTTTGGCAGAACAGATTCTTTATAAGCTGCGTCTTGTGCTTCAAATAAATCCCAAGCTGGTAAGGAGACAACACGTACTTTCTTACCTTCGGCTGTGAGTTTCTCAGCAGCAGTAACAGCAAGATTCAATTCTGAACCAGTACCAATGATGATTAATTCTGGTGTACCTTCAGAATCAACAACAGTGTATCCACCCTTAGCTACACCTTCAATAGATGTACCTGCTAAGTTAGGAACGTTTTGCCGAGTTAACGCCAACAAAGTAGGATCATTTTGTTTTGCTCTTTCAATCGCTACTTTGTATGCACCAGAGGTTTCGTTACCATCGGCGGGACGAATCACTGTCAAGTTAGGAATAGCACGCAAGGAAGCGAGGGTTTCGATTGGTTGGTGGGTGGGGCCGTCTTCACCTTGACCGATGGAGTCATGAGTCATTACCCAAATCGATCCTGCTAAAGACAAGGCAGATAAGCGAATAGCCGCCCGCATATAGTCGGTGAAGATCAGGAAGGTAGCACCGTAAGGAATCAACCCTGAATCATGCAAGGCAATACCGTTACAAATTGCGCCCATTGCATGTTCCCGCACACCAAAGTGAATGTTGGGGTTTTGGTATTGTCCTTTTTGGAAGTCGCCTTTACCCTTGATTTCGGTCAAGTTGGAGTGGGTTAAGTCGGCGGAACCACCAATCAATTCAGGTAAAACCGCAGCCAATTTGTTGAGGCAGGTTTCGGAATGTTTACGTGTGGGTAAGCCTTTATCTTCAGGGGTGTAGGTGGGGAGTACTTTATCCCAACCATCAGCTAGTTTGCCACTGATATAACGCTCAAATTCAGCCGCTTCTTGAGGATACTTAGCTTTGTAGTCAGCAAATGCTTTGTTCCAGTCAGCTTCGTAACCTGCACCGCGTTCTACTGCTTTGCGGGTATGGTTGAGAACATCTTGCGGAATCACAAATGGCTCGTTTTCCCAACCCAGATTTTTCCGGGTTAATTCTACTTCATCTCCACCTAAAGCTGCACCGTGAATCCCAGCAGTGTTGGCTTTGTTAGGAGAACCATAACCAATGGTGGTTGTCACCTTAATCATTGATGGTTTGTCGGTGACAGCTTTTGCTGCTTCAATGGCTTTGTGGATGGCTGCTAAATCGGTGTTACCATCTTCCACATGAAGCACATGCCAGCCATAAGCTTCAAAACGCTTAGAAACATCCTCTGTAAATGCCACATCTGTAGAACCATCAATAGAGATGTGGTTGTCATCATAAAGGGCGATGAGTTTACCTAAGCCCAAGTGTCCAGCCAGGGAAGCTGCTTCACCAGAAACACCTTCCATGTTGCAACCATCACCGAGAATGACATAAGTATAATGGTCAACAATTTTGGCATCGGGTTTGTTGAATTTAGCTGCCAGATGTGCTTCAGCGATGGCTAAACCAACTCCGTTGGCAATACCTTGTCCTAAAGGGCCAGTGGTAACTTCTACCCCTGGGGTAACAAAGTTTTCTGGGTGTCCAGGGGTTTTAGATTCCCACTGACGAAATTGCTTGATATCTTCGATACTTACACTGTCATAACCTGCTAAGTACAGCAGTGCATACTGTAACATCGAGCCATGACCAGCCGACAAGACAAAGCGATCGCGGTTAAACCACTTGGGATTTTTGGGGTTATACCGCATGAAGCGATCCCATAGCACAAATGCCATTGGAGCAGCGCCCATCGGCAGCCCTGGGTGTCCCGATTTTGCCTTTTCTATAGCATCGACAGCCAAGAAGCGGATTGAGTTAATACACAGTTCTTCGAGGGATTGGGTTGCAACAGCCATAATAAGATTGTTTTTAACGACGGGTTAGCACTCTGCGATCTTCTCATTTACCGGGGTTGTTAGAACAGTTAACAGTTAACAGTTATCAAAATAGAATTTACTACTGCTCTGAACTGATTACTGATAACTGATAGGTATTCCCCTACCGTATCCTCATCATCCCATTCCCGATTGGCGATGGACAAGCGGGATCTCCTGAGTTTATGGTAATTAATCGACCTGAGAATATTGGTTATGCTGAACCCTTGGTTCAGCTGGGAATGATATCTATGATACTTTTGTCTGGCAAATCTGAGGAGAAGTACGAAGTGTGAAGTATTAATCCTACACTTATTACTCATTACTCATCACTCATTACTCATCACTCAGTACTTTTTGAAGACTAAGGTAACATTATGACCACCAAAGCCAAAGGAATTAGATAGCGCCACTTCAATGGTTTGGGCGCGGCTGGTGTGAGGCACATAATCCAAGTCACACTCAGCGTCAGGATTTTCGAGATTAATGGTTGGGGGAATTTTTTCGTTGGCGATCGCCAATACAGTTGCAACGGCTTCAATACCACCAGAACCACCCAACAAATGACCTGTCATTGATTTTGTAGAGCTAACCGCTATTTTATAAGCATGTTCGCCCAAGGCTTTTTTGATGGCTTTGGTTTCGTTGGCATCGTTGGCTGGAGTACTTGTGCCATGCGCGTTGATGTAGGTTACTTGTTCTGGGGTAATACCTGCATCTTTGAGTGCTAGTTGAATGGCTCTAGCTGCACCTTCACCACCGGGAACCGGGGAGGTCATGTGATAAGCATCACAAGTCATCGCATAACCAATCATTTCCCCATAAATGCGTGCGCCACGACTGAGAGCGTGTTGCAGTTCTTCTAAAATTAAAATTCCCGCACCTTCACCCATGACAAATCCATCGCGATCGCGATCAAAGGGACGGCAAGCATGAGTCGGATCATCATTGCGGAAAGACAAGGCTTTACAGGCAGCAAATCCAGCTAAAGATAAGGGTGTAATTGCTGCTTCACAGCCACCACAAATCATAGCTTGAGCGTATCCTCCTTGAATCAGGCGAAAAGCATCCCCGATGGCGTTGGAACCAGCAGCACAAGCAGTCACGGTACAGTTGTTTGGCCCTTTTGCACCAGTGTGAATGGCTGTCAATCCAGCTGCCATGTTAGCAATCATCATTGGGATCATGAAGGGACTACAGCGATCGGGGCCACGGTTCAGGTAGACTGTTTGCTGGTCTTCTAATACCTTAATCCCACCTACGCCAGAACCAATGACCACCCCTATCTGTTCTGCGTTTAGCTCGTTAATTACCAGATTTGCATCCGCTAATGCCTGTTTTGCTGCTGAAACCCCAAACTGTGAAAATCGATCCATCCGCTTGACTTCTTTGCGCTCTAGATAAGCATGTGGATCGAAGTTTTTGACTTCACCAGCAATGCGACAATCATGGCTGGACGCATCAAAATGGGTGATGTAGTCTATACCATTGCGTCCACTGACTAATCCTTCCCAATATTCAGTCGGTGTGTTGCCAATAGGTGTAATCGCGCCAACACCAGTTACCACAACACGTTTACGTATATAATCTGTCATGACTCAGTTAAAGGTAGCGAGAAAGCTGCAAATGAGAGTGCTGAGTGCTGAGTGCTGAGTTTTTAAGTAGGAAGACTAAGTGAGAAAGATAAAATAATTCTTAACTCTTGACTACTCAGCACTCAGCACTTTTGACTCAGCACTTTCTTAAGCGGATGTGGCAACTTGATTGTTAATGTAATCAACCGCATCTTGGACTGTCAAAATCTTTTCGGCGGCTTCATCAGGAATTTCAATCTCGAATTCTTCTTCAAAAGCCATAACTAGCTCGACGAGATCCAGGGAATCAGCACCTAGATCATCGATAAAATTAGATTTGGGAGTAATCTTTTCCTCGTCAACACTTAGTTGATCAGCGACGCTTTTCTTGACCTTTTCAAAAGTATCTTTTTGGCTCATACAATAAAATTCCTTGACCAGTTGCTATTAGCCGCTCTTGATGAGTGACATGGTTTTTGAGCATATACATCTTATCGGAAAGCGCGATCGCCCGTATACTACCGAAGTATTTTCTTCTCGAAAACTTTTTCCCTAGCCCCCCAGGGTTAGATAAGGTAGTATGACAATTTTGGCGATCGCCTACACTGTATAAATGCTTCTACTTACTAATTGTTACTATTTTTTTGACTAATGTCCAAATAAATTCCTAGTGCCGAGTGTTGTGTAACAAACAAGACTAGCCTCTAGTCCCTAACCCCTAGTCCCTTTTATTTTTATGATTACTTCAACGCTGAAATACGCTTACTTTCCAGGTTGTGTCGCCCAAGGTGCTTGTCGAGAACTGTATCAATCTACCCAAGCCCTCACGCAAGCTTTAGGAATTGAATTGATTGAACTCAAAAAAGCTGCTTGCTGTGGTTCCGGCACATTTAAAGAAGATTCTCAATTGTTGGAAGATACTGTCAACGCCAGAAATATTGCTTTAGCAGAATCCTTAAATCTTCCACTACTCACTCATTGTAGTACCTGTCAAGGTGTCATTGGTCATGTTAATGAACGCCTAAAAGATTGCCAAAATAGCAATCCGACTTATGTTGAGCAAGTAAATGGCTTACTCAAAAAAGAAGGTTGTTCGCCTTATCAGGGCAGTACAGAAGTAACACATTTGCTTTATGCTTTGGTCAAAGATTATGGCTTGGAGGAAATTAGCCAGCGCGTCACCCGCAAGTTAACCAATTTAAAATGTGCTGCTTTTTACGGTTGCTATCTGTTGCGTGGACAAAAAACCATGCTATTAGATGATCCTTTCCAACCAGAAGCAATGGAAAATGTGTTTCGGGCTGTGGGTGCAACACCAATTTATTATCGTGGTCGCACCCAATGTTGTGGCTGGCCATTGGCTAGTTACGCCACCAATGAATCTTTTAAAATGGCAGGAATGCACATTCAAGAAGCCATAGCAAATGGGGCTGATTGTTTAGTGACACCTTGTCCGTTGTGCCATTTAAATTTAGATTCCCGTCAACCAGAAGTAGAAAAAGTCATTGGCAAAAAGTTAGGTTTGCCAGTATTACATTTACCGCAGTTAATTGCTTTAGCACTAGGAGTTAAACCTGAAGAACTTGGGTTAGACAGACATATTGTTTCGACAAAACCAGTTTTAGAAAAATTGGGATATTGATCATTGATCAAGGTAAAAGTAAAAATTATTTTCTTTTTCTTTTTGACCTTTTACTTTTGCCTTGTTGTACTACCACACCTATTTTCTGGTACAAGAGTCAATGGTCAAAAATCAAGGTTTTTTTCGACTATTGACCATTGACTATTGACAGGCTCAACGAAAAAAATCTGACAATTGCGTCAGTCCTATTACTTTTGCCTTTCTAATTACCACTTATTTTTGCCCTAATTGACGTTGTAGTTGTCTAAAAAACTGATACATCTCTGGAAAACGGCTGTAAATACTAGCTACTTTAAGATATACCTTATGAGGAACCGCAGGAGTGCCAGAGACAATATCTCCTGGGTCAACATTGTGCAGAACGCCACTTTGAGCCGAGATGG
This sequence comes from Anabaena sp. FACHB-83, assembly GCF_014697485.1. Lineage (NCBI taxonomy): Bacteria > Bacillati > Cyanobacteriota > Cyanophyceae > Nostocales > Nostocaceae > Anabaena > Anabaena sp. FACHB-83. Next base: position 287,373 of record NZ_JACJRY010000006.1, on the reverse strand, counting down.
TTGCTCTATCACCAATTTTAGCTTGATTGGCAACTCCCACTTGTCCTGCTAAAATCACGCGATTACCCAATGTTACACCGCCAGCCATCCCGGCTTGACCGGCGATCGCGCAAGCCACACCAATTTGGCAACCATGCCCGATTTGTACTAAGTTGTCAATTTTGGTATCTTTACCAATTCTCGTCTCACCGACTGCTGGACGGTCAACAGCACTGTTACAGCCAATTTCTACACCATCTTCTAGTACTGTGTAGCCTGATTGTTCCATTTTGAACCAACCAGTGCGGGTAGGTACAAAGCCAAAACCTTCTGCACCAATCACAGCGCCACTGTGAACTACGCAATCTGCACCGATTTGGCTGCGTTCGTGAATTGTACAGTTAGCGTGTAAGGTAGTGCGATCGCCAATTTTGACATCTGGATAAATTACAACATTCGGATGAATAATCGCATAATTGCCAATTTCCACCCGTTCTTGTACTACTGCGTGGGGGCCGATGTAAACATCATTACCAATCTTTGCGGTGGGATGAATCACCGCCGTCGGATGAATTTCTGGACTGGGGCGATATGGTTGATAAAACAGAGTCAAAACCTTGGCAAATAAGAGTCTTGGTTCTTTTGTACTTACCCAAGGAATCCCACGTTCTTGGGCTTGAGTTTGCAAAGTTGGATCTTCGGGCAGAATTAAGGCACTTGCGTTTGTCTTATTAATTAAAGACGCAAATTTACTGCCTTCGACATAACTAATAGTCCCAGTGATGGCTTCATCAATCGCTGCTATCCCGGTGATGTCTATATCTTGGTCTGGGTAAGTTATCAGACTGTTATTAGTGGTAATTTCCCTGAATTGGCTGATGATTTCGCTGAATTTCATTTTTTAGGTTGATTGAAAACTTGTCGCAAGCAAGATTATTGTCTCTACAGACTATCTTGGTGCGTAAGTCCTGTAAACAAGAAAATAGGGGATTTGCATCCCCCATTAATAAATTCTGAATTCTAATTCTAAATAGTGTATTTTTAATGGCATTCTTCGGCTGATGGCACTTTAGGTTGGAGATTCTGCCGCAACAGGACTTTTAATCGTTGATTATCTTCAGCCGTGATCGTTTCACCGTAGTGATGCAGCTGAAACAGTTGGCAATAACGGTTTTGTTTAGCACACATCAAACAACCGTAAGCATGATTACCATTTGTACCACAGAGTCGATGTCCCATGACTGGGCCAAGGGAAATATTGTGTTCACTGGCTACTGTGCTGAGAATAGAACGCAATTGCGACTCAAATTTTGCTGATAAAAGTTGTTTGCGCCCTGGTTGTGTACGATCCCATTGGGGTACTATCAAGCCTTGTTTTAATAAACTCTCTTCAATTTCTTCCGACATGACAATCCCAGACAAAATTACATGATGGGCGACGTAGGGTAAAAGTGTACGTGCTAATTGCCACATCAACGCTTCATCAAACCACTGTTCTACTAAAGGACGCAGATACCAGCAGCAAGGAATACCCAGTTGGACTAAATCTTGTAACAGCCTGACTCTTCCTGGAATCGAGGCTTGTTCATAACCAGGTTTCAAAGGTGGTAAACTCACAAAAACTGTGACTCGCAGCGCATTTGGCCTGGCTAAGGTAGCTTTTAAACGTTCGAGAAATGCTTGACCTGGATGAACTTTGGTGGTGATGTAGACCATGTTGGCGGCTTGACGGTCAATCAGTGCATCGAGGATTGACAATACACGTTCCCGATGGGCTGGAATGAACGGATCAGAATAGTCACATAAGGAAATGGGATAGCCTTTTTGTCCTTCTGGGGTGGCAAAAATCCGGTCTAATAAACGATCAATTAGGTCAGCCGGGGTGACATTATTCTCAAAGCTTTCTGGATGATGATGCCATTCCCGGTCTTGGTGACAGACACAATAAGCACATTCAACCGGACAACGATTCTGGGCATCTGGGAGAAATGGATTCAGACTGAAGTATTTAACGGCACGTTCTTGAGATGGCATTCCTAATACGGGAAAGCCATGCAGCATATATTGACTGCCCTGCAATGTAATTTCAGACAGAGTAGATTGGTAGTTTGACATACACCCTTCAACAAAAAATGCGAAAAATCGCTTACTCTAGGGTGGCTGCTGCAAATGTGGAGTGACAATGAGAGAAATGCTTGAAAACAAGTATTATTTGTTACGGTTGATGTAGCATTACTGAAGTATTATTCCCACTTCTTCACAGTAAAACAAAGGATACAGTACTTAGATAGCTCACATTCGGGATTCTGTAGTTTTTATTAATTTTCTGCCATTGCTAAACCTGCTAAATAAGCCGTTGTCCAGGCACTTTGGAAGTTAAATCCACCTGTAATCCCATCAATATCTAAAATCTCACCGGCAAAGTAAAGGTCAGTAGTTAATTTACTCTCCATTGTTTTAAAATTTACTTCTTTAAGGCTAACCCCACCACAGGTAACAAATTCTTCTTTGAAAGCACCTTTGCCATTAATTAAGTATTTACCCTGGGAAATTTCTTGCACTAATTGATTTAGGGTTTTGTTAGGGATTTCTGCCCAACGAAGTTCCGTATTAATATCGACTCGGTTGATCAAGTATTGCCAAAGACGATGGGGTAAATCAATTCCTCGATGTAAGGCGATCGCTTTTCTTCCCCATTCATTTTTAACTGCTACAATTTTCTCCCGGACTTCTTCTTGTGATAAATCAGGTAGCCAGTTAATTGTTAAAGTGGCTTGATAACGATTGTCATACAACATTCTCGCCCCCCAAGCCGAAAGTTTCAACACCGCCGGGCCACTCACACCCCAATGGGTAATCAGCAACGGGCCTATTTGTTCTAAGGCTGGTTGTTGGGGAACAGACAGCCGCAAACGCACTGGATTCATACTCACACCGCTTAAAGCCCGCAAACTAGGGTCAGGAATGTTAAAGGTAAATAATGAAGGCGCGGGTGGTTCAATTTGATGACCAAATTCTTGGGCGATTTTATAGCCGATGGGGTTACTACCAGTGGCTAATAGTAGGCGATCGCATTTTAAAGTTTCACCTGATTTCAAATAAACTTCAAACTGAGTGCTGAGTGCTGAGTTTTGAGTTTCAAGTGTTGTACACTGAGCGGAGTCGAAGTGTGAGTGCTGAGTGTTGGGTAATCGTTTCACTGAGACAACTGGTGTACCAGTCCGCAGTTCTACCCCATTGTCTTCAGCCGCATTCATCAAACACTGCACAATTGTTTCCGAACTGTCTGTCACCGGAAACATTCGTCCATCAGCTTCTTTTTTCAGTGGTACTCCGTGGTTAGCAAACCAAGAAATCGTATCTTTAGCTTGAAAGCGACTAAAAGCACCCCGCAAAGCTTTTCCACCTCTGGGGTAATTCGCCACTAAGGCGGCTGGTTCAAAACAAGCATGAGTGACATTGCAGCGTCCACCACCAGAAATTCTGACTTTGGCTAATGGTTGACGGCTGGCTTCGAGTAAAATAACACGGGCGTAAGGGTTGGCATTAGCACAAGCGATCGCACCAAAAAATCCCGCAGCCCCACCCCCAATAACGACAATTTGTAACGGTTGCAATTTTAAAGAATCTCGTTGATTAGTCAATGGTCAATAGTCATTTGTTCTTTTATCTTAGGGCTTACGCACAAATATTTTCTGTGGAGACTCGGTGTCAGGGTTTGAAATCACAACACAGTTCGGCTGAATTTCACCGCGTGATTTTTTGTTTTTATCCGTCATTTCTATACCTTGTCTCCCTTGTCCCCCTTGTCTCCCCTGTCTCTCCCACTCCCTACTCCCCAAATTACACTTCTACTGGTTCAAATTGGTCTTTTGTCGCCCCGCAAACGGGACACACCCAATCTTCCGGGATATCTTCAAATGGTGTTCCTGGGGCAATTCCCCCATCAGGATCACCCACTTCTGGATCATACACGTAGCCACAAACAGTGCATTCGTAAGTTTCCATTGTTTTCTCCCTGAATTTATTAAATGATTTTTGCAGGATGATTGAGGTTTTGCTTTAGCACTCAGTACTCAAACCTCCGCATTTTCTCTATATGGTGTTTATTTCTTAAAAAACTAAAATCAAATAAGTTGAAAAAGTTGTATTTCTACCAGCTTCGACAACCTTATTTCAGTAAAATCACATAATTTGCTGATTAGTTCTAGATTAGAAACGCCACCATGTTCTTTGGGCGAAATTGATGATTGCCACAGCGATCGCACCTAAAATAAACAACCAAATGATTCCACCTGGGAGAAAGGTCAGAAGCCCAAAACCCCTAAGAATCCAAATGGTAATGCCAATGCCTAGTAGCATTCCAAAAACTTGAGTTAGCCAACGATTTAAGGAAGATTGATTCATGGAATGTGCCTTTGATTCAAAATTTATTACACTTCTATAGTAATGCGGTTTGATTTTGGGAATTATCTTTATTAAGTAGCGAGTGGGGAGTGGGGAGTAGGAAATAAGCTTGATCTAGGTGTACTATATTTTTTCATAAATCAAATATGAATCCTATATATTTAAAAGTAGTGTTATTGTTATAGTTGCCGAAATTTAGATTTGATTAAATGTAATCAGCAATACGATTTTATAAGTGATTTCACAGAAAAATATCAGGAGATGATATTAGTTCCGGAAAATGGTGTTTGAAAAGTGGAACTAAATTTGAGTGGGTTGATCTTAAAGTCTAATAGACGTTGATTAACTTTAACTCTGGAAGTGTGGCAAAGTGAGGAGTGAGTAATTTAATATGGCTGCGTCTCATATTTCCGACCCAATTATTGCAGGTTTAGATATGCCTTGGAGCGATGACAAGCGAAGATTGTTAATGCAGGGCGAAATTTTGGTAGAAGCGCGATCGCATACGGCGTGGGGCGGTGCAGTTACTGCATGGATGTATTTACCGATGATGCGATCGCACGTATGGCAGCAACTCACTGACTACCCTCGTTGGGTGCAATATTTTCCTGATATCACCAGAAGCGAAGTTATGCACAGAGGTGAAGCAAAACGCCTGTACCAAGCAGCACAAAAAGCCTTTTTATTTTTCACAGCCCAAGTCGAAATTTATCTCAGCGTTGCGGAAGTCATTGGACAACAAATTCACTTCCGTATGGAAAAAGGCACTTTTGAAGACTTTAGCGCCTGCGTAGATTTAAAAGATTTTGGTAACGGCACTTTGCTGGCTTATAATGTCCAAGCCACACCCAATATTCCCATCCCTTCAATTTTTATTCAGCAAGCTATGAACTTTGAACTACCTGCAAATATGCGGAAAATGCGTCAGGTTATGTGTAAGCAGTAATCGCAATATTGACAACAGAATTAATTTAGGCTTCTGCATATAGCCCAGACCATATAAACGTCTGGGCTATATTTTTTATCAGTAGAATTTATTGCATAATAGCAAGCCTTAATTATTTTACAACAGAGACAGGGAATAGAGGTGTGTGAGTCATTGGAGATGAGTATATATGCTTTCTCTGTATTTCTCACATAGATTCATATATCTGATAATCCTTACGCTGCAAGACTTTAATCAATTTTCTGGATATACCTCAGCCAAGACAATTGTAAAGAAATATTAAAGAGTCAGAAGTTTTGCGTAAATACAAAGTTTAAGCCTGTGGAATAATTAGCGGACAAAAAAACATTCCTCAGTCTGCAATCCCACTCTAATTTTGTGATTTTGCCATTTATAAATCTGGCAATAATCATCACAAGCTTAGAGAAATAAACTAAATCACATGGAGAATTAATTATGCCATTAGTTTCAACTTTTGAATTACTTGTTAACCCCATTGCTCCTACAGATAATTTAGGTAATTTACCACCCGATGTTGTTCAAAAGCTAGGAAAAGTTGCTCGTAGAGTTGTGCAAGGTTACTTTTTAACTATTGCTAATACTACTGATGCACCTGCACGCTTGAGACTAGAATTTACAGCGACGACACCTGAATTAAATCTAGTAGATACAGTCACAATCCGTGATGTTTTAGGAAATAATGATTTTTCTGAATTAATTCCAGTTCCAGGTAATCCTAAACGCTTTACTTTTAATGTTGGTATTCCTGCGAATGATACCGCACTAGTTACTTTACTACCTGATCTGCAAAATGTAGACCTGTTTACAGGAGCTAAAAATTTAGAGATTCGTGGGTATGTGAGCATCTCTAGAGCGACAATCGGTGGGCCATCTTATGAACTGCTAGTAACTCCAGAACATCGCGGAACTTTCCTACCCAAAAATATCGATGATTCTGTTCCTGACTTTGATCAAATTGCCTACGCTCTGCCTACAGCAAGCGGTGGTAGCTTAGTCAGATTACCATCTCTAGTGCGTCCGCCTGTTGTGACATCTCAACCCGGCGAACCTAATGGGGTAGACGATAGCCAAGAAGTAATCAGCTTAATGGCTCAACGCCTGGAAGAGTTGGAACAACGCCTCGCAAATGTTTAGTTTTTGTAACATAAAATAACCTGAACTGAACAAATTTGATGTGTTTTAGATAACTAGAGTCACCGTAATTCACAAAATAACCCCACAAATTTCTGTGGGGTTTTTATTTTAGGACTTACGCATAAAAACGAAAAATCAAGGGTTTTGGCAAGGGTGTAGGGAAGGGTGTATGTATCTAAAACCCTTATGTCACACACCCTTACACCCAATCTCCACAGATAATCTTTGTGCGTAAGTTATAGGCTAAACAATCCCAAACACAGAACCGACAGTCGATTTAATCGAATCCCTAGCATCTTTCAAAGTCTGAGTAATGGGATGCTTCGATTGTAAAAATACCCGCGCACAATTGCGTCCTGGCATTCCCGAAATTGAACCACCGGGATGAGTACCCGCGCCAGTTAAGAATAAATTGTCAATGGGGGTTTTATAGTTGGCGATTTCTGGTAGAGGGCGGAAAAATACCATCTGATCTAAAGTCATATCGACGTGATAGTAGTTTCCTTTGTATGCGCCTAATCTTTCTCCTAACTCTGCGGGACTTTCTACCCGTCGGGCAATAGTCGCTGTTTTGACATTAGGTGCGTAAGTAGCTAACTTATCAACTACCTTGTCAGCAACTTGATTTTTCAATTCATCAGTCCAACCAGTACCTTTTAAGCCTGTACCTTCTGCACCTGCAATTTGATAGGGGGCGAAAAATTCAATCCAAACAGTATGTTTTCCTGGTGGTGCTAAGGTGGGGTCAAGGTAACTGGGCATCACTACATACATTGATGGATCAGAGTCTGGGATTTCGCCCAAGGTACACTTACTGTGAGCCTGTTCCACATGCGCCACAGAATCAGCAATTAAAATAGAACCCACAAGATACTCATCTTTGTGCGCGTGGAAAGGAAAACGCAGAGGTTCATCTAAAGCCAAATCGATTTTGAGGATGGTTTCGTTATTGTTAACAATGCGGCGTTCTAATCTTTCCCACAAATCAGGATCGGCTGAGTCAATATCGCTTTTATCGGTCATTTGCAAAAACAACCGCTTGGCATCAATATTAGAAATTACACCATATTTCGCTCGATATTCTGTACCACCAGCAACGCGTACACCAGCAGCTTTACCATCATCAATCAACACTTTTTCTACGTGCTGATCTGTGAGAATTGTGCCACCTTTACTAGTAACTAAATTCACCAAAGCTTTGACTAATGCACCAGTGCCACCACGCGGTCTAGCCATACCAGGATCATGACGCATTGCCATCATAATTGCACCAATACCAAGGGTTTTTTGTGATGGGGGCGCACCTAATTCTGATGCTAATCTGGCTAGTGGCGCTTTTAAAAATTCCGAATCAAACCACTCATTGAGTAAATCCTCCGCACTGGTTAGCATTGTGCGAATAAAATCCAGTGTTTTATTTGGTGAACCAATCACTGAGAATAAATCTTTGAGTTTTGTAATGTCGTAGTTACCAACAATATCTATAATTGACTTAGGTGGTGCATTAAACATGGGAATCATTGCGCCTAATGCCCGTTGCCAATAGTCAGTGAACTCGGCATATTTCTTAGCATCACGTTCACTATAACGAGCAATTTCTGTACAAGTTTTTTCTAAAGATTTATGTGCTAAGAAATATTTGCCATCGGGATGGGGACAGAAAACCACTGGGTCACATTCTAAATATTCTAAGCCATATTTTTTCAGTTCTAATTCTTCAACTACTGGCCCCAAGTGAATAAATTCATGGTCAATTGCACACAAATTAAATTTAAATCCTGGTGCTTCTTTGGGTAAACATTCTTCAGTTGTTGCGGCACCACCAGGAACAGAACGTTTTTCTAAAAGTAGGACACTATAGCCAGCTTTGAGCAAATATGCTGCACAAACTAGTCCGTTATGTCCTGCACCGATAATCACAACATCATATTCTTGCATATTTATAGTTTATAATAGAGTGGCTTGTTAATCTTACAAAGACTCAAAAAAAATTACAAGATTAAGTAGATTTAGTTAAATCAACTAATACTATAATGATTTTCCTAATTAGTCATTTCTGAGATAGAAGCTGGGATATGCTGCATTTGAGTTTCAACTAAGAGTATTAAATGCTGCTGCTTGACATCCAGATTGATAATTTTAAATTTTGTCCCTTCCCAGGTAAAATATTGCAGATTAAGTAGTTCTTTGACTTTCTGTATGATTGCTAAAACTAATTCAAAAGTTATCCCTTCACCCTGATGGCAATTAAAACTTTCTAAAATGATAGGATTAGTGTAAGTTTTGGGTTGGAATTGGGCAGTAAAACCAAGCGGGCGATTTTTACCTTTTTCTGTAATGCCTATTAATCCTTGGCATTGAATTTTATTATTACCAGGGAAAGCTAATTGTATATTTTGCATTTCCAACCTGACATTTTCACCCTCAACATTTAATTCATAATTTTTTTGCGAATTCTGTACAAATTCGGAATTTAAGGCTTGATTAATATCTGATTCTGTCATGATAATGCGAGCGATCGCATTTACTGGCGCATTTAATTCAATCTGTCCAAAAATCGCGCTTACAGGATTGACGGCAATTTTATCTGTTTGCAGTTTGATGTCTTGAACCCGGATATTTTCTTTAAAAACCAATCCTTTGGCACTCAAAGAAACACCATCCGCTTGTCCTTGAACTATCTTGAACAAATCAGTCTGCACATCGACATCAATTTGTTCAGCTTCATCCAGTTGGTTGGATAACTGGCGTTCGGCTTCCTGGGAGATGAATTTTTCTTCCAACCTGCGTTCTTCTGGCATGGATTTTTATCTCATAGCGTCCCATAATGCTTACTTTAGACCTTACATACCCAAAAAAGGATCTACAGGATGGTATATACAGATGGTTAGAAGGGAAAAGGTGACAGGTGACAGGTAAATTCTGATACTGAATGAAAGGTATTGGGAAGATGAGATGAAATTAATACCAATTCTGCATGAAGATGCACTGAATTAAAGAACGAACCACAAAGGGCGCAAAGAACACAAAGAAAGAAGAGATATGAAGATTAAATGCAGACTCACATAGAATTGGTATAAGAAAGCAAATATTAACTCCACTAAGGGAATTGCATGAAAATAAAGTACCAGTAAACCGAGTTTCGACTCCGCTCAACTCTCGATCTTTGAGGGTTGAGCGAAGCGATGCACTGAGCTTGTCGTTCGCGTAGCGTCTCCGGTAGGAGAAGTGTCGAAACCTGGCTGGTTGGGACACTATTAACCCGCAGATCCCTAAGCGAAAAATATAGGGTTTCTATTTGATTTTTGAATAAATATGGGCGGGTTGAAAAAAATCATCATTAGTAAGTGATGATTTTTGTGAGGTCTTCTCTACATCTTGCTTTACTGTTACCTATCACCTCTCACCTGTCCTATATAAGTTTTTCTCTAACAATCATTTAAACTGCTTATCCTTTGGTTGTAAAAATGCAATAAACTGTTACAGCCCTGAAGATGTAAAATTTTTGTTAAATTCCACGGGCATCTACAGTTTCCCTTCATTGTTATAAGGTACTCAGCATGACAGCAATTACACCAAAGGCAGCTTCCGCGCTTCCTGATTTTTGTGAAGGAATTCAATATTTTGGCGAAGCGTTACCAGATTTTGCCACTTATGGTGCTACACCTGCGATAGATTCAGATAAAGTAGCGATCGCATCTCCTTCAGATACCACAGCCGTATATCAAACTTTACTTGCTGCTGATGCCTTGCGTTACCTGACATTGCAAATCACTGGGAGTAAAGCATCAGGACACCCAGGCGGGTTTGCCAGCCAAGCGGAAGCGTATGCAGCGTTAGTCATGCTGGGCTACAAAAATATTATTACCGAAGTGGGACACCACGCCCCTGGATTTTATAGTGCCATGTTTTTGGATCGCTCTTTAGAAGACATGGGCATTTTTACAGTACAACAATTGCGCGATCGCTTCCGCGAAAAACACGGACTTTTAGGACACCTTTCCGGTTACATCCCCGGTATTCTCGCACCCGCCGGGCCTTTGGGACAAGGGCAACACTTTGCAATGGCGGCTGCACTCCTCCACCGTGACCAACTTTTCCCCTTCACCCTCGGCGACGGTGGACTAGGTGAACCCTACATCATGAGTTCAATGGCACACTTCAACACCGCCTATCCCAGCGTTACCAACTTCTTACCCGTGCTGGTGTGGAACGGTTACAGCCAAGAACATCACAGTATGGTTTCCCTCAAAACCAATGATGAGATGAAAGCCTACTGGCAAGGTAACGGTTTTGCAGAAGTCATTCTCGTTGATGCCAAAGAATTTGACGACCAAAATCAACCAGGCGACTACGTTGATAGTACCGCCTTTTCCTTCCAGCAACGCCTCGCCTTTACCCAAGCCGTATTAGTCGCCGTTGATAAAGCCGCCCGTTCTGCCCTCAGTGGTAAACTCACCGTATTTATTATCAAACAACTCAAAGGCGCAGGTGTTCACGCCAGAGGTGCAAAATCGCACAACTTATATCCCAAAGACACCCTAGATGCACCGCACATTATCAGCGCATTGCAAACACGCGCCTTATCACAAGAAGCTTGGCAAACAGTTAGAACTAACGCCGAACGCGCTGGTGGTGGCCCGGCTGCGAAAACTGTAGTGACAGAATTTGAATTACCATTGGCAGATTTAGGTGAATTGCCATTAGAAGAATATGCAGTTGGTGGCGAACCCAAAGTTTCCACAACCGCAATGGGACGGTTAGTTGGTATCGTCGGACAAAAGGATAAAAATTTCCTCGTTACCAACGCCGACGGTAACGAAGCATCAGGAATTGGCAACATCAACCAAGCATTAAAAATTATTCACCCCACAACTGACGACTTATATAACCAAGCACCAAACGGTCAAGTTTATGAACCATTAAGTGAAGATGCTTGTGCAGGTTTAGCTGTTGGTTTATCACTCATAGGTGCGAGAACTTTGTGGTGTTCTTACGAATCTTTTGCCATCAATGGTTTACCAATTTGGCAAACAGTCATCCAAGCAATGGCAGAATTACGCCGTCAAACACCCTCAACAATTACTCTATTCACAGCAGGCGCATTAGAACAAGGACGTAACGGTTGGACTCACCAACGTCCCGAAATTGAAGCTTACTTTGCATCAATGATGCGAAATGGAAATGTCTTCCCCTTATTCCCACCTGATGCTAATAGTATCCAAGCTTGTTATGACTGGGCATTGACAACAAAAAATAAAGGAATTGTCATCACTGCCAGTAAGTCACCCTTGCCAATTCATACAACATTAAAACAGACCCAGCAAGGCTTAGAAGATGGTGCAATAGTATTACATGAAATTGCTGGCGGAAAGCAAGTTGTCTTTGCAGTTATCGGTGATATGACATTAATTCCTGTATTTGAAGCCGCCGCTTTCTTAGAAACAGAAGGTATTGGGGTGAAGATAGTTTCTGTTATTAATCCTCGGCGTTTATATCGTCCTAGTGATGTGGCTTGGGATACTTGTTCTGAAGCCGATGGTGGTTTTATTGATGATGTAAAATTTACTGAATTATTTGGCGGTGATGCGTTAATTGGTGTAACTGGTGGTGCTGCGGCAATGCTAGAACCAATTATGTTGAGAAGTAACAGCAAGCGTGATACTTTTGCCTGGAAACGTGGCGAAACTACAGCTAGTGCTGGTGAGTTGATGGCGTTTAATGGTTTGACTGCTGAAGCGTTGACGAAGCGGGCTATTGAGTTAGTACATTAAGCTGAGTTTTAGTTTAATCTTATATCCTCATCTAAGTGTTATCTTGGATGAGGTTTACTATTATTAGCCTTTTAATAATCAAAAAAACTTAATGATTAATTTTCAAAATTTAAACAGACAAAAGCTTTTCTGCCCACCTATGTACGGTGAATTTATTACTAATGGACAAGGACGTTCATACTCTATTGGTAAAACTATTGGACAAGGGTACTTTGGCTGTGTTTATGAATGTACAGATGAATGGGGAAATGAACTTGTCGCTAAGATAATTGTTCCTAAAAATCGTACTTATGAGCAAGTTAGACAAGAGTGGATAGAAGAGTTAAATAAGTTAGAGTATCTTCGCCATCCCAATATTACTTATATCTATGATGCCTTTGAGTATCAAGATACTTTCTACCTAATTATTGAACGTTGTTATTGTACACTCAAAGATTTGCTTGTGCTGCCTGATGACCAAAGAGAAAGACTTTTGCCGTGTATTGCAAGAGATTTACTACAAGGAATTGATTTTATTCATAGTTGTGGCTACGTTCATAAAGATATTCATCATGGCAATGTATTTGTTTCATTGATAAACAATCCTATGCTACCAAATCAAGATCCAGTTCTAAAATTCAAGATTGGTGATTTAGGAATAAGCAGGCTAGAAAATGACATTAATACTTTTAATACAATACTTGCTAACTGGATGCTACCTCCAGAATTTCTTAACCCAACAATATATGGACAAATTGGAAGAAAAGTAGATATATATCATACAGGATTATTACTATTAAGCTTACTTGTTGGATATGTTACTGAATTCACTCAGGAGGAAATTTTAAATGGCACACCACGCCAAATGGCAGAGAAAATTCCTTCACCTTATAGTTATGCAATAGCAAAAGCATTACGCAGACACGTTGCTCATAGAACTGAAACAGCGTTAGATTTTTGGCGTGAAATATTAGAAGCCAGTAAGAGTTATGAGTAGTTGGGGTGGAGACGCAAGCTTGCATCTTCGCAGAAAAACAAATTAATATTTGCGCCGTAATCCAACACCAAATAACCTTGATTTCCAGCTAATAGATTTTTGTTATGAGCATTGATATCATTTGTTGGGTTACACTTCGTTCCACCCAATCTACATGGGAGTGTTTTTTATCTGAAAAAAGAGGAAGTGATGCTGTGAATTGCATAATTTATAATGGAATTATAGCTATACTCATCAATTTAGGATTTAAAGTTATTCATAATGCTGCAAATCATCAAAGCAACCTGTACCAACGGTGAACTTGTTTTAAGCGAAAAACTCAGTTCTGAATTAGAAGGTAAAACCCTACAAATTATGATTATTGAACCCAGTGAGCCTAATCAAGATCATCAAGTATCAAAAATTCAGCAATTTCTAGCACGAGTTAATAACTACTCTTTCCAACTCCCCGCAGATTATAAATTTAATCGAGACGAAATTTATGAAAGATAAAATTTTTCTCGATACTAACCTCTGGATTTATCTCTATGCTAAAAATCCGCCTGAAAAATCCCAACAAGTTGCAGAAATCATTAAACATAATTATTCATCTTTGCTAGTTAGCACTCAAGTATTAGGTTAATTATTTCATGTTTTAACTAGAAAAAATTCACATCTACAACAGATGCCACCACTATTATATCAGATATAGTTAATACCTTTCCAATTCTGGCAATTAACACAACAGAGGTTATACAAGCATTAGAAATCAACAATAAATATAGCTACTCTTATTGGGATAGTTTGATTATATCTACAGCTTTATTAAGTGAATGTTTCATCATTTACTCAGAAGATATGCAACATAATCAGTTAATAGAAAATAAATTAAGAATCATAAATCCATTTGTTTGAGATTTTTATATGACATTGGTATACATAATTACGGTAGGCAATAAAGATAAAGAAATTTTACAAAAATTACTGCCAAAAAATCTGACTCAAGATATTCAATTTATAGCGGGTGAAAGCTCTTATGGTGCGCGTTCTTTAGCTAGTTCATTGCTTGCGACTCGAAACACACCTGTTGCTCTTGTCTTAGATGCAGATACAGATAACGAATCTCAAATATGGGAAAGACATGATTTAATTAACTATGCACTAAATCAAGCATCACCAGGGATTCCCTATCAAATCTTTTTTGCAGTTCCCGAAATAGAAATTGTATTTTTACAAGATAAATCATTAATTGAAAAAATAGCACAACGCAAATTTAATGATTTAGAATGGCAATTAGCCCAAAGTAAACCTAAAGAGTTTTTAGAGATAGTATTTGGAAAAGGTGAACAAATAAATGCAAAAATATTTGACAACATCACAAATACAGAAATAAAAATATTACAACGACATCCATTAATAGAATCAATAATGGCTTTTATCGCATCTCTGCTTCCATCTTCTGTAGTAATTAATTAATCACCCGTTTTGAACAAAAAATATTCTGGAAAACCCAGATTTATGTGTTGGGTTTCACTTCGTTTCACCCAACCTACAGTGGAGTATTTTTTATCTGGAAAAAGAGGAAGTGATGCTTTGACTTTTACTAGAGGACGTGAAGCAGCATTTTGATGAAATTTGCAATTCGTGATTCTTCGACTTTGCTCAATCCCGCCTCGGAATCAATTCCGAGTCTCATAGCGCAAGTCCTCTCAAGAGGACTCAAGAATAAATTTATTCCAGTCCACTGAAGTGGACTTTGGCTATTAGCCTGGAACTTTAGTTCTCGGCGGGAATGGCTTCAATATAAAAATCATCGCAAAAGCTGTTTCGGCGACAGTAATGATTGCCTTTACGAATCTACACCAAAAAAGCGATCGCGGGAGTTTTCCGAAATTTGTGACTTTCACTCCTAAAATGCGATCGCATTACATCCAAATCTTACTCATTTAATATAATCCCTTCACCCACTGCCATTCTTGTGTTAACCCCTCCCGCAGCGACACTTGTGGCTGATACCCTAAAATTTTCTGCGCTTGGGATATATCCGCCGCCGTGTGGCGTGCATCTCCCATTGCTTTTTCTATGTAGTTTTTCTTAATTGGTTGACCAACAATTTCCGCCATTGTATCTAACACTTCAGTTAACACAACTCGGCTACCACCACCAATATTAAAAATTTTCCCTACAGCTTCTGCTGCACTCGCCGCCGCCAAATTTGCCGCCACAACATCACTCACAAATGTAAAGTCCCGTGTTTGCTGTCCATCCCCATAAATCGGAATTGCTTCATTTTGCAAAATAGCCTTGAAAAACTTATGAAATGCCATATCTGGGCGTTGTCTCGGCCCATAAACTGTAAAATAGCGCAATGCCACAATCGGCACATTAAAATTCTTCTGATATAGTCCACACAACCTTTCTGCGGCTAACTTGGTAATGCCATAAGGCGAAACCGGATGGGGACAGATACTTTCGTGGGTGGGTAAAGTTTCCGCATCACCGTAAACGCTAGATGTAGAAGCAAAAACTAATCTTTTCAGATGTTTTGCATCCTTAGCTGCTTCTAATAAAACTTGTGTCGAATTGATATTCCGTTCAGTATAAGCACGGAAACCATCACCCCAACTCGCCCTAACTCCGGCTTGGGCTGCTTGATGATAAATAATTTCTACATCTTGGAGTAAATTTTGCCAATCTAAAAACTGAATATTTCCTTCAATTAATTTAAAGTTAGACCAGCAGTTTAAAAGAGCAATGTTCTTACGTTTTAATATCGGATCGTAGTAATCATTAAACTCATCAATCCCAATTACTTCTTCTCCTTGTTTTAGCAGTACTTCTGCAACATGAGAACCAATAAAACCTGCTGCTCCCGTCACAATAATTTTAGCCATGTTCCCTCTTTAACCGTTTTTTGATATTTCCCTGATTGCAATATTCACAGGTTAATACTTATCTTGTATAAACGTCATCATTTAGCAGTAATGTTTAAATTAATCATGGAAATATCGCAGAATTACTTAGGTATATTTATTGAGATTTTCTGATAAAAATTTAATTTTCAACTTTGATTGGTGAAAATCAAGAAGCTCAGATCCCCGATTTCTTGAAGAAATCGGGGATCTTTTGGTTCACGAATGATTTAGGACTGCTATATGCCATATTTTTTTCAATATTTCTTGTGCGCCTGCACCCAACCTACTAGCCTCTAACCCCCAGCCTCTAGACTCTCAACCCAGGACTTGCATCAGTACCTAAATTAGTGAAAAATTGATCCGCGAGTAGTTTTAGTACAGCATGGTGGCAATCTGGCTACCACTGTCAATGGTGCAAGAGTTAAAAATTGACTTTTGACTGCCTAGACTGTTCTCGTGTCACAAGGCACGCAAGAGGAAATCAGTGAAAGTTTTAGTTGTAGGTAACGGCGGGCGTGAACATGCTCTAGCATGGAAATTATTGCAATCCCCGCAAGTTGAGCAAGTCGTCTGTGTGCCGGGAAATGGCGGTACAGCTAATCTGGCAGGTTGTCAGAATTTGCCCTTGGCTGTAGATGATTTTGCGGGAATTAGCCAATACGCCTTAGCAAATCATATTTCTTTGGTAGTAGTGGGGCCAGAAGTTCCACTGGCGAAGGGAATTACAGACTATTTGCAAGCTCAGGGACTAATGGTATTTGGCCCTGTTAGAGCAGGGGCGCAAATTGAAGCCAGTAAGGCTTGGGCAAAAGCACTGATGCAAGAAGCTGGTATTCCTACAGCTAAGGCTGCGGTATTTACGGAAGCAACAGCAGCTAAATCATATATCAAAGCTCAAGGTGCGCCGATAGTTGTGAAAGCTGACGGATTGGCGGCAGGGAAGGGTGTAATAGTTGCTACTAACATAGAACAAGCTGAGAGTGCCATTGATGCGATTTTTCAAGGGCAGTTTGGCAGTGCGGGTGAGTTTGTTGTGATTGAAGAGTGTTTATTTGGGCAAGAAGTATCAGTGTTGGCTTTGACCGATGGGTTAACCATTCGTCCCCTACTGCCAGCACAAGACCATAAGCGAGTCGGTGAAGGTGATACAGGTGACAACACTGGCGGGATGGGTGCATACTGTCCAGCGCCCATTGCCACAGCAGAGTTAATGGCTAGGGTGCAAACAGATGTTTTAGAAAAAGCGATCGCCACTCTCCGCAGCAAAGGCATAGACTACAGGGGTGTACTTTATGCCGGGTTGATGATTACACCAGAAGGCGACTTTAAAGTGTTGGAATTTAACTGTCGCTTTGGTGATCCCGAAACTCAGGTAATTTTGCCATTGTTAGCCACACCCTTATTAGATTTAATTCTGGCTTGTGTCGAACAGCGTTTAGGCGAAGTCCCCATTGCTTGGCACAGTGGCGCAGCCGCTACCGTCGTGGCAGCTTCTGGTGGTTATCCAGGAGATTATCAAAAAGGCAAAGTCATTACAGGCATTGACGCAGCCGAAACCGCTACAGTCACCGTATTTCATGCCGGGACAAAATTGAACGACCAACAGCAAGTAGTAACTGATGGGGGAAGGGTATTAAATGTCACAGGCACAGGGGAAAACTTTCAACAAGCGATCGCCCAAGCTTACACAGGTCTGAAATCTATCCAGTTTGAAGGAATATATTATAGGAGAGACATTGGTTATAGAGTGCTGAATCAAGTATGAAGTGTGAAGTGTGAAGTATGAAATTTATTTTGCCTTAGCCTACGGTAACGGCATTGCTAACCAACCTTCAGACTTCAGACTTCTCTCTACCCCATTAGTCAAATTAACTGTTAATTTTTTAGTTGTTGGGGTTTATTCCAAAAACTACTAACAACTTGATTGAAAATGTTAGCTCTGTTAAA
Organism: Anabaena sp. FACHB-83; assembly: GCF_014697485.1. NCBI lineage: Bacteria > Bacillati > Cyanobacteriota > Cyanophyceae > Nostocales > Nostocaceae > Anabaena > Anabaena sp. FACHB-83. Next base: position 269,295 of record NZ_JACJRY010000006.1, on the reverse strand, counting down.
AACAATCCGAGAAGCGATCGCCAATTGGTGGTCAGATTTCACCCTCCAAACTAAGCTGTTAGCTGTTGCCACTTTGGTGGTTTCTTTGGTGATGAGTGGTCTGACCTTTTGGGCTGTAAACACAATTCAGCAAGATGCGCGTTTGAATGACACCCGATTCGGCCGCGACTTGGGACTGCTGCTTGCTGCTAACGTTACCCCCCTCATTGCAGAAAATAATCTCACTGAGATTGCCCAATTTTCCCAAAGATTTTATAGCAGTACTTCCAGCGTGAGGTATATGCTTTACGCTGACGAAGGCGGCAAAATCTTTTTCGGGATTCCCTTTTGGGAACCAGAGGTGGAAAACTCTTTATTGACAATTGAGCGAAGAATACAATTACCAGAAGATTACCCTGGTGATAACGATAAGCCAATGGTGCGGCAACATAACACCCCCGATGGCATTGTCACCGATGTATTTGTTCCCCTCATTGTTGAGAAAAAATACTTGGGTGTCTTGGCGATTGGGATTAACCCCAACCAAACAGCCGTAATTTCTACTAATTTCACCCGTGATGTTACCATCGCGGTTTTTATCACAATTTGGGTAATGGTGATTTTAGCCGGGGTGATTAATGCTTTAACCATCACCAAGCCGATTAAAGAACTGCTAGTCGGGGTCAAACAAATCGCCACCGGGAATTTTAAGCAGCGCATCGATTTACCTCTAGGCGGCGAACTCGGAGAATTAATTCTCAGTTTTAATGATATGGCAGAGCGTCTAGAACGCTATGAAGAACAAAATATTGAAGAACTAACCGCCGAAAAAGCCAAACTCGAAACTTTGGTTTCGACGATCGCCGATGGTGCTGTGTTGATTGACAACAACATGCAGGTGATTTTGGTCAACCCCACAGCCAGAAGAATTTTTGGCTGGGAAGGTAATGATGTCGTCGGTAGTAATGTCCTGCATCAATTACCCCCCGCCATTCAGATGGAAATCACCCGTCCCTTGTACGAAATGGCTGCGGGTGAATGCGATAGTGCTGAGTTCCGCATTCATCTTAATCAACCAACTAAGCGCACTATTCGGATTTTATTAACCACAGTGCTGAATTTACAACGGGAAAGTATTAAAGGAATTGCGATTACTGTACAAGATATTACACGGGAAGTAGAACTCAACGAAGCCAAGGGCCAATTTATCAGCAACGTGTCTCATGAACTGCGGACACCGTTATTCAATATCAAATCTTTTATTGAAACGCTGCACGACTACGGCGAAGATTTGAGTGTAGAACAGCGTCAAGATTTTCTCAAAACAGTCAACCATGAAACCGATCGCCTGACTCGTTTAGTTAACGATGTTTTAGACTTATCTAAGTTAGAATCTGGTCGTAGTTATAACTTTGATGGTGTAGACCTCTCCCAAGCCATCGAACAAACCCTGCGGACTTATCAACTCAACGCCAAAGATAAAGGCATTGAACTCCTTCAAGAAGTTGCCCCCAGTTTACCCCTAGTCATGGGTAACTATGATTTATTACTCCAAGTCTTAGCCAATTTGGTCGGTAATGCCCTGAAATTTACAAAAGCCGGCGGTAAAGTAGCAATCCGCGCCTACCAATTAGATCCCAAACCCAACTCCCAAAATCAATCTCCCTGTGTGCGCGTGGAAGTATCTGATACTGGAATTGGTATTGCTTCCGAAGACCAACAAGCCATTTTTGACCGCTTCTTCCGCGTTGAAAACCGAGTCCACACCTTAGAAGGTACTGGTTTGGGTTTATCAATTGTCAGAAATATTGTTGAAAGACATGGTAGTAAAGTTAACTTGGTTAGTGAAGTTGGCATAGGGACAACTTTTTGGTTTGACTTAACTTTATGTGACTAGTACAACAAGGCAAAAGTAAAAAGAAAGAATAACGATACTACAAGCCTTTTAGCAATTTCTTATGGTCTATTTATTTACGCCGACCTGTACTAGATTACTGTTTCTGGGCGCAACCTTCTAACACTTTATTACCCAATATCAAAACAGCCGAATAAGGGTAGTTTTTATCTGACATTCCATCACTACAAGCACTCACTTTTTGCAAAATCAATGTATTGTTACCCCTGAGTCGGTAAACTCTGACCAAATCAGCAGGACGGGCTTGGGCTGCTAGAGGTTTTACATAAGGGAAGGTTTGTTTTTTCACCTCTGGCGAAGAGTAAACAATGCCATTTTTACTAACAGTTACACTCCAAAAAGGTTCTGTACCTAAAGCGATAAATTTTTCATTACTAGGAGTGACTGCTTGCAAACTAGAACTGTATGCCAGTAAACTAGCACTCATTCCCACAAAAGCGATGTAAGAGATAAAAGCTTTCATTGCTCAAGATTTTGAAATGATGAATATCTAATAGATACACATTCAATATTCCAATTCCGCTTGGCAATCAAAAGTCACTCTCACGGTTAATAATATGAGTATATTTTTGTTGACTATTTCCAAGAAGATAGAGGTGGAACTTGTGTTAATTCATGGCTGAGAAGTTCATGAATGTAACCGTTAGTGGCAAGAATGCGACCTGAGTTGATTTGTAAAGGGCTACCATCATAAGCGGTGACTTTACCGCCTGCTTCTTGTAATAAAATGATGCCAGCGACAATATCCCAAGGTGATAGTCCGCGTTCCCAGTAACCATCAACACGACCACAGGCAACATAAGCTAAATCAATGGATGCTGAACCGCTACGTCTAACTCCTTGGGTGAGGTGAGTCAAGTGACAAAATTCGGCATAATTGTTATCTGAGGTTTCGCGGCGATCATAAGCAAAACCAGTTACTAATAAGCTTTTACGTAATTCATTGGTTTGAGAAACTTTGATGGGGCGACGGTTACGAGTTGCACCTAAACCAGCCGCCGCCTGAAATAACTCATTATGTAATGGGTCATAAATTACGCCTACCTGCGGCGTACCATTAATTAACAATCCAATAGAAACGGCGAAAAAAGGATATTGGTGGGCGTAGTTTGTCGTACCATCGAGGGGATCGATCGCCCACAAAAATTCATTATCTTGATTGCCTATCTTACCTGATTCTTCCGCCAAAATAGAATGCTGCGGCAAGTGACGGTGGATAACTTCTAACACCACTGCTTCTGAGGCTTTATCCGCCGCCGTTACCAAATCACCGGGGCGGCCTTTTTCAGTTACTGCGTCTTCTAATTTGCCTAAATAACCTTGTAAAACTGCACCTGCTGTTAACGCCGCCTCGGTAGCAATATCGAGAAAAATTTGTAGTTGAGTCATAGGTGAGTTAATTGTCAATAGTCAAGAGTCAATAGTCCCACACTCAGCACTCACGACTCAACACTGAATCATACATTCAAAGGCGCGATCGCTGATCCCTCAATTCATCGATTCAAAAACCGGAACTCAGCCGGAGTTTGGCGCATAGGATTTTTTGGGTTCCAAATTCCCTCTCCCATAATTCTTGCCCATTGCTGGGCGCGTTCTAGACGTTGATCGTATTTGTGATTAGGCGATCGCCCCACAAACAGCGCATATCCTTGTTTGACGATTTGTTCATTTAATAACTGCTTATCTTTCCAGACATAAGCTAATGTCCGCCCCAGTTTATCTTTATTTTCAATATCAAACTCTAGCTTGATTGATTGTTCTACACCACCAATTAACTTTTCTAAGCTTTGTCTCGCTTCATCACCCCAAGGATTTTGCCGCAAATCTGGCGCATCAATGCCAATTAAACGCACTGGCGAAGCAAAATTAGGTTGTTCACCCATACCCAGCACTTCTAAACTTTGCCCACTTACTACACGCGCCACTTTCACCAATACTTGATTATCTGTGGGCTGATTTTTGGCTTGACAACTTACCAATAGTAATAAGCAAGCTAATATAGCTATTTTTCGCGTCCACCACCCAAAACCCCCTGAAATAGTAGATATTCGCATTTTGACTCCTTTGCACCCTTTGAGAAGCCGAGGGAGTTGGGGAGAGGGTAGACAAGGGAGAGGAGTAGACAAGGGAGAGGGGGTAGACAGGGGAGAAGAAATATAGTTTCCACCTTGTCCCCCTTATCCCCCTTGTCCATCTTGTCCCCCTTGTCTCCCTTGTCCACCTTGTCCCCCTTGTCCCCCTTGTCCCAGTATTAATCTTCGTCTAACGGTAAACCCGCTTTTACTCTACCTTTAGCAAAGTAACGCCCAAATTGGAGTTCATAGACTTCATCTTCGTCTTGTGTTTCTACATCCAAGTCGGAACGGGCGTAACTCACACACAGCAAGGCGTAACCTTGTCGGCGTAACTCTAAGGACAAGCCAACCGCCTCTGGTTGATCAATTTCTCCCGACAAAACCCTAACAGCGCAAGCTGTACAAGCCCCATTACGGCAAGAAAAAGGCAATTCCACGCCTTGTTGTTCGGCAGAGTGTAGGATGTAGCGGTCATCTGGAACTTGAAGAGTGTGTTCTTTACCAGTGGCGCGATCGCGGATTTTAATTTTGTATGTACGGGACATCGTGATTTTGAATTTGGCTTTTCTCTACTCTAAAATGTCTTGCTAGATATTTGCATTTTCTATAAGTTTATATTACAATAAAAAATTGTGACACCTGGAGAGGTGGCCGAGTGGTTGAAGGCGCAGCACTGGAAATGCTGTTTGGGGGCAACTTCAACGAGGGTTCGAATCCCTCCCTCTCCGTTTTTACAAAGCCTTTAGGGCATTAGAGAAAAGCTTGAAGAAACTTCTTCAAGCTTTTTTCTGTTATTTTGTTTACGTATTCTCAATTAACCAGTACAGTACGTAGGATGCGTTACGACTTGGTGAAATTCTTTCAAATATAGGACTTACGCATAAAAACGAAAAATCAAGGGTTTTGGCGAGGGTGTAGGGGTTCAGGTGTATAGGGGAGCCACTGGCGTGGGCGGGTTTCCCGACTTGAGCCAAGTGGCGTGTGTACTGATTCAAAATCCTTACACCCAATCTCTACAGATAATCTTTGTGCGTAAGTCCTGAAATAGTTTCAGTACTTGCTTTTGACAATCGCTTTTAAAGCATCTGATAGATGTGTGTTATTAAGTGAAAAAATTTCGATGCCATCATCATCCAATTCAGTGGTTACTTGAAGATTCTCCGCCAATTTTGTATCTAGCAGCTGTAACAATTCTGCCAAATTAGGAGCCAAAACACATTTTTCATCTTCATCTCTGCCAAAGTTGATAATTTGCCCAATACATCCATTAACATCAGGCGCTAAATCAATACCGATGTGATTTCCTCCTCCATCGTGCATCAGAGGTATCCATTTTTTATGTGCATAGACGCTTTGGATAACGCCTTCTGGATAAGATGTGCAGAAATCATTTAAATCTTCTAAACCATCTTCAATGATTTCCTTCCAACTTAACCAATTTCGCTCCACTTCAGACAGCGAGAGAAATTGTAACCCATAAAAAATGCCCCGTCCTTCTCTAGACTCTCCATTATTGAGTCGATATAAAGTTTGCATCTCTGCGGGAATTTCATAACCAAGTACCGTTTGCAAATGTAAAATTTCATCTTCACTTGCTGGTGGGTTGAGATACTTGTAATATTTAGGAAACCTATTGTGAATCTTTTCTCGATAGCTTAACCAGGATGCACTAACAAGATTATTCATTTTAGATTAATTTGCTGCAAATAACTCTTTTTTAAGCTGCTGAGAGGTTTTCTCAATTGCATTGATGCTACCTGGATTTACTAATCCATAATAGTCAAAAATATAAACTCGATTATTTTGTGTGGCTTTGAGTTTTTGCCAAAAAGGTTCTTTACTAAATGATTCCAAAATCTCCTTATTTGAGGTTGCTTGCGGAGGGTTGATGACAATTATTGTGTCTGGATTAACTTCTAAAACTTTTTCTGCTGATAAAGTGACATAACCACCAAACGGACTTTTACCTTGTAATTCGGCGGCGACATTCTTGAGTTGAAATTTTTCTAGCAAGTTTCCCGCCCAACTGCTTTTATTTGGGGTGAGAATTGGTTGATTACTCACTAACACTAAAGTAGAAATATTTTGCTCTTGTTTTTCTGGTAAAAAACTTTTGTAGCGAGTTAACAAAGGTTCGGGGTTTGCACCAATTAAATCACCCAGTTTTTGAGTCAGACTTTCTAAAGAATCCCATGTTTTAAGTTGAGTCAATACAGTCGGAATTTTTAATTCTTGTAATCTTTGAATTACTTGGGTAGAAAAACCTTCGATACCAATGACTAAATCTGGTTTGAGAGCCACAATTTTTTCTAAATTAGGAGGAGTTTGACCTTCACTCACACGAGGAATATCCTTCAAACCAAGTTCGTTTTTAAATAATGAATTTCCCGCGATACCTACTAGTTTAGTTTTATCGAGTTGATAAATAATATCTGTGGCTAGGGATGAAAGACTAACTACTCTTTTGGCTGTTGGTTGATTATTAGGGGTTGCTGTAATAGCAGATGTTTGTGGTTGTGGCTGTTGAGTTGTAGCAGTGCTACAAGCCATTAAAAATATACTGATGAGAATTGCTAATGCCGATAATATTAAACGATGATACATATAAGAATAAACCTATGGTAACTATGAAATTTACTGACAAAAATGGCGAGTGTAGACATAGTAAAAATTCCCCCAAGAATTTATAGCTATGCTACCTCGCCATTAAGTATACAAGGTTTATTGAGAAAAGCTTTAAATACTATACATTAGTATGTTGTCAAACTATTGTTAATTAAATAACATTTGTTTGTTTTTGTAAAAAATTTATAGTAAAACTTTTTACTTGTGAGAAATATTTATAAATAATGGTTTAATAGCTGGCTGAAATGTTGTTTTTACTGCATCAATGCCCAATCTTCAGGAGTATTACAGTTAAGTAACATCTTGGTATCAGGCACAGCTAAAACTTGTACCGAATATTGCTGAAGCCACTGCTGAAACGATCGCCCGCCTTGGTTGATAAAATCTAGTAGTTGCGGTAAACATCGCCGGCGATAAAAACCACACAGAGGTTCCCAGCCTTTAGGATGATGCGCCAAAGCGGCGATCGCATCTTCCCCCACATTATCAAGTTGCGCCACCCATCCTTGCAATACCTCAACCTGCAACTTTGGTAAATCGCAAGCAAGTAACAACACCCAATCAGTTTGTACCTGTGTAAGTCCTTGAGCAAACCCCACCAACGGCCCGTGATTTAAAGGTGCTTCTAAAATAAAATTACCACGAGGTAAATGTAAGTGTTGATAACGTTCCAGCCAAGGAGTGACAATATAAACAGTCTCAGCACAAGCCGCCGCAATCTGACAAGCTCGCTGTAATAAAGGTACACCATCAACAGTCAGCAAAGCCTTATCCTGTCCCATCCGCGAACTTTTACCGCCAGCCAATACAATGGCTGATAAAAGTGCTGAGTGCTGAGTGCTGAGTGCTGAGTTATTTGTCATTGGTCATTAGTCGTTAGTCATTAGTCATTTGTTCTTTTATGTTCTTTTCTTCACCTTTACCCTGATGTCGTCACTAGCCCTGAGATATTCTTATTTATCAAGTTTCATCTTTATAAATATAGGACTTACGCAAACTCTACTATTTCTTGGCGTTCTTGGCGGCTTGGCGGTACCCTGCGGGAAGCCGCTTCGCGTCTACGATAAATTAAGCTTGTGGGCAATTGCGTAAGTTCTGAAATAATCTAGAATTTTGGCATCGATACGTTCTTTAATATTATTGGGTAGTTTATTTAGTTGTTTTATCGCACCCTTGGTTAATTCAACTTGATACATTAAGCCGTTTCTTTGTTATATCCTTGATATTCATACCAAGAAACAGTACCATTAATGCGTCTATCTTCTCTAGCTTCCTTAATAGCTTGTAAATCTTCCTCATTTTCTATATCATCGATTCTTTGTAAATACGTGAGTATTTCATCTAACACACTGTCATAAGCTTGATTTAACAACACATTGATAGATTCAATTATTGCTTTTCTTTCTTGTTCAGTTTTCATTGCTATTTTGCTTGATTTATTAGATAGACTTGATCAGTTTTCTGCTTCCTAAAAAGGAATCATCCTCTCGTTTGACTTTGCTGCACTTGCTGTAACATTTGCTCAACACTGGTTGCTGGTGCAAGACACTTTAAACCTTGGCAAACTAAGGCAATACTTCCTTCTGGGAGGTTAGATACTACCGAAAACGCGGCTACTGGCAAATATTGAGGAATGAGAGATTGGATTTGCTCACTGGTACTGCGAATTAGGGTAGAGTTACGATACCAATCTAAAGCGGTGAATAAGCTGGGGCAAGCTTGAGGATGACTAGCCATGATGCTTCGGAAGGCTTTTAAACCTTGCTCTGATAAATCGAGATAATGCAGATTATCGGTGAGTAGAGATAACCTGACAAGATTTGCGATCGCTACTCCGTTAGCAGAAGGTGTAGCATTATCCGCATAGCTGCGTTCGCGGATAATTAATTCCTGACTAGCATCGCTAGATGTGTTAAAATATCCTCCTAGTTCTACACTCCAGAGAAATTCGTCGAATTCTTCTTGGATAGCGATCGCTTTTTCCAACCATTGTTGATCATCTGGGCTACAAGCTTGTAAGTCTAATAACGCTTTAATAAAAAAGGCGTAGTCTTCAGACTGCGCTAAAAATGTCGCTTCACCTTGATAATTGAGTCGGTGGAAACGTCCATTGACAAACTGATTTTCCCAAATAAAATTAGCGGCTTGTGCGGCTAATTCCAAATACAAAGGTGATTGAAAGACCCCACCTGCTCTAGCTAACCCAGAAATCATCAAACTATTCCAAGCCACAATCATTTTTGTATCCGTCACCGAGGGAATACGCCCCGGCCAATTATGGGTTTTGGCTTCTTGATTATTCCGGGCTGGGGGAAAAGTCTTTAATGATTCTGGTGCATCACCATAACGCGCTGTAAATAATTTCCCTAATGCCGTTTCTATTTCTGGACTCAATTCCCCAGGGTTACGCCTTTGCAATACATTCAACCCTTCAAAGTTGCCTTGAGGACTAACTGTAAACTCTTGTTGTAATAGGTTTAATTCTTCTGGTGTTAATAACTGTGCGAGTTCGCTGTAACTCCACACATAAAAAGCCCCTTCTTCTGGCTCGACTGCATCAGAATTAATGAAACTATCTGCATCTTGAGCCGCGTAAAAATACCCTTCTGGGGCAATCATTTCGCGTTGCAGCCATTGTACAGTTCCCGCCACAGCCCTAGCAAAAGATGGTTCTTGAATACCCGCACTCCATAAATTTGCTAGATACTCGACAATTTGCCCATTGTCATAAAGCATCTTTTCAAAGTGAGGGACTGTCCAGGTGGGATCAACTGTATAGCGATGAAAGCCACCACCTACATGGTCATAAATACCACCCAGGGCTAAATCTAGTCCGCGCTGAGTACAAATTTGCTGACCATCATAGCGAGATGGCAAATTAAACCGATTTCCCCGCAGTGCTAACTCGGCATAAGGCATCATCGGGAAACTGTTACCGTATTGATTAGCAGTAATGATCCCCGTGCTAGTTTCCCAACCTTTGCCTAGTAATTCATTTTCTGCAACTAGTTGGGGATCATCATTTTGCAAGACCGCAGAGGTGAGGAGCGAGTCTAAAATTACTGCTTTGCGTTGGCGTAAATCTTCTTTTTCGTTGTCGTAGTAATGGCGGAGAGCTTGCAGCACCTGTAAAAAACCAGGACGACCATAGCGGGGATCAACCGGAAAATAAGTCCCAGCGTAAAAAGGAACCAAATCTTCCGGAGAAAGAAAGGCATTTAACGGCCAACCACCTTGACCAGTCATCATCTGTAACGCCTGCATATAAATGCTATCGATGTCTGGGCGTTCTTCTCTATCTACCTTGATAGGCAGAAAATTGGCATTCATGTAATCTGCGATCGCAGCATCAGAAAAAGCCTCACCTTCCATCACAGTACACCAGTGGCAACTAGAGTAACCAATGGAAAGAAAGATAGGTTTATTTTCTGCCTTAGCAGTGGCGAGAGCTTCATCACACCAAGGCCACCAATCAATCGGATTTTCGGCGTGTTTACGCAGGTAGAGACTCTTAGCTTGGGCAAGGCGATTAGTCATGATCTTGTTGTGTGAGGATAGATGCCTTATTTGCCCAGTCTACATTCTGAACGTGGGAGTAGAACTACTCCTTACATAAAAAAACAAAACTTACACCACAGGTTTTCAACAGTCAGGTTAGTAAAGCTTGTGAGAACAGTTGAACAGTTAATCAAACAAACATTTTTTACTTTTGCCTTGTTGTACTAGGGCAAAGAGCGCCACAGAAAGCTGATGATAGTTGTTGACATCTCTGGTGCGGGTGGTTTAACCTGGGCTTGAATTTTGGTATTGTAATTAATTCCTGCTATCAGATGGAGCAAGAAAGTAATGATGGCGGCTTGCACAAGTTTTTCGAGCATGGCAGGTCTCCCTCAGTTGATAGCACTGCAAGTAAAATCTTTTTTCTAAATACACCCCGTACTCATAAATTTCGTAATTTGCCGGGATTTTCTGGAAAATTGCCTTAATTTTTGGTAAATAAATCTTGACAAAATCCAAATTTATAGATAATGGTATGACAGTTTCATTGTCAGAGCGATCGCAGTTGTGGTTTGTCATTGCTCCTCTCTGGCACGAACCGACTCAAATTCCTAGACGCTTTCCCCTATAAAAAGTGCCTGAGTTATGATTTACATCTGCCAGATAGAAGAGAAAATTAGCTCTCTTGCAGGTGATGACAGCCATTCGCCGTTCTCATCGATAAAATAGATGTAAATTAGCTACAGGAACGCTGCATGATTCCTATCGTTATTGAACAATCGGGTCGGGGCGAACGCGCCTTTGATATCTACTCACGACTGTTGCGTGAGCGAATCATCTTCTTGGGACAACAGATTGACAGCAACTTAGCTAACTTAATAGTTGCCCAAATGCTGTTCTTGGATGCAGAAGACCCAGAAAAAGACATTTATATGTACATTAATTCCCCTGGCGGTTCGGTAACTGCTGGTATGGGTATTTTTGACACTATGAAGCATATCCGCCCCGATGTCTGTACCATTTGTACCGGATTAGCGGCAAGTATGGGAGCTTTTCTCCTGAGTGCGGGTGCTAAAGGTAAGCGGATGAGTCTACCCCATTCCCGCATTATGATTCACCAACCTTTAGGCGGCGCACAAGGCCAAGCCACCGACATTGAAATTCAAGCGCGGGAAATTTTGTATCACAAAAAGCGACTCAACGACTTTCTTGCTGAACACACAGGTCAGCCAATTGAGCGCATTGCAGAAGATACCGAACGCGACTTTTTCATGTCACCCGATGAAGCCAGAGAATACGGTTTGATTGACCAAGTAATTGACCGTCACGCTGCGGGTAGTCGTCCGATGACTGTGGTGTAGTTATTTGTAATTGACTATTAAAGCTCCCATCAACACCTGAAAATTTTTACTTTTAAACCAGTATATTGCAGGGGTTATGGGAGCTTTAAAGTATTACTGCTACCTGAGACAAGATATTATGGATAGCGATCGCATCTACCAGTTAATAAATCAAGCAGAAGAACTTGTACAGGCAGGTGAATACAAGCTGGCAATTAGTGTTTTTCAACAAGTCTTACAAATTGATCCACATAATATTGAAGCTTTAAGGCAGTATGGTAAATATTTGACACAAATTCGAGAATTTGAACAGGCTTTTAAAGCTTTTAAACAAGCTATAGAAATAGCCCCAACAAATGTTAAACTTTTGTCTTCATATAGTACATTTTTAAAGAAATTAGGAAAAAACGCTCAGTTGATTGACATAATAAATACATTAATAGAAATTGAACCTCAAAATTGTATAACATTAGCTAAGTCCGCAAACACTTTGGCTTCAATTGGTGAATATGACAATGCCTTTCAATTGTTTGAACAATCATTACAAATTGAACCTAATAATCCAAAAACATTGGCTAGTTATGCCAATGCTTTGGCTTCAATTGGTGAATATGACAATGCCTTTCAATTGTTTGAACAATCATTACAAATTGAACCTAATAATCCAAAAACATTGGCTAGTTATGCCAATGCTTTGGCTTCAATTGGTGAATATGACAATGCCTTTCAATTGTTTGAACAATCATTACAAATTGAACCTAATAATCCAAAAACATTGGCTAGTTATGCCAATGCTTTGGCTTCAATTGGTGAATATGACAATGCCTTTCAATTGTTTGAACAATCATTACAAATTGAACCTAATAATCCCATAAGATTAAGTAGATATGCAATTGCTTTGGCTGCGATTGGTGAGTATGAGCAGGCTTTTGAGTTGTTTGAGCTATCACTGGAAATTGAGCCTCAGAATCCAATAACATTAAGCAAATATGCAAATATTTTGGCTGAAATTGGTAAGTATGAGCAGGCTTTTGAGTTGTTTGAGCTATCACTGGAAATTGAGCCTCAGAATCTAATAACATTAAGTAGGTATGCAATTGCTTTGACTGCAATTGGTAAGTATGAGAAAGCTGTTCAATTGTTTGAGCAATGTTTACAGATTAAGTTCCAAAATTCTGATGCACTAAACAGTTATATTTATCTTCAATACGCTCTCGCATTAGAAGGACTAGGTAAGTACAAAGATGCAATAGAGCAATTGCTAACTATCAAAGTAGAGACTCAGACTCAATATCAAGCTAATTTAATTCGAGTCAAACTAGGTAGGTTATACTATCGCATTAAACAACCAGAGAAAGGTAGCGAATATTTCGAGGCAGCAATAGCTAATTCTGATGACAAGGATAAAACTGTCATCTACAGTGCTAGAAGCATCCTCTCCAGTGATCCCCATAGTGAAACAGCAATCGAACTGTTACAGCAAATTGCAAAAAACTCGCCACGCTATGCTCAAGCATTTGAGATGCTAACTCTCAATCTGAGTGAGGAAGACTACTTTGATATGGTTAAAACTGATGCCCAGACTGGCTTAATTGATACAACAGAAATGCTAAACAGGGCAATGTATCACAAAATTGCCAATGAGATTGGTATACTGAAAGGAATTGCATATCGAATTTTACGCTACTCCGAACAGGAAGATCCTCTGTTAAGGGGAATTATTCAAGATATTGAAGATGTATTTGAAGAGGTAAACAGACGACGGGCAGCACAAAAGTCTGCAATTGAAACTATCCCTCACGATGACTATGGAAAAATTCTGGCGGTGATTTCTAAAACAGCTCATGACATCTCAGATTTTGTCAATAATCAGCTTGCTGTCATTGAGTCCAAAACTCGACGCGCAATACGGAAATTGAAACCAAGTGATGCTCACTATGCTCAGTTTGAGAAATTGCTGGCACAGCTAGAACTAACCCAGACTGCTCTTAGTGATTTAAAAGCGATTAACGAAGGGATTACTATTAAGAATCATCGCTTTAAGGTGAAAAAGCTATTTGAAAAGTGGGAAACTACTCCTCGAATTGACCAAGCTCAAATTATACTAGATATTCAAAACGGCGATTCTGAATTCAATGGCGATGAAGAAAAAATTAAAAGCACGCTAAATGAATTGGTGGAGAATTCACTTAAACACAATTACGATCAGCAAGATTTAAGAATATGTATATCTTCCCAAGATGTTATCAATCCATCCGTAATCTGGGAAAGAACAATTCCTGGGGAGCAGAAATACTTATTCATAGAATTTGCTGATAATGGTAAAGGAATTCCCAAAGACAAAAAGCATTGGATTTTTCAACCACTAAAAACAACCTCGCAAGAAGGTAAAGGTAGCGGTTTAGGATTGTTTATTATTCGTAAAACATTAACCAAGATGAATGGTTATATCCGAGAAACAGGATATAACGGAGCTAGGTTTGAAATTTATATTCCCTATACAAAAGGAGAGTTACATTAGACAAGATGCAAACGGAAAATGTTCATTTATTGGTGGTGGAAGATAACCCTCGTTATTTGAGCGAGTTGCTGGAGTGGTTAGGAGACTATGGTTATCAGCACATAGAAACTGCAACAAGTTCTACCCAAGCACAGGAAAAATTACAAACTCCCTTCGATGTAATAATTTCTGATATGCGGATGGAACAAGATGACAGTGGCTTTGTAATTTTGAATGAAGTGAAGGAAAGAAACCTTTCTTCTGTAGTAATAATTCTGACAGCTAACGATACAGTCGGTGATTGCCGTACAGCATTTAAATCAGGAGTATGGGACTACATTTCCAAAAATATGCGCGGCAATGTTTATGATGTTCTGCATGAATCAATTCAAGATGCGATCGCTTACTTTAACCTTTGGGGTAATGCTCAAAATGAGCAATGGATTACCGAAAATCTAGAAACTTTAGAACAAAATTATTTTGGTCAATATATTGCTGTGATCAACAAAACAGTCATTGATGCAGCAGATACAGAAGAAGCTTTAAAGCAACGTATTGAAGAACGACAACTACGCCGCTTTTTAACCACAATTCGCAAAATTGGCGATTTACGTCCCATCTCTGAGTTGATCCAACTGCCAGAAAGCGATCGCCTAGAATACAAAAGTACCTTTCAGTGGGATGTTAAGCGTAATTGTGAGAACAAAGATTTAAGATTTAGCAGCCTCAAGACAATTGTGGCTTTTCTCAACTCTGAAGGTGGCACTCTGATTATTGGAGTTGAAGATAATGGTAATGTTTTCGGACTTGAACAAGATTTGTCTTTACTGTCAAATGGAAATCTTGACAAATTAGAGCGAACAATTATTGATACAATTTGTAACCATATTGGAAAAAGTTTTATTCAGCAAATCAAAATTAGGTTTGAAAATATTGATGATAAATGTGTTTGTGCAATTGATGTTAAAAAATCTCATAAAAAAGCTTGGTTACAGAAGACTAAAGAAAAGAAACTAGAATTTTATATCCGAATGTCAAACAAGTCTGAACCTCTAGATATTCCAGATATATATGATCACCTCTAAGGGCAAGTATATCTGTATATTTATACTAAACCAGGAGGTATTGCCTTCATATAATGATTTTAGTAAATAAATTTAGGTATTTAAATTTCACCCTACAAATTCTATTTGGATTAATCTAGAGGTGTGGCTAGAGATTCCAAATATTTGAGAAAATCTAGTAGTTCTTCTTCAGTTAATAAATGGCGCGATCGCTTACCATAAGTTTTCATCAGATAATCTCTGCCCCACTCTACACTGACATCTAATCGCTGCATTTCTTGATCAGTTTTAGCTATAACTTGAACAAAAAAATCTTCTCCTGATGATGGCGTAGGTTGAGCTTCCAAGTATCTCAGAAAATCCAGTAATTCTGATTCGGTTAATAAAGTCCGCCCTCTCTTGCCATAAGTTTTAATAAGATAATTTCTTCCTTGTTCTGGTGTCCAGCCTAAACGGTGCAATTCAATATCAGTTTTGGCTAATACTTCTGCTAAATTCACTGGTTTCATAAATGCCTATCTGCGGTTAATTTTATCCAAATTCTCTTGACTATTAACTATAGCTGCTATTAATCCTTCAAGGGAATAAGGATTTGCTTCAACATCAACTCTGTTTAAAATACTGCGGCAAGCATTTGAAGTCACTGGGCCAATGGAAGCAATGCAAATATTTTCTAAAACAGATTCGGTATGAATAGATTTAATTAATTGATAGAAACATCCCACTGTTTTCGGACTAGCAAATGTGACCACATCAATTTTACCTGCTTGAAAAGCAGTAGCAATTACAGGTGGTATTTCAGTTGTACAATTTGATTGATAAGTCGGAACAGCTTGGACTTCTGCGCCTAATAAAGTCAGTTCCTCGACAATATTTTCTCGCCCACCTGCTTCTAATTGGGGATAAAGAATTTTAGTACCTTTGAGGTGATCTCTGTTAGGAAAAGACGTAATCAGAGAATCTGAAACAAATTCTGGGGGTAAAAAATCTGCTGTTAAATTATATGCTTGCAACCGTGCTGCTGTTTTTTGCCCGACTACGGCTATTTTGATGTTAGCGAGTGTGCTTGTATTGAAACCAAAGTGAGTTAATCGCTCTAGAAAGTAATCTATGCCATTAGTTGAGGTAAAAATCAACCAATCAAATTGATTAAGGTTTGCGATCGCATCATCTAGTTTGGCATAACTTGTAGGCGGAGCAATACACAAGCAAGACATCGATAATGCAGTTGCACCCATTTGTTCGAGAAGCGCGACAAACTGATCAGACTGTTCAGCCGCGCGGGTGACAACAACTGTCACGCTACTCAAAGGTAATTTTGCAGTTTGGTTTTGCTTGGATGAATGTTGATAGTCAGCCATAAATTACAAACTAAAACCTACACTAACCTCTTAAACTTGAGATTATTTAATGCTACCAAAGACAAGGTATGATGAGCAGCGTTAATAACTCAAGCAGAAAAGTTTGTATAGGCAGGTAAGTTATCCGATATCTAAATTCCAGGGCGGAGAATTTTCTCGGCGACTTGGGGAAACCAACGTTGGAGGAAAAACAGCAGTTTGGTTTTACCGATTCGCATTTCATAGCGATCGCACCTAAAATTATGCCAGAATTCATCCGCCAATGCTGCCGGTGAAATTTTCCCTTTACCCCTACCGTGAGTCATTGGTGTATCAACTAAAGGCGCGATAATTTCAAATACTTTAATTGATGTGGTTTCCAGTTGCCAGCGCAGGGCTTTAGTGGCAATATGTAATCCGGCTTTACTACCGCAATAAACAGGCGCAGTTTGTTTCGGTACTAATCCCAAACCAGAAGAAACATTCACAATAGCCGCGTTTGGCTTAGTTAACAAATGGGGTAACATCAGTTTAATTAATTGCAATGGTGCAATTAAATTGGTGCGTAATTCTTCTTCAATTAACTCAGGGTCAATCTCTGGATTGATAAATTCATAGTTGTATTGAATCCCGGCATTGTTAATCAAGATGTTGACATTTGGATAGCGATTAACCAGATTTCGTAAAGTATTAAAATCTTGTAAATCAGCAACTTCAGTTATAATTTCCGGCAAGATTTTCTTGACTTCAGCGAGTTTCTTAGCATCACGTCCAGTAATAATCACTGTATTGTTAGCTTGAAGAAATTTTCTAGCCAATGCCAAGCCAATTCCTGATGAACCTCCAGTAATTAACACTGTATTGTTTTGAGTTGAAATAGAGGATTTCTGCACTGATAATTTAACAGCAATTGCCGCCACGAGAATTTGAGCAGCACTAAACCAATAGGGTGTAGCTGGGCTAATGTTTTGATATAACCAACCTGCTAACAAGGGGGCAATCATTCTCGCTAATGCTTGTACTGTTTGAATGTTGCTGTTGATGCGTCCTTGAATTTTTTCACCAACAGTTTTGGACATCAAGCCTATTAAAGAAGTTTCGGCTAGGGGCTGTCCAATGCCAACCAATACAATACTTGTATAGAGAACTATAACCGAGCCTGTTATGGCGAATATACCAGATAAACTAAAAGCTAATCCGGTAATTAATGCCCCAGAAAATGCCATACGGATTTCGCCCCATCGAGGCAATAACCAGGGAATAATTATTACTTGATCAATAACACTAATTACACCAAATAAGGCAAATAACGGGGCAATTTGTGGGGCTGGCCAGTTAAATTGCTCATTTGCTAAAGCAGGTAAATTAGAAATGAGGGCAAACATCGCCATATTCACCATCAAAAAGCTCAACATCAGCCAGCGCAGTTGGGGTAGTACCAAACAGGCTTGCAATTGAGTGAAGGGATTCAATTGAGCAAAATCAGGTTGAGGGGAACGCTGGTTTGGTGGTAAAGTTTCCGGCATGGCATAATATCCCCACACCAATGCAACCACAAAAACGATCGCCACAACATACACAGGCAAAGTCGGATAAATACCCGACAATACACCACTCATAACCGGGCCGATAATTAGCCCCAAAGCCATCATCCCACTCACCCAGGAAAAAGCACGAGTCCGTTGTTGAGGTGTGGTAGTATCGGCGATCGCTGCAAATGTCATACTAGCTGTACCATCGGTTAGCCCCACAATCAGCCAGCCTGCAAATAGTACAGCTAATGCGCCCCCACTGCCAAAGATAAAATATCCCAAACTAGCCCCTAAAAGGCTAATCAGCATCATCCATCGCCGCCCATAGGCATCGCTAAGATAACCAATTCCTGGCAGTGTCAAAAATTGGGCAAGTGAAAATGTAGCATATAGTAGCCCAACTTCCCACGCTGTACCGCCGTAAAGCCCCACCAATGTCGGCATAATTGGATTTAGGACTCCGAAACCCAAAAATGCCAGAAAGCCTGTGTAGAGGATAAAAGGATGTAGTTTTTTCTTCACCATTGCCCGGTTTGAGCGATCGCATTTCATAACATCTTTTTTAGATGTAATCTCAAATCATGGTGAAGTCATTAACCTATGTTAATTCGGCTGGAGAATTTTCCGAATCCGACTGAGGGACACAGGCGAAATACCCAGATAAGAGGCAATGTGATATTGCTTAACTCTGTGTTCTAAATTAGGATACTCTTGCAAAAACTTTTGATATCTGGTTGTGGCATCATCTAAAAGTAATTCTGCCTCTCGCCTCTCTTTTTTAATAAATAATGCCTCAACTAACTTATGATTCACCGCCTGCCAACATGGATGTTCTGCACATAGTTGGACATACTGGCTATAATCCGCAACTAACAATAATGAATCTTCTAAAGCGGTAATAAAAAATTGAGCAGGTTGTTTTAAAATCAGCGCACTATAGGCAGTCAAAAAATGATTTTCTGGACAAAATGATTTAGTAAATTCAGTCCCCGCCGCATCCACATAATAAAGACGAAATATCCCCGCCACCACAAATCCAATTTGACTAGGAACGTCACCCGCACGGATGAAAAACTCTCCAGTTTTGCAACTGACTGGTTGAAAGACTTGGGGTAATTTTGCCAGTTCATCCTCTGGCATCTCAACCAGAGTGCGTAAAACATAACTCAGTTGCAGATAGGGTGGAGAAAGCATGACTAATGCTGGAAGTTGTGAGAGATAATCACTCTAGCAGATGCAGGCGCAGATATAAGTAACTCGGTGGAAATAAACAAAACTATGTTATGCCAATTTAATGTGAAGTTGCACATATTTCGATCCCCCTAAATCCACGCCACTTGCTACAACGGAGGGAACCTCCGCAACGCAGTGGCTCCCCTTAAAAAGGGGGACTTTGATATATGTTTTTCCGGTTCCCCCCTTTTTAAGGGGATGCTCAAGGGGATCTGATTCTATGCAGCTTCATAAAAAATTGGTATTAGACACCACAAAACTTTTACCCCTGTGACCTGTCACCTATTACCTGTCCCCTGCTATGTGAGACAATCAAACCACAAAATATTTATGCAAAAATTCTAGTGTATGCAATGGCTCTAGGAGAAATTGCTGGGTGTAAAAATTGTGGTGGGAGTTGTTGAGAATGTCCAAGCAATTTCATGTTTTTCTGGCTCATCACAGCGCAGATAAGCCACTGGTGCGGGAAATTGCCACTAAACTCAAACAGCGTGGGTTCAAACCCTGGATTGACGAAGAACAAATTCCCCCAGGACGCTCTTTTCAGCAGGCAATTCAACAGGCAATTGACACGGTAGAAACTGCCGCCATCATTCTTGGTAAAGATGGTGTCGGACGTTGGCAAGAGTGGGAAATTGAGACATTCTTTTCTAGGTGTGTGGAAAACAAGATGATTGTCATTCCTGTTTTGCTTCCCGGTGTTGATGAAGTGCCGGAAAAGCTGCCATTTTTACGCAACCTGAGATGGATCAATTTTGATAGTCTAGATGACATAAATGCTCTGGGATTACTGATTTGGGGAATTACAGGCGAGAAACCCGAAGAAGAACTGAAGGAAAGTTCGCCATCTGAAACTAGTACTGAGAAAATTCAACCAAGTTCTTTCGATGCCGATACTTACTTTAACCAAGGGTTAGCCAAGTACAACTTAAGAGACAAGCAAGGGGCAATCTCTGACTTCAATCAAGCCATTCAAATCAAACCTGACTTTGCTCTTGCTTACATCGGTCGCGGGGTAGCCAAGTCAGACTTAGGAGACAAGCAAGGGGCGATATCTGACTACAATCAAGCCATTCATATCAAATCTGACTTTGCTGCTGCCTACTACCTTCGGGGGATAGCCAAGTCAGACCTAGGAGACAATCAAGGGGCGATATCCGACTACAATCAAGCCATTCAAATCCAACCCGACGATGCTGATGCCTACAACAATCGCGGGTTAGCCAAGTCTGAATTAGGAGACAAGCAAGGGGCGATATCCGACTACAATCAAGCCATTCAAATCAAACTTGACTTTGCTCAAGCCTACATCAATCGAGGGGTGGCCAAGTATCTTTTAGGAGACAAGCAAGGAGCAATTGCTGACTTCAATCAAGCAGCACAACTTTACTCGCAGCAGAACAAGATGAGTGATTATCAAGATGCTCTTGATCGAGTGAAAAAACTGGAAAAATCATTTTGGGAAAGGTTGTTTTCATGAAAAGAGATTTATTTTGAACTTATAGGCGTAGGTTGGGTGAAATGAAATGGAACCCAACATTTAAATAACTCAATATTGTTGGGTTTCCCTATGGCTCCACCCAACCTACTGGCGTGTCAAGGCTAAAATGTTGCAGTTTTCTTCATAGCATTTGTTGGGTTACGCTGTCTGTCGCTTCACCCAACCTACGGACTAGCATTACCAATTGGTTAAACTACTCAGACAAAAAGCGATCGCCTGCATAACACCGAGAGCGATCGCTTTTGATTTAAATAGCAATTAACACAATCTCTTACTTTTCCATTGCTAAGGAATACCGGGATAAAATTGCCTTCATTTTCAAGTTAGTCAACTGAATCACAGCTTTAATCATACTTTGCTGATCAGGCAGTAAATCTAAACTCTCTAGAGCTTGATACAAAGTATTACCAGCTTGCAATTTTTCTTTCAACTTTTCGCGTTGCGATAAATTTAAGATAGTATTAATTTCCTTATTGCGGCGTTGACGTAAAGCTTGCAATTGTTGACGTTCTTGGGGTGTAAAATCTGCTTCCGAATATGCAATCAAGTTGCTTTTTATTGGGGAAGATTGGGCGATAACTACGCCAGAGTTAGCATGAGTTTGTAGAGGTGTAGCTAACGCCATCCCAGGTATCAAGATGACAAGGACAAGAATATTAGCTAACAAAGACAGCCATTTGGGAAAGTTAATTACCATTGTGCGAAACACATAAACGAAATTTCATACTCTGCCTGTTTTAGATGATGGAATTGGAACTCAGATACCAGCATCGTCTGGAAAAATTTTAGATTCTACTTCTTTGTAAATCTAAAATTACCAATCTCAAATCCAAAACTGTTGGAACATTCACAACCAGATGGTAGCTTAGATGATTTTGCTACCTCTGTCTAGAAGGCGCACAGTAAGATACAGAACATACAGCAGATTCGATGTTTATGAGGTACAGCAACTGATCGCAAAAAGTAATGAGTAATGAATAATGAGTAATGAGTCAACAACTTACTTATTACTCACTACTTATTACTCATGGTGTACCTCAATTACTTCAAAAGTGCTGTAAGTATTTACTGAATATCTATCTCTGCCAAGCATCCCTTAAAACTATTATCGGAGATTAGGGAAACTGAAAAGATAAATCACGCTACAGAAAATAATTTCTCAAATTTACATTGAAAAATCAGATACACAATTGTTCAAAAAAGTCGAGGTTCTGAACCAGGATAATGTTGACAAATCAAACAAACTTAACATAAGAGATTTTTATGTATTTTATGCAACTAAGCTATTGACAATCAAGCAAAATAAACCATTGTTTGGTGAGCATAATTATGCCCACCGTATAAACTACTGAGACCTTTTCATTCTGTTAATTTCTTGTTGTAATTCTTCAATTTGTCGGCGTAAGTTTTCGGCTTCGCTTGCGGAAGTTTCTGAGGCAACATTTACAGCGCCTTCCGAGGGCGATCGCTGATAATTACCTCGGCGGATTTGCTGATATTCTTCTGATACTGCCCACTCCCGTAAGTAATGTATCCGTTCCACAGCAAAGGGATGGCTTAACATCATGCCCTGAGCGCCATTGTAATTCAAGAATTTATAAATTTGATTCAGTCCATCTTCATCCAATGCTTGATAATTTTCTGACTGCCGGATAAACTCTTGTAAACTACATTCATGGGCATATTTGTTACTACCGCCAGATATCTTCATCATCGAAGACATAACTGGATTTAAGTCATCAAGCACTAACAATGCCGCCCGATCTGCTGTTAATTCCGCTTTTCGCCGCCACTCAAAAAAAGCATAGATTAAAGCTTGGGTAACGAAATTACCAATACCAAAGGTCAATTCACCCAGGGCAGAAGCAGCACTCATCGCCCACATCGCCATTTGAATTAAAATAGTATGACCACATTTAATATGTCCCAGTTCATGGGCTAATACTGCCCTAATTTCGACTTCTTCCAGCAAGTCTAGTATGCCTGTGTTTATGACAATGAAAGGATTTTCTTGCCCTAAAGCATAGCTATTTGCTTGAGGATCTTGTGAGACAAACAGTGTCGGTTCTGGGTAAACGTCCAAATCCCGCACACATTCCCGAAATATCTGGTAAATAGTGGAATATTGCCTAGGCCCTACTTGGATGGTGTTACCCATTAGATAGACTAACTGCGGGCGTTCATAGACAAATTCCATGAATTTACGGGCAACTAACTCAAATCCCGGTAAATTTCGTAAAGCTTGTTCAGCTTGGCGATCAAGTGGATGCCGGAAAGCATCGCTGGAAATTCCTGTGTACGTTGGCATAATTTAATTCAGTGAACAGTTATCAGTGAACAGTGAACAGTCTAAGTTATCAGTCTAAATAACTGATAAATGAATCAGAGAAATGGGGCTAATGGAAAAATCACTTTGTATGGGATTAAAAGCGTGTGATTGAGGCAGAAGTTCATTTATCACTACATAACTTCCTGCGATCGCAGGCGGGGTTCCCTTCCTGGCCTCATCATTTGACGATGGCAAGGTTGGTAGCCCGCGCCTTGCGTCTAGGACGTAGTGCTTTAATTCAAGTCGGGGCGGCTTGTGGTTATCAAGGAAGATATCGCACCAGCTTTGTCGCATCAGCATTAATGTGGCACGGCCCTGTTATTATTGTTGCGCCAGAAACAGTGCAGCAGCGTCTGTTGCAAGTAGAAATTCCTCGCTTACAACAGTGGTTACAAGTGCAGAAGCCCATCCGCACAGGTAATACTTGGCCGAATTCTGAGTTTCAAGGGCTACTCCTAACGACTCCAGAAGCTTGGTTAAAAGGGCAATTAACTTCTGCTGATGCTTTTTTGCCAGGTGTTCCCACAATTATTGATGGTGTTGATGATTTAGAAGATTGGGTACGTCATCAACTCATTCAAGATGTGCAACCCCAAGACTGGGAAGAATTGATGTTAGCTTGTCCGCAGCAAAGGGAAGTTATTCTTTCTGCAAGAACACAACTCACCAAAGAAGTATTTCAACACCCAGCCAACCCTTATGAGTGTTATCTGATTTCCCAGCCAGAAGCAGAAATTCTGCATAATTTGTTTGCAGAATTAGAATTAGCAACTATTCCTGATGTCTGGCAAAATTTCTGGCAACAATTTCAATACATCCATGAAAATACACCACTAAATCAGCCACCCTATCTTTTTTGGACAACTATCGCCCGTCGCCAAGGTTTATTTTCTTTGCATTACACACCGATAGAATTAGCTGAAATACTGTCGCCGATTTGGCAAAGACAGCCAGTGGTGTTAATTGGTAGTGCTTTAGAACCAGAAACCGAAGCGCCTGTATTTCGCCAGCGTTTGGGTTTGGATGATGTTACTTGTCTCAAGTTCTCCTCTGATAGTCAAGCCCAAGCCATTCAACTGTATGTCCCCCATCAGTTACCTTTACCGAATACACCAGAATTTCAGCCAGCCTTTATTCACAAAGTCCGTACCTTGTTGTGTTTAAGTGCAACAGCACCAGGGTTGACTGTTGTGTTGGTGGGAGATGTCCCTCTCAAGGCGCAAGTCGGCGCAATTTTAGCTTCAGAGTTTGGTTCGCGGGTGCAGGTAGAAAAAACCTGTTTAGATGAAAATGGTATTTTAATTAGTGGTTGGGAATATTGGCGAGAACATCAACAAGTTTTACCAGCGCCACATTTGTTAATTATTGCGACTTTACCGCTACCATCTCTAGAAAATCCCCTGGTGGCTGGGAGGGTAGCTTATTACAAGCGATCGCACCAAGACTGGTTTCGAGTATACTTACTCCCGGCAGCATTGAATGAACTACAACGCGCGATCGCTCCAGTACGCGAGAATCAAGGTGTAGTAGCATTGCTCGACAGTCGAGTGATTAACCGTAGCTATGGTTCTCAAATCCTCGCAGCACTTAGCCCTCTAGCACGCATCAACTATCTTGACCCTAGTTTATTTTCTAACCCAGATGAAGAAGATTCAGCTTAAATGACAAGTGCTTAAATGACAAGTAACTATTTACATTTTGTCAACGGATAGCGATCGCATCTGAGCAAACGCTATTATCAGCTTATTCGCAGATTTTCAATAACACACACTAATTGAAATTTTGAATTACTGATTATGGGTGAAGCAAAACGTCGCAAAGAAACACTGGGAGAACAATACGGTCAAGATGAGCGTATATTGTCTTGGGTTCCCATCACCAAAAAACAATCCGAATTATTTGTGGCTTGGACGACTCGCGGAGCCTGGATTGGTATTGGTACAATGGTTGCTGCTTGGGTAACTATCCGTTTTATCGGCCCCGCCTTCGGTTGGTGGCAAGTTCTAGATTAATCCAGTTCAGCATAGTAGGTTGGGTTGACGTAAGGAAACCCAACTATGATCATTTTTTGATATAAATTATCTTTATAAAAGCACTTCTTTATCTGGAATATAATTAGCAATTATTAATCAAGCTAACTTTTATTTTATTTCCAACATTCTACTTTTAAATTTCTCACTAGATTCATTTGCCTAAAATCACTATCTTGTGAAACTATAATTGCATTATGTTGAATTGCCGTACAAGCAATCCATAAATCGTTATCATATATTCCTGCTTCCGATAGTTTATATTTTCTGCGCTTATTTTTTTCTTTTGGTGCAAACTTGTCAAATAATTCTGCTTTAAATTCTCCGTAAATTTCCCCAGTAGTTTTGTCTAAAGGATAAATCTCTGCTATTAGAGCTGCAATAAATTTTTCTATTTCTTTTAAATTTTCTTCTTTTCTCTGAGAATTTTTCGCCATCATGATCAATTCTCCGTAAATAGTTGTGTTGATGGCTAATTTGTCTGATTCGTTGAGGCTAGAAATTTTTTGTATGACTTGCTCATCTCTATTAATTATGTAGCTACAATGATTCGTATCTATTAAATACACCACACCCTCAATTTCGTCTCATCTCATTGATCAATTCTAAACACTCCTCAAAATCATCACCTTGCCAACCCGATGAACTTTCAAGATATTTTTGTAAATTGGCAACGGTTGGCTTAGATTCAGAAAATTTTGTGTCTTTAATTCTGTTAATATCCCATAATATAGCCTTAGTTGTGACAATTATTTTTTTGACAAGTGGTTTGTATTGAGCTTCTATTTCCTGTTCTAGATTCTCAAACACTTGAAGTAAGGATAATATAGGTCTGAAAAACCTATATATTTCTTTTTCTTCCAAATAGATATAACATTCTTCTATTGCTTTAAGAAATATTTTTACGGCTTTCAGATGGTTAGTGAAAAATTTTTGAAAGTCTCTTATTTCTTTTGTTTCATGGTTAAGATATTTATCTGCACCTTCTATTAGATATCCAACCTCGCAAAGGTAATATTTCCATTTACAGCTATTTTGAAGTCTTAAAAGTTCTTGAAATAAGGAGTGTTCATTATTTAAAACTTCCCCTAATAAAATTATTATGTTGTGTAGAATATTATAAAGATTTTCATAAAATTCGCTATATTCGCTATTTTTCTTGACTTTTTTGGTTTTTACTTTTTCTTTTATCAAGTTTTCTATACAGAAAAAATTTCTTTTAATTTCTTCTAAAATTCTGACATTACTCTTTATTTGAAAATCAGATTCTAATTTATGTATAATTTGATTTAAAGCATAATCATCTGCTGTATCTTCAGCTATTTGAGTCAAAATATTTTGGATTGCCTTTGACATAATTACCTTCCTCACAAGGTAGGTGATTGCTGAAAAAATAATTGTAGGATGGATTAACCACCCTACCTCAATTTTATAACAAGACTTTCATCAGCATTGTCTTGTCTATACCTATTCACATTGGGATAGCAAACTAGATATCTAGATTGTCAATTCGCTTTTCTAAATATTGACCTATCATTAACTGCTCACCAGAGCGAGAGATAATTGTTTGTCTGGTGCGATATTTATTCCCAATTAACTTTAATTCTTCCTCAAACACTGAGCCATTATACTCAGTTCGCAAGCACAGAGTTTCCGAATTAGGAAAATGATATTCGGCGGTGATGGGTTTGGATGTGGCAAAACCGCGATCGCGGTACAAAATATTTCCTAATACACCAAATAATGTCGAACCTTGAGATTCTTGTCTACCCTTTAGTTTATCTGTACTATTCCAAATTACTTCTGCACCACAAATCAAACTAACCATATCAGGTAACTCATGCAGTTGTGCCAGCTTTTGTAATTCAGCGCATCCTTGGTCTAAAAACCGAATGGTAATCATACTCACCATTTCTTTGGTTTCACCTTCTGGCAAAGTATAGTAGCGTCTTTCTGATCGCCACTGACCGGCTGATTTTTGGAAAAATTCTGTAATTTCGGCTTCGTTAGCGGTTTGAGTCAGTCTTAGCGGTGATGTCACTCGTTATTGTCCTCGTCTATCCTAAAAAATAGCGTTTGTTCATATACTACATGGTGACAAAAGACAATTACAGTTTAGATTTTTTAATCTATCTCATAAATACTCAGACTTGCCGATTGCTTTTTTAGCAGCTTTGTTAGTATATATTAGGTATACTTAGTAAAACTAAATATAGTTATTTCACCATTGCTAATGCCAAAATTCTGGCAAGAACTAGCACAAAATTTGATTTGTCAAAATCTTCATATCTAAGGCTTATGGTCAAGATATGAGGAAAACATAGCTTTATCTGAATTCTATTGCAGATAAAACCGTTATACATCTGCACAAGCAGGGAGGATATTTTTGTGAAACTTTTATTTAGTAAAAGTAGTAAAAATTGACACAAAAAGATATGTCTCAACATTAATTTATTATCAATGCTTCTATCTAGAGACATATATTCAGAATGGCTTGAGTATAAAAGGCTGCTATTTTCGGAAAAACTTTATATATAAGCAAAATCAATCATTTGCCACCCACAACCGCAAAAATCGATGAAACAGCAAACCTACAT
This sequence comes from Anabaena sp. FACHB-83, assembly GCF_014697485.1. Lineage (NCBI taxonomy): Bacteria > Bacillati > Cyanobacteriota > Cyanophyceae > Nostocales > Nostocaceae > Anabaena > Anabaena sp. FACHB-83. The sequence goes on along the minus strand of NZ_JACJRY010000006.1, from coordinate 241,737 downwards.
AGCTCAAATCCCAGTGATGAATAGCCAGTTAGATTTAACCGCCAATATTTACGCAGAAAACCCAATCAACAAACGGATGTTTCCTGACAGTAAAACCAAGAAATTCATATCATTGTTTGCTTGTTTATTCACCACAGGATTACTTTCAGCTAGTTGTGCATCCCTACCGAAAGAAGCAGCCGAAGCACAGTCACAACAACGTCGAGGCGGACAACAAGGTGGTGCGACACCTGTAGATGTAGCGATCGCCCGGACAGATACACTGGAAAAACAGCCAGAATATACAGGTACAACCATTCCCTTTCGGATAGTATCGCTGCGATCGCAAGTAGAAGCGCGGCTATTATCCTTAAATGTAGATGTTGGCGATCGGGTTAGCAAGGGGCAGAACATCGGCCAGTTAGATGATGCCTTGCTGTTAACAGATTTAAAACAAGCCGAAGCCGAACTCGCCGCCCAAAAATCAGATGTAGCCAGAGCCGAAACCCAGGTAAGTAACGCCCGTGCAGAAGTAGAAAGACTGCGGTTACAAATGGTGCAGGCACAAGCCGACTCCGAAAGACAACAAAAATTATACAGAGAAGGTGCGATCGCCGAGCAAACTGCCGAACAAGCAGGTACTCAAGCCCAAACCGCCGCCCAAGCTTTACGAGCTGCTACTGAGCAAGTCCGCACAGAACAACAAGCCGTCGCCGCAGCCCAAGGCAGAGTCTTGGCACAACAAGCAGTGGTGGCTCAAGCCAAAGAACGCCGTTCTTACTCCCGACTAGTTTCCCCCATCAGTGGCGTAGTCACAAGCAAAGTTACAGAACCGGGCAACCTGTTGCAAGCAGGCGGTGAAGTGATCCAAATTGGTGACTTTAGCCGCGTCAAAGTCGTCGTCCAAGTTTCCGAATTAGAACTCGCAAAAATTAGACCAGGGCAATCAGTACAAGTACGGTTAGATGCCTTTCCCCAACGAAGCTTAACAGGTAGAGTCATCCGCATATCTCCCACCGCCGATGCCACAGCAAGGCTCATCCCCGTAGAAGTAGAAGTTCCCAACAGTAACGGCAATATTGGTAGCGGACTGTTAGCCAGAGTTAACTTTGAAAACCAAACCCAACCGCGAGTTGTCGTTTCGCAAACCGCCATTCAAAAACCAGCCACAGACAAACAACCTGCTGAAAACCAAACAGATGGCACTATATTTGTCCTGACAGACACCCCAGGACAACCAAAAGTAACAGCGCGTACCGTCACCTTGGGGAAAAAAGCTGATGGCAAAGTAGAAATTTTATCAGGTTTAAAACCAGGAGAACGCTACGTAGTTCGCAGTGGTAGACCTTTAAAACCAGGAAACCCTGTCCGTCTTTCAATTCTCTCCGAAACAGACGAATCAAATTCTACACAACCCAGAACTAGAAATTAAGAATTTAGATTTGGAGTGCAATCATTCATGCAGCAAGTCCAGAAAAGTGGCGGGTTTAGTATCAGCGCCATCTCAATACGTCAACACATTGGTACGCTCATGCTTACCTTGGCAGTAATTATTATGGGTGTCTTTTTTATCGTTAAGCTGCCCGTAGATTTACTCCCATCAATTACCTATCCCCGGATTGGGGTGCGGATACAAGCACCAGGAATTTCCCCAGAAGTAGCAATTGATGAAGTCACCAAGCCTTTAGAAGAAGCTTTTTCTGCAACTGAAGGTGTATTGCAAGTATTTTCCCAAACCCGTGAAGGGCAAATCAGTTTAGATTTATACTTTCAACCGGGAGGCAATATTGACCAAGCCTTAAACGATGCGACAGCAGCCTTTAACCGCGCCAGAGGGACTTTACCAGATACCTTAGAATCACCACGCATATTCAAAGTAGATCCTTCCCAGTTACCTGTTTATGAAATGGCACTAACTTCACCTGCTTTACAAGGTGTAGATTTACGTGTTTTTGCCGAAGAAGAACTCGCCCGTGAACTGGGTGTTGTTCCTGGGGTAGCTGGGGTAGATGTTTCGGGAGGAGTCCCGGAAGAAGTCAGAGTCAACATTGATTTAGACCGCCTACAAGCCTTGGGTGTAGGTTTAACGGATGTTTTAGATGAATTAAGAGACCGTAACCAAGATATTTCCGGCGGTCGTATTTTAGGGCAGAATTCTGAACCATTAACTCGGACTGTCGGGAGGTTTCGCAGTGCAGAAGAATTGCGAAATTTATCCTTTGAAGTATCTGCCGCTAACACGAGTAATACTCAATCAACAGTTCCGACTCGCCGTGTTTATCTGCGAGACTTTGCCGAAGTGATAGACGGCTCAGAATTGCAAAGGGTTTTCGTTTCTTTGAATGGTGAACCAGCCGTCAGAATTAGTGTTCAAAAACAACCAGATGCTAATACCATCAACGTGGTTGATAATGTGAAAAAACGCCTAGAAGAACTGCGCCAGTCTGGCGTGATTCCTGAAGGAACAGTAATTACCGCAACTTTGGACGAATCAAAGTTTATTCGTAATTCTATTTCTAATGTTACAAGTTCGGGGTTAATTGGGACAGGGCTGGCAGCGATCGCAGTTCTCCTGTTTTTAGGTTCTCTACGGCAAACCTTTATCATTGTCCTGGCTATCCCTCTAGCCACCCTCGCCGCAATTATCTTGATGGGGTTGTTTGGCTTATCCATCAACGTTTTTAGTTTGGGTGGTTTAGCCTTGGGTGTGGGTATTGTGGTGGATAATTCCATCGTGATGTTAGAGAATATTGCCGAAGGTGCGGGTATGACACCAGGCAAAAGTAACCGAAGCAAATTAAACCAGCAACAATTAATTAATCAATCAGAACAAAGTAGCCGCGAAGTCGAATCAGCCTTAATCGCTTCTACTAGTACCAACTTAGTCGCAGTATTACCATTTCTGCTGATTGGTGGATTTATCGCCCTGCTATTTAATGAATTAATTTTGACAATTAGCTTTTCCGTCGCAGCTTCGATTTTAATTGCCGTTACCGTTGTGCCGATGATGGCATCTCGAATGCTGGGATGGAAATTTTCGAGCCGTTTGAGTGAATTTTGGCTGCTCAAAGAATTTAATCGCCGCTTTGATGCTGCCACCAGAGGATATGGCGGCTTTTTAAGTATGATATTACGCTGGCGGATAGTTACAGTTGCGATCGCCCTCCTCTTATTCGGTGGCGGTAGTTTGTGGATGGCTCCCCAAATTCCCCAAGAAATCCTCCCCAGAATTAATACCGGACAAGCTAACTTAAACGCTCAGTTTCCTCCGGGTACACCCTTGGAAACTAACATCAAAGTCATGAATGCGGTAGATGAACTTCTTCGCAACCAACCAGAAACAGAATATATCTTTTCCACATCTGGCGGAGCCTTATTTGGCAACACCACCAACGCCAACCCTTTACGCGGTACTAGCAACATTACCCTCAAACCTGGTACAAATGTCGAAGCTTATGTGGAACGAGTCACCCAAGAACTTGACAAACTAAACTTAGCCGGAATTCGCCTGCGCCTTTCACCCGGACAAGTGCGGGGTTTGATTCTCAATAACTCCCCTGTGCGTGGTGCAGACGTTGACGTAATTTTGCAAGGAAACGACCCAGAAACCTTACAACAAGCCGGTCGTCAAGTCTTAGCCGCCTTAGAAGAACAAGCTACCCTCGCCAGATTTCGTCCCGATGCCGATGAACGCCAGCCAGAAATTCAAATTCTGCCAGACTGGGAGCGCGTTTCTGCCTTGGGTTTAACCACTACAGATATTGGCGATACAATTCAAACTGCCCTAGAAGGTAGCGTTCCTACCCAATTACAACGCGGCAACCGCTTAGTTGATGTCCGCGTCAAGTTAAATGAAACAGATGTGCAAGCCCCATCTCAATTAGAAAGATTACCGTTATTTGTTGATAATAATCACCAAGTCCGCTTAAGTGATGTTGCCAAAATTGTGGAAGGGCAAGCACCCGGAGAAATTCAGCGTATCAACCAGCGTCAAGTTGTTATCTTTGCTGGTAATTTAACCGAAGGTGCGAGTTTAAGCCAAGCCATAGAACAGGTGAGAAACGTAATTAATAATCTTGATTTACCAGAAGGTGTAAGTGTCTTACCTAGCGCCGCCGCCGAATCAAATCAACAACTCCAAAGTTCACTGCAACTATTAGGTGGATTAGCAACATTTCTAGTATTTGTAGTCATGGCAGTGCAGTACAATTCCCTCATCGACCCTTTGGTAATTATGTTTACCATTCCGTTAGCATTAGCTGGGGGAATTTTCGGTCTGTATATCACTCAAACTGCTATTGGTGCCACAGTGATAGTTGGTGCTGTGTTACTGGTCGGTATTGTAGTGAACAATGCCATCATCATGGTTGAGTTAGCTAACCAACTTCGAGAAAAAGACAACATCGACCGCAAAACAGCAATTTTACAAGCTGCACCTCAACGTTTACGTCCTGTACTCATGACCACCATTACCACCGTGTTAGGGATGTTTCCCTTAGCATTGGGAATTGGTGAAGGCGCAGAATTTTTACAACCCTTGGGCGTAGTTGTGTTTTCTGGCTTATCCTTAGCGACTGTATTAACGCTGTTTATTATTCCGTGTTTTTACACGCTGCTGCACGATATCTTAGATTTCGGATGGCTCAAGACAATACTCATCAAGTTTGATAAGTTGAAGAACAGGTATTACTAATTTTGCCATCAATCAAAGTTCGTTAATCTTCAGCTAGAGACGTTGTATACAACGTCTCTATAAAAGTTGATAAATCGTATTTATATCCAGAAATTATCTAGTATTTAATAATATAGAACAGATTTTGTGATCAGGTTATTTTGAAAATGTAAATTGCGAAAGCAAATAATAGTTAAGAGAATTTTCCAGACCATCAGCGAGAAAGCAGATTGATAAAACATCCTCAGAAAGACTACAAAATTTTTCTGCTTGAGTGCAACAAACGCCCAATGTAATATGAGATATTTTTTGATATCCTCCATCTTAGGAAGATGATTATGATGATTTTTATCAACTAAATTATAAATTTTCTCCTTGATTAAAATATTTGTCTCTAATCTTTTCGATACGGCGAATTTATGATTATAAGCACCCGGCCAAATGGTGCGATAAGCTAGACATTGATTCAGAAAAATAGCATCACCAAATTGGACAATTCTCAGCCAAGAATCTATATCATCACAATTCGCATCAAGTTGGGAATCCCAACCACCTGTTTTACAAAAAGCATCACGGCTACAAGCAACTTGCACAGGTGTACCAAAAGGCAATAATTCCAACAGCATTCCGTAGTGAATATCCGCTTGAGGAACAGAAAAAGCCAACCCATGTCCAAGCTGAGGAGTGCGACTGAGTTCTACTTCATGTTCATTCACCTGAGCCGCCACACAAGAGCAAATCACCGCACTTGGACAAAGAGCGATCGCCTTTGCCATCTCTTCGATACAATTATCAGCTAGATAATCATCATCATCTAAAAACTTAATCCAGTCACCACTGGCTTGTTTCACTCCTGCGTTTACCGTCGCTGCATGACCTTGATTTACCTGATTACGATGGTAAATTACTCTATCACCTAAGCTTTCTACGTAGACTTGTGTGTCATCAGTGGAACAATCATCAGCTACAATTACTTCGCAAGGAATTGTCTGGTTGATGGCAGAATCAACGGCTCGACGCAGTAAGCTGACGCGGTTATAGGTAGTGATCACAATGCTAAATTTCATAAACATCACACCTGTAGCAAAGCTTTATGCAATATAGCCTTCATTTTGGGATATGTCGGATCGGGTAAAATTTTAAATCTTAAATATTACTAGACTGAAAGTCGATTTTCGATTTATTATTGATGATTGTGGGTTTTTCAGCAGATAAGCTATGAACGCTCAAGAGATTATCCGCTCCATAGAAGCGGAACAATTAAAATCTAACTTGCCCGACATTTATGTGGGCGATACAGTCAAAGTCGGTGTGAAAATCAAAGAAGGCGACAAATACCGCGTCCAACCCTACGAAGGCGTTGTGATTGCTAAACGCAATGGCGGTATTAACGAAACTATTACAGTTCGTCGTGTGTTTCAAGGAGTAGGTGTAGAGCGCGTATTTTTATTACATTCTCCACGCATTGACAGCATTAAAGTTGTCCGCCGTGGTAAAGTACGCCGTGCTAAACTTTACTACCTGCGCGATCGCGTTGGTAAAGCAACTCGGATCAAGCAACGCTTCGACCGTCCTTTGTAATTTTTTGCTCAGGGTATGAGAGAAATCTCAATTAACAAGCGGCTTTTGCCGCTAAGTTGCTTCCCCGACAAAAATCATGTACAATCAGAATCGCAATTGCGTTAAACTAAATAAAAGTTCAGCGCAATCACCGAATCAAAACCAACCTGTGCGCTCTTAGTTCAGTTGGTAGAACGCAGGTCTCCAAAACCTGATGTCGGGGGTTCAAGTCCTCCAGGGCGCGCTCGCAAGCAAAAACAAAACCCGAAACAGTAGCACTTCTACCAGCAACGTAGTTAGTGTTTACCATTTCGGGTATAATTGTTTTATACTTTAGAGAATTTTTGCTGCAAGTCAGCAGGCTGGAATCAAAGCTGTAAACCTGAGATAAAACTAAGCAGGATATAGCTGTACAAGAAACGGGGGGATAAACAACAGTGGCGAAAAAAAATGAAGCTGAAATGCCGGAAAACACTGGCGGTCTAAACATCCAAAACTTTGTTCAAGGCACAAAAGAAGAACTTGAAAAAGTAGTTTGGCCAAGTCGCAGACAGCTAGTGAGCGAATCAGCAGCCGTGCTGTTAATGGTGACACTCTCCGCATCTTTGATTTATTTGGTGGATGGATTGTTTGCTTGGGCCGCAAAACAGGTGTTCTGATGACTTTTGCAACAGACGACCCACTTAACTCAAATTTGCAGTCAGAGGAAACAGCAGAAGCGGCGCTTAAAGAAGCGCGGTGGTATGCAGTACAAGTAGCCTCCGGCTGTGAAAAGCGCGTCAAAACCAACTTGGAACAACGCATCCAAACCTTTGACGTTGCCGACAAAATCATTCAAGTCGAAATTCCGCATACGCCAGCAGTCAAAATTCGGAAAGATGGCAGTCGCCAGCATACAGAAGAAAAAGTCTTTCCTGGCTATGTGCTAGTCAGAATGGTGCTGAATGATGATACATGGCAGGTAGTACGTAACACCTCTCATGTGATCAACTTTGTCGGCGCAGAACAAAAACGTGGCAGTGCCAAAGGTCGTGGCCACGTTAAACCAGTACCTCTGAGTTACTCAGAAGTCGAGCGGATATTTAAACAAACCACCGAACAAGAGCCAGTCCTCAAAATTGACATGGCTACAGGTGATAAAATTGTCGTGCTTTCTGGCCCATTTAAGGACTTTGAAGGCGAGGTGATTGAAGTCAGTCCAGAGCGTAGTAAACTCAAAGCCTTGCTCTCGATTTTTGGCAGAGATACACCCGTTGAATTGGAATTCAATCAGGTAGAAAAACAGAGCTAAATACAAATGGCGAAAAAAGTAGTAGCGGTCATTAAACTGGCCCTGAATGCTGGAAAAGCCAACCCAGCACCACCAGTTGGCCCCGCATTGGGTCAACATGGTGTGAACATCATGATGTTCTGCAAAGAGTACAACGCCAAAACAGCCGATCAAGCTGGTATGGTTATCCCTGTAGAAATCTCCGTTTATGAAGACCGGAGTTTTACATTTGTACTCAAAACCCCACCAGCATCAGTATTGATTCGCAAAGCAGCGAAAATCGAAAGAGGTTCCAACGAACCTAACAAAAAGAAAGTTGGTTCCATTACCAAAGCGCAATTGCGGGAAATTGCTCAAACCAAGTTACCCGACCTCAACGCCAACGACATCGACGCGGCAATGAACATTGTGGCCGGAACCGCTAAAAACATGGGCGTAACTATCACTGAATAGTACAAGAAGGCAGGAGGCAGAAGGAAAGAATATAACTTCGCACTCAGCACTCAGCACTTAAAAAACTATCGGGGGAGAAGCCAAGCTTCGCCATTGACCCCAGGAGAAAAAAATGACAAAAAAAATATCACGTCGCTTGCGAGAACTGCAAGCAAAAGTAGAGGATAGGGACTACGCGCCCATAGAAGCTTTAACACTACTCAAAGAAACAGCAACAGCAAAATTCCCCGAAGCCGCCGAAGCGCATATCCGGCTGGGAATTGATCCCAAGTATACAGACCAACAGTTGCGGACAACGGTAGCACTACCCAAAGGCACAGGGCAAATTGTCAGGGTAGCAGTTATCGCTAGAGGTGAAAAAGTCACAGAAGCAACCAACGCTGGTGCTGATATTGTTGGTTCGGAAGAATTGATTGACGAAATCCAAAAAGGGATGATGGATTTCGATAAACTCATTGCTACACCAGATGTCATGCCACAGGTAGCGAAACTAGGTAAATTACTAGGCCCCCGTGGTTTGATGCCATCCCCCAAAGGTGGTACAGTAACATTTGACATTGCAAGTGCGATCGCTGAATTCAAAGCTGGTAAATTAGAATTCCGGGCTGACCGTACAGGTATTGTTCATGTTATGTTTGGTAAGGCAGGTTTCTCCCCAGAAGATTTGTTAGTAAACTTGAAGGCGTTACAAGAAACAATTGACCGTAACCGTCCTTCGGGAGCAAAAGGCCGCTATTGGCGAACCTTCTATGTATCTGCTACGATGGGGCCTGCAATTAAAGTTGACATCACCGCTTTACGGGATTTAAAACTGACCGAAGCTGCATAAGAAATGGGAATAGGGTTGAGGGAGTAGGAGAGCAAAACCCTACTCACTACTCCCAACTCACCACTCCCCTAAAACTAAATAGTTCAAACCGGAGACAGCAGGTGCGAATAGCTTAATATCCTGCCGAGGTGAAAACTCTCACTGCCTGAAGTACTACCTACAAGGCGTAGACACTACAGCGTCAAGAGTTTTGCTGCGAAACCCCGGTTCAAAAAACTGGGGTTTATTGTTTTTGGTTGTTCAGAACTACAACACACAAGCAGGGAAATCGCTGATTTTGCCCTTGGAGGTGAAACAAGATGGGTAGAACGTTAGAAAACAAACAAGAAATAGTAGCTGACCTCAAACAATCTTTGAGTGAGTCAACTTTAGCACTGGTAATTGAATACCAAGGGCTAACAGTTGCCGAAATCACAGATTTACGGCGGCGGCTGCGTCCTACAGGCACTACTTGTAAGGTAACAAAAAATACCTTAATGGGTATTGCCATTCAAGAAGACGAAAAATGGCAACCACTGTCTGAGTTGCTGAAAGGTTCTTCTGCCTTTTTATTAGTCAAAGAAGATTTCTCTTCAGCAATTAAGGCTTACCAAGACTTCCAAAAAGCCACCAAGAAAACCGAAATGCGTGGCGGTGTCATGGAAGGCCGTCTGCTGAAAGAAGCTGATGTCAAGGCTTTAGGAGACTTGCCATCCAAAGAACAACTCATGGGTCAAATTGCTGGAGCTATCAACGCATTGGCTACCAAAATTGCTGTTGGTATCAACGAAGTTCCTGGTGGCTTGGCTCGTGCTTTGCAAGCTGTGGCTGAACAAGAACAAGGAAGCGCGGCTGAATAAAGTATGAAGTATGAAGTATGAAGTGTGAAATAAGCCGATTATTCAAAAATGGCTTATTTACTGATTTTTTTCATTCTTTAGACTTCTTTAGTCAAGAGTCAATAGTCAGTGGTAATCACAAATGACAAATGACAAATGACAAATTAACTAATCAAACATTACGGAGTTACATCAATGTCTGCAACAACCGATAACATTTTAGAACAGTTGAAATCCTTGACCTTACTAGAAGCTGCTGAATTAGTTAAGCAAATTGAAGAAGCTTTTGGTGTAAGTGCTGCTGCTCCCGTTGGTGTAGCTGTTGCGGCTCCTACTGGTGCTGTTGCTGCTGAACCTGTTGAAGAAAAAACAGAGTTCGACGTAATTCTGGAATCTGTTCCTGCTGATAAGAAGATTGCCGTACTGAAGATTGTACGTGAGTTGACTGGTCTAGGCTTGAAAGAAGCTAAAGACTTGGTAGAAGCTGCTCCTAAGCCAATCAAAGAAGCGATCACTAAAGAAGCTGCTGAAGATGCTAAGAAACGGATTGAAGAAGCTGGCGGTAAAGTTACCGTTAAATAGTTCCAGTTTCAATACTTGTTTTTAACTAAGAAGCCTATTTAGGCTTCTTTTTTGTATTGTTATTCATTATTTTTCTAGCCATAGCCACAGCAGTTATACCAATTTTATGAGAGGCTGCACTATAGAAATCCTGTAGAGATGTTGTATACAACGTCTCTACTTTTAATTCTTTCCCCTACTTTATCTGAGAATAATCCGATTACGCCCTTCAGCCTTGGCGGTGTAAAGTGCTTTATCTGCGGCCACAATCAAATCAGAAGGTGAAGATTCCCATGTAGGAGTTAGGGTAGCTACGCCGATACTCAGCGTGACATACTCATTTACCGCAGACGCATCGTGAACAATTTGTAAGTTGTTAACACCGGCTTGCATTGCCGTGGCTACATGAAATGCACCAGCAGCAGGAGTATTTGGCATAACTACAGCAAATTCTTCGCCACCATAACGAGCTACTAAATCATGATGTTTTTGTGCATTTTTGCTCAAAACAGCACCCACTCTCTGCAAACAAACATCCCCGGCTGGATGACCATATTGATCGTTATAAAATTTGAAATAATCGATATCACATAAGATTAATGACAGAGGAGATTCTTCCTGTGCTAAATTTATCCATTGAGTATTCAGATATTCATCAAAACGACGGCGATTAGCCAGACCTGTTAAGCCATCAACATTAGCAAGTTGTTGTAAAGCTAGGTTGGCTGCTTCTAATTGTTTATATACTTGCGCTTGTTGTAGTAGACGACGTAAACGCTGGCGCAAAACTGCCCAATGAATTGGCTTGGTAACATAATCAGAGGCTCCTGCTTCAAAAGCACGGTCTACAGATTCTGCATCATTCAAACTCGTAATCATTAATATAGGTGTGCGTTCCCATAATTTGGAAATCACGGTGTTGCCTGTAGCAGAGTCAGTATCAAGATTTGCCAATGCTGACATCAGGTTATTTCTGGCAATTTGGAGCAGGTTTTTACAACAAGTAAAGCCATCCATAACAGGCATGATTGCATCTAGCAATACTATGTCGGGTTTGACAGTCTCATAGGCATCTAAACACTGCTTGCCATCTGCAACCTCAACAACTCGATAGCCTTCTTGTTCCATAGCTTCACGCAACAGCAAGCGGATGGTCTTATCATCATCAGCCACCAGAATTACTGGAGGTTGTTTAGGTAGAGAAAATGAGCTTAAGCCTGACATGAATTGCGTTCCACAGAAAATGAAAGTATCGACGAAGAGTAAGCTGGAAAACCTGCATAACACAAAAAGATAGCCATTGAGTAAGATTTTGTGACAGTCAATCTTACTGGAAGGCAACTAGCTGAAAGTTCATGACCGCAGTAAAGCTTGGTCGTACTGCAATGGTCTATGTTTTGTAAGATGTTTGAACTTCCTCGTCAAGTGAGTGCTTGTTAGCACTACTGACTGATCATGGAGGGTGCGATCGCACAATTTTGCCATCATGGCTAGAAATTTTCTACCCAACCTGTCCGACTGCACAATCAATTTTTTTAGGCAAAGAGAATATTTAATCAGCTTTAGTAAAGAAAAATTTAGATAAATTGGTTTCATAGACAATTTACTGACAAGGGAAAAGCAATTTTTACTTGGGTTGCTCTAGCTTTGCAAAGAAGGCTTATGATTATATTTCCCCAGTGACGTGACTCAGTTACTATCCAGATAAAACTTTAACTCTATAAGAATTTTCATTAGATTCTCAACTGACTTTAGGCAAATACTCAGCAGATTCTTAGCTATGACAAGGTATAGCTGAGAAAACAACTAAACTAAGTCTGAAAAACGCTAGAACGTCCTTGATTACTACCTTTAGGGAAATCTCAGACCTTTAAATTGATGAGCAATTACCCAGATTAAACAGTGTTAATATCAAGCTGTACAAAAAACTTTATTTTTTAAAGGTCAACTTACTTTCGAGTTAAGTAAAATTGCTGATTTCAATCTGCATAATTGGGAGGTAACAAAAAATCATAGATAAGCTTTTAAATAATCTTTATTTAAATACTAGAATATACGAAGTCACACTTACAGAAAAATTGTTTAAATAATCTTATTACCGCTAAAATATTTAATAAAAATAAATTTAAATTAACTCAATTACTGCTATGCCAGACTCTTTAATGTATCAACAAGATAACTTTGTGGTGTTAGAAACTAACCAACCAGAACAATTTCTCACAGCATCAGAGTTATTTGACAAGCTGAAAACAGTTTTACAGACCATCAATTCTCAAGATTTACCACCAGATTTACAAAATATTGAGTCTTTAGAAGCTAGAGTTCAATATCTCATCGATACTAGTTGCGAATTGGATGTTGGTGCGGGTCAATATTTGCAGTGGTATGCAGTTCGGTTAGAAAAGTGATTGTCGGTCAATCGTCATTAGGCGATCGCACAGTCAATAGCTAATAATTAATATTTATTGCTATTGACCATTGACCGTTGACTATTGACTAGTAAGCAACGCTAACTCTATTTTATCTGCATCGGGCTGAGTGATTTTGATCTCTACTCCAGGGCCAAAGTAACTGGTCATTTTTTCTTGTTTTTGTTGCCAAACATGAATGGGTATATCAGGAGAATCAAATTCTAAAATTAAGGTGTAAGCACCATTAGTTTCCTCTTCCCTTAAACCTGTAACAATTGGTCTTTCTTCGTCGGTGGGGCTGAGACCTAAGTAAGAAAGTGCTGCATCCAAGTGAGCATCTTGACCATAACAATACCGAGTGATGTCTTTGCGGATTTTATTTTGCGTGACAGTTGCTTGCTGCTCACGCAGAGATAATACCGATGGTGCTGTGACTTGGCTGAAGGGTATTGGTTTAAGTTCATTGGCTTTGAGTGCTAGTCCCCCCAATAACAAGGGAAAACCATAAAAAAACCCCACAAGATTGAGAGTGGCATTATTCGCAGCATAGGCAATGAAGCCAACAAGGGTTAATATGCTACCAACTGTTAAACCTAGAGTTCCCAAAGAGATTTGGCGTAACATGAGCAGAAGATAATATTTATTAAGACATTAGTTTTATTATCATCGGCTATGTGTCACAGATGATGACAGCCGTATAACTTTCGTCGAGTTGTTCAAGCTTTGCCTGATTTTGCGCTAACTTTAAACTGGACTGTAGTTAATCAAAGGCAGATAAACAATGGATTTACAAACTATAAAAGAACGAGTTGCAGCAGTTCAAAGCAAACGCGACTATCTTTTGAGTCTCTTAGAACAGCCAAATTTAGGAACTTTGAGAATAGATGTCAATCAAGCTTTAGAAGAACTAGATGACTTACTTGATGAATATAAACGTACTATCCCAGAAACGGGAAATAATTAATTTGTACTAAAAATTGCGTCGGTATCTCTGATAATACAAAAGTGATGCCGACGCTTCTCAATAACAAAACATTACTAGCTCTCCACCCATGAGCCAAGGCTAAGTCAACATAGCATTTGCGCCAAATTATTTATCGCATAATTTCACTGTCGCCTCTACGTTTGCCTAATTGTCTGACTAAAGCGATGAGTTCAGAGGTTGAGACATCTTTTTTACAAAAATCATCGAAATTAGCCATTCCTGTGGCGCGAGGAGATTTAGCCTCTTCTACTGAAGAGTAAGCAAGTATTTGAGTCTGGGGAGAAATGGCTTTAATTTGACTCGAAGCACTCCACCCGTCCATGATGGGCATTTGTAAATCTAAAACAATCACATCAGGACGACAGCATTTTACCATTTCGATCGCTTCTTGACCGTTACTCGCTAACCCCACAACTTGAATATTCTCTTGACAAGAAAAAGCCAATTGTAGGGTTAGACGAGTTAGTTCATGGTCATCAACCACGAGAACACGTAACACAGAAGACTCACAGGAGAGCATTAACATTCAAGGGTAAAAAATTAGTGACAACAATGTTTATAGTTTATGAGAGCTAGTCCCGATAATTACTCTATCTTATGGTTGATAACTCCTGTTTTATCAACCAATTTACATAGAGAAAATACGGAAAAATTAAACTTTACTAAAAAAATCAAATTTTTACTAGTTATCAGTGTAGGAAAAACTCTTTTGAGCATCTAGTAAATTCGGTGTTCCGCCTGTAGAACGGAGTGCCATATTCATCAGAGTTATTTGTGAATGTGTTTCGGGACAATCATCTCCGGGACGGCGTTGGATATAAGTACCATCAGCTTGTAATTCCCAAGCTTGGCGGTTATCTGCCAGCATAATTCCTAAGATTTCTTGCAAATCTTTAGCAATATCTTGATCTTTGATTGGGGTAATCACTTCCACTCGCCGATCTAAGTTGCGGCGCATCCAGTCGGCACTACCAATATAGATTTCTTCTTGACCATTGTTGTAGAAATAATAGACGCGGGAATGTTCTAAAAAGCGACCGACAATGCTGATTATGCGAATGTTTTCACTGATGTCCTTGATTCCTGGACGTAAACAGCAAATGCCCCTAATAATCAAATCGATTTGTACACCAGCGCGGGAAGCTTCGTATAAAGTGGCGATGATTTGTGGGTCAACAAGGGAGTTCATTTTGGCAACAATGCGCCCAGAAAAACCATTTTTGACATTTTCGATTTCGCGCTGAATTAAAGACAAAAAGCGATCGCGCATATTCACAGGTGCAACTAATAATTCTCGATAGGATTTTTGCCGGGAATAGCCAGTTAAAAAATTAAACAAATCTGTAATATCAGCGCCTAATTCTTCACGACAACTAAACAATCCTAAATCGGTATATAGTCTTGCAGTTTTGGGGTTATAATTTCCTGTGCCGATATGCACATAACGACGCATTCTGTCTTTTTCGCGCCGCACTACCATCACGGTTTTGCAATGGGTTTTTAAACCAACTAACCCATAAACAACGTGTACTCCCACCCGTTCTAAACGCCTAGCCCAGTAAATATTATTTTCTTCATCAAATCGGGCTTTTAATTCTACTAAGACTGATACTTGCTTGCCATTTTCAGCCGCAGCAATTAAAGCGTTAACGATTGGCGAATCACCGGAAGTCCGGTAAAGGGTCATTTTGATGGCCAGTACATTCGGGTCATGGGCTGCATGGGTGATAAACCGCACCACTGTTGCGGAAAAAGATTGATAAGGATGGTGGACGAAAAGATCCTTTTCCCTAATCACCGAAAAAAAATCTTTGCCTTCTTCCATTTCCAACACATCTTCATCTACATTCGGTTCGCGCAACCTTTGTAGACGAGAAGGAACAACAGATTGACGGGGAGGATCTTTCAGTTCTGGCAAAGGTAAAGCCAGAAAATACATCAAATCGCGTAAACCCAATAAACCATCGACCTCATAAACATCGCTGTCGGTTAAATCTAAATCTTGTAATAACCTTGTGCGGATTGGTTCTGGGGTTTGGGATTGAATTTCGATTCTGACGGGACTACCACCAATCCGGCGTTTGCGTAATTCTTGTTCAATGGCTAACAACAAATCATCGGCTTCATCTTCTTCCAATGCTAAATCAGCATCACGGGTAATGCGGAAGGGATGGTATTCTTGGATATTCATCCCTGGAAACAGAGTGTGTAGGTTATGAGCGATCGCTTGTTCTAAAGGTACACCTGTCCAGTTGGCTGTATGGCCATTTTCTTGAATACCCAACTCTGGCGGTAAAGGCAAAAATCTGGGTAACACACTTGGGACTTTGACTCTGGCGAAAAATTCTTCTTCGGTATCTGGGTTTTTGACCACCACTGCCAAATTTAAACTGAGATTGGAAATGTAGGGGAAAGGATGGCTAGGGTCAACGGCCAAAGGAGTCAAAACGGGAAAGATTTGTTCTTCAAAATAATTATCTAAATAAGTCCGTTGTTTTTGGTTTAAATTAATGTAATCCAGGATATGAATGCCGTGGTTGGCTAGTAGCGGACGCAAGACTTCTTCAAAATGCTGATGCTGTTTAACTACTTGCGGGCTAAGGTGCAACCGAATATCATCTAACTGTTGTTGCGGGGTACGGCCATCGGGTGTTAACTGAGTTACCTTTGCTTCTACTTGTTGCTTTAAAGCAGCAATTCGCACCATGAAAAACTCATCTAAATTAGAACTGAAGATAGCTAAAAACTTCAGTCTTTCTAAAAGTGGTGTGCGTGAGTCAAAGGCTTCATGCAACACTCTGTTATTAAATTCCAGCCAGCTTAACTCTCGGTTGATATAGTATTGTGGATCATTGAGATTGATGGGATTGGCAATCTTTTTGGATTTCGGCATGACGATCTGCGGGTAGCCAGAAGTAGCCCACAAGGCTGAAGAACAATAAACATAGTAGTGGAAATTTGTAATTGCCGAGAAGTTGCTTTTTTACAAAAGTCAGATAATTGGGATTTTAAATTTGGGATTTTGAATTAATTTGCTAGTAAAACACAAAAAACGTTACTTTTCTTTAGTTTCCTTTGCGGCTGTAGAAATTGGTAATTGTAGATTTTGGTCGTAGACAAACTCGTTGTGAATAGTGACATCGCGTTTGGGGAAAGTCTCACTATTGGCGATCGCTTCTTGGGGTGGAATTCGCAATGTATACTTACCAACAGGCACACCATCTACACGATACAATCCAAATTCGTCAGTCATCGCTGCTAAAACTTCTGTACCATCAAGATTGACAAGTTCTACCCGGACATCAGACATGGGTTGACCTGCAACATCAGTAATTCGGCCTGCTAAACCATATTCTAATCTGGCAGTAAAATCTACATTCGTTACACCTGCCATTCCCACCTCAGCTACGCGGCTGGTTTTTTGTACGGTGAGTTCTACAGGTAATTGTTCTGGGTCAACTTCGACGCGATAGACACCTTCTGGTAAACCGCCAACAAAGAAGTTACCACTAGAGTCTGTTTTTGCACCACCCACGGGTTTGTTGCGGTTATTGATAACTCGGACACTAGCGCCTTGTAAATCATAACCTTGATTTTCGCCTGAGACAGCAATGCGTCCCGCGATCGCACCACGGTCTTTACCAAGAGAACTAAAGCTACTAGGAACAGCCCGACCACCAGCAAATGACAAGTCTGAGACTAATGATACCGTCAGGCGATCGTCATTAAATCCGCCAAAAGCATTTCTTCTCCCAGCAAAGGGAATTCCTTGATATTCAACCCTGGCGAATAATCCCGGTAGTACTTGCATACTCGCACCAACAATCGGGCCAAAATTACCCTCACGGTAAGCCAACCCCATTCGCCAACTCAGTTGTCTAATACTTGCAGGACTATAGTTCAACGTCGCTGTATAGCGAGTAGCATAATTACCACCAAAATCAGTACCTAAAGAAACTTGATAGTTACGATTAAAGTTATAACTTAAATCACTAGCATATCTATCTCCATAAGTATTAAAAGATAGTCGTGCCGCATGATTTACTTGATAATAAGCATTGAATAAATACTGCCCAGTAATATCAGGTCTACCACTTAAAGATAAACGAGTAAAAGGTTGTAGAAAGAAAGTTGGTGATATATATTCATTTGTATCCGTACCGCTTTTACGACTACGTGCTAGAAACCCTAACTGAAACTTATTATTAAATCGATAACTTACTTCTGCACTATGGTTAAAGAACTCACCAGAGTTTTTTCCATTCCGATATCCGTTGGGATAAGACTGGGAATTAGCCGTAATATCTAACTGTCCTAATTGAATATCTAAATCTGTGTTATAAGCTAACTTGCCAAAAGAATTACCCACACTAGCAGATAAAACCACAGGATTAGCTACCCGCCAAACTAATCCAGCTTGGCTTTGAATTGTATCAGGGATCGCTTGTACAGAACCTTCAAAAGTTAAATTATTAGAAATACCTTGGCGAATTTGGTAAAATCCAGCAAATTGCCCAGCATCAGTACCATTGTTATTATCAAACAAAGAATTTTGGACTAAATTTCCAGTTAAACCCACCCCAGCTAATTGAACATTACCACCTGCTGGTAATAATAAATCAGAAGCATTAATTCTCACAGAACGGATTTCACTAGGAACATTTAAATTATTCCGGTCAAAAACTAAAATTTCAATTTGATTATTTTGTCCAACAGGTAAATTAACATCAACAAACTCATATCTACCATCAAACCCTACCTGTTGCTGTGCTACAACAACTCCAGAAACCCTCAGTTGTACAAAACTTGCGGCTGGAACTACACCTTGGAAAGTTTGTAAAGGTCGAGAACGTCTTGGTAATAACTCATTCGCATTGTTAGTTTGATTAAAGCGATTTGTTGGTATATTTGTATAACCGAATTGCGCTCCGGTCAAATTCAGACTATTTACTAATGGGTTAATACCAATTTGTTGCCGACCGACTTGATAAAGAAATCTACCATTGCGTTTATAGTAAAAATATTCTGATACATCAGGAGAGTTTTCAAAATTATTATTTACCCTTACACGCCATAAACCACCTGCTAATCTGCCACCCAGTAATGTAGAACTGCGTAAGTTGACATCGCCAGCATTATTAACAATATTTAACTCTTGCCTTAAATTAGAAAAACCATTGAGTGGTGCAAATACATCTGGTTGTAAGTTAACTGCTTGGTTTGTATATGCTGTGCCATCACCCCGCCAAGGTAAGTCAATAATTAAAGCCAGATCCAAAGAATTAAATTCAATATTTGTCGAGAGTTTTTCTCTAACAAAGGCATCACTAATATAGTTGATACCTTTAAAATTTTGAATATCACTCTCTGCAAGATTAATTGTACCTAAAGGCGTATTTAAATATGTATTGTTATCTTTTGTCTCTACTGTAAAACCAGCAAGTTTAGCAAAGTCATCCAAAGGTAGAAGCAAGGTATTTCCTTGGCGGATAACATCTAAGCTTCCTACTTCTTTTCGATTAATAATTACTCCTAGCAATAAATTCTCTAAATTTGAGCTTGCTGTTTGGGTAAAAGTGATACGTGAGTTGTCATCTATATTTAAGATATTTTTACTAACATCTACTCCTTGTTTTGGCGGTTGTACTTCAGCAGGTTTAGTGTTGGGTTGTGGAGTTGATTCTGTGGCTGAACTTGGTGCAGGAGTAGTGTTAGTAGCTGTTTTTTGCGGAACCTGTGGATGAGCTGGTTGTTTTGTTAAAAATGCTGATAAATCTTCTGATTTTTTAGATGTCTGGCTGTTAGTAGGAACTTCAGACGGTACATTGGCAACTTTATATTGAAGTGATGAATTAGATGGTTGTTTTGTTAAAAATGCTGCTAAGTCATGCGAATTTATCGAAGTTTCGCTAGTTGCGGCGGTAGATTCTGTTGTTGTGACATCAGGAAACTGTGATTGAGGTGTTTGTTTTGCTAAAAAAGTACCAAAATTATCAACATTTGTATCAGTTTCGTTGGTAGCTACTTCAGAGAGTGCTGTAATTGTTTGCGATCTTTGTTTATTAACAAAAGTTGCCAAGTCTTCTGGTGCTTTAGCGGCAATTGTCGCTGAAGCTGAGGCTGTTGTATTTTGACGCTGTTGCGGTTGTTTAGTTAAAAAACCAGTTAATTCTTCCGGTGTTTTGGCTGCATCCGCATTACTAGCAACTTCAACTTTAGTATTTTGTGGTTGTGGTGGTTGTTTTAATTTTGTGGAGTCATTCTCACTATTAGCAACTTTGACCGGTGCTGTAGTTCTTCGACGTTGAACTGATGTTTTTGGTTTGGTTTTGTTATCAAAAGTTGTCGTCGCAACTTGAGTCGGTGTTTTGACTTTGCGTTGAACAGAAGTTTGTGCTGGTTTTTTGGTGGTTGATGCTGAGTTGTCAGATGTTGTCGTAGCAACTTGAGTTGGTGCTTTGACTTTCTGTTGTACAGAAGCTTGTGCTGGTTTTTTTGTAGTTGCTGCTGAGTTGTCAGATGTTGTCGTAGCAACTTGAGTTGGTGCTTTGACTTTCTGTTGTACAGAAGCTTGTGCTGGTTTTTTTGTAGTTGCTGCTGAGTTGTCAGATGTTGTCGTAGCAACTTGAGTTGGTGCTTTGACTTTCTGTTGTACAGAAGCTTGTGCTGGTTTTTTTGTAGTTGCTGCTGAGTTGTCAGATGTTGTCGTAGCAACTTGAGTTGGTGCTTTGACTTTCTGTTGTACAGAAGCTTGTGCTGGTTTTTTTGTAGTTGCTGCTGAGTTGTCAGATGTTGTCGTAGCGACTTGAGTCGGTGCTTTGACTTTACGTTGTACAGAAGCTTGTGCTGGTTTTTCTGTAGTTGCTGCTGAGTTCTCAGGTGTTGTTGTAGCGAATTGAGTCGGTGCTTTGACTTTCTGTTGTACCGAAGCTTGTACTGGTTGTTCTGTAGTTGCTGCTGAGTTCTCAGGTGTTGTTGTAGCGAATTGAGTGGGTGCTTTGACTTGCTGTTGCGGTGAAGGCTGTGCTGGTTGTTCCGTAGACAAAGCCACCAAGTTACTCGGTTTTTTTGGAGTTTCGCTGGTAGTAGTAACTTTAGAAGGTGCTTTGACTGGTTTGCATTTAACTAATTGCTTAGTTAATAAATCTGGAGACTCTTCTGATATTGCTGAACTTGCACTAATTGAAACTGTTGGTGCAGAATTTGTTGCTGTTGTGCATTTATCAAGTTCTTGGGTTGATGTGTTCGATACTTCGGGAATTCCGCTTGTAAACGAAATATCAGAAAGTATTGTACCTTTCGTACTGCGTTGAACTGGTACTTCACCAGAATTACTTTCAGCAGATGATTCTTGTTCCTCTACGCCATTGGTAGAAAATTCTGCTTCTGGTGTAGTTTCTGGTGGAAGTGGAGTCGCTACTGTATGTCGCGCAGTTTTATAAGCTGGGTTTGCACTATTTTTATCTGGCGCTGTAATAGGAGCATCTTGCGCGGGTAGAGTAGTAACTTCTGCTGGTGGTAAAGGTGGTGAAGCTTGGTAGATCATACTTGTATACACATGCTGGTATGACAGCCTAAAAAAGTTATAGGCTGGAAGTTGATTGCAGAGACAGACAAGGTAACTAATTTAAAAAACTAGAGAATTTTGGTTAGATAACTGGCAAAATCTAGATAATGTGAGGAGAGATTAGAAGATTACCAGAAGTGAGAAAATCAATTCTTAAACAGTATATTATTTACTTCTGGCTGTAACTGTAAAAGGAATACCCTTATCAATTGCACTGCCATTTAAATCACCATTCACATCTAAAACATATTGCCCAGGAGGCAGTTTTTTGGTGATATTTAGTATTAATTGACGGCGCGTACCTGGCAAAACAGGTGTTGAAGGTAGCATTCCAGCATCCAATACACCATCTGGCTTCTTATTTTTTTCTGCTTGCAAGTTAGCTATTTGCTTAGTACCACTTGCACCAGGATATTTATTAGCAGACCAAACAGCATATTGACCATTCATTCGCACATAAGCATTACCTTGGCTAGAAATGTCAAATGCAGCTTTTAAATTATTAGATTTACTATCAACCGAAATTGAATTCAGAACACCTACTTTTTTGATACTGCCAACATAACCATAGACAGCAACACCAAAACGTCCTAAAACTTTAACGCCAGAACTGGGTTTTTTCTCCTGGTTAGACTTGACTTCTTCGACAAAGATTAAAGCACGGTGTTCTCCAGCTTGAGGTTTAACACGAGGACGAACTGAAAAACGCACGGTTTGGGTTTTGCCAGGAGGAAGAGTAAAGCTGACAGGGTTGACAGTAATCCAGTTATCTAGAGATTGCTCGGTTGATTTTACAGGCTGAATTTCATTTTCTTCGTTAAGCATCCAACCTTGGATATAAATCCTAAATGTTGCAGGTTGATTATCAATATTCACGACACGAAAAACCTGAGTTTTAGGTTTTTTATCATCAAGTTTTAATTCAAACCTGGGCGGGCTAACTCCAATTGCTATTGCCAGGACATGGTTGCAATTAAAAGCAAATGTGCTTAGAGTTAATAGCGCGGTAGCCCCAATTTTATAAAGTCTATTCACTAATTCTTGCTGCTGATTCATTGGTTAATTGCGTTAATATTTAAATCCCAGTAAATGTCATCTTTAATATTCCTGAATAGGAGCCAGAAGTCTTAATATCGGAAAAATCTAATTTAAAAGTGGCTCCTCCTTCTAGAATCCTCTTCGCAGAATTAGGATCTAAAGTTGGGTTAATGGGAATAATAGAAACTTTGATTTCTTCACTAATACCTTCTTTACTTAGACTATTCTCACTTCCATTAGCTGAAGTCAAATCATAACTAACAGATATTTGATTTTCATCTTGACTTGCTGTAAGTTCTAATTGCCAGAGTTTTTGGATTGTACGATCCACTGTTGTAGTCAGTGTAGGTGTTGGTAACGATGGGTTGATTAAGTTGGTTTCTATTTTGCCATTGCCTACTTGATTAGACCCTTCAGTGAAAACTTCATTGACTTTGATTGGATCTAGAGTAATTTTACTACCGGGCAAACTAAATTGCCCCCAAGTTTTGGGCTGATACAAGAGAAATACAGACAAAAATGTGCTAATAAATAGTAGGCGTTTCATCAGATGCTTACCTGACTAAATCAAAGAATGACCTTGAGATATTAAGTTCTGGGAAGAGCATTTAACCTAATGTCATAATTTTGCTCTGAGCCAGAACTTGCCATTTTTACCTATTGGTTTAGATGCAACTCAAGGCCAAAATTTACTATGTCTAAATACCTGTAGCTGTGATTCTCAAAGCTTCTCCTGCTGGTGGAGAGTATGTACCAGATGCTAAGGCGTTTGCGAAGTTAAATCCAAACTGTACATTTCCCAGAATGGGATCTTCGCTTGTATCAAGACCCGGAGCAGCAGCTGATTGAGCTGAGGTAGGTGAGATTACAGAAATGGTTATCTGATTGCTAGATGAGGTATCACCATTCAGATAAAGTATTCCAGAACCGTTATATGCAACGCTATGTTCAATCTGATTATTTGTACCAGTACTTGTACCCCAAATTTTATAAACTAAAACGTCCCCTGTTTGTATCGTTCCTGAAGTAGCAGTTAAGGTACCAGGATCAGGAAGAGGTGTATCAACGCTACCATCAGAGGTAAAGTTTCCAACGGTGTTTTGAGGAACTCCAAAAAACTCTGAGCTATTTGGTTTAAAAGTCAGGCTTTGGTAAGTTTGGATGTAAATAATCTCTGGTACTTCGACTTGGATTGGTACATCAACAAATGCTGCTTTAACAGGTGCAGATAGTAAAGTATTTGCCAGAGAGGCTGCACCGAGAGTAACTGCTGCTAATAAGAAGTTCTTTTTCATGGGGGCTAAATAATTACTCTTTAGAAAAAGATGACAAAATCAATGTAGCCGTTGTAGCAAAAATAGCACCTCAGAGAATTTACCAAAGTCTACGCATTTTACATATATTTCCCTTGTTGATAATTCTCTATAAAGTTACTGTAAAAGCATATTTTTTTATGCCTAATTACTTCTTAAGTATTTTGATATAAGCTGAGTTAATATTTTTCTGTCTACAGTGAAAATACTATTCTTGCGCTAGGTAAAATATGATTTTATCAAGCAGTTTATAAGTTAAATTTAGGATGCGGTTGTAAAGTTTTTACTAAATTAACTGCTACGTTGATAAATTTAGAATCAAGATATTTGGTTTTGGTTTAACTAGGACTTAAGCAGTAAGACGAAAAATTAAGGATTTGGGATAGTTTCAAGGGGTATGGGAGTGTAAGACCTTGTAATCTAATATATTCTTAGCTATTAGTGACTGTTATCAATAAATCTACTTAAGTAGATTTGGGTTGCAAGTATGTTTCAAGCTACTCGTCGTCGGTTGGCTATTTGGTACACTGCGGTAACTGCTGTGTTGTTATTGCTGTTTGCTAGTGGTGTGTACTTATATGTTCGGAGTACGTTGGTGGAGCGAATTGACGATACTTTAAATCATGTGGTGGAAATTGTCGAGCGATCGCTTGTCATTGAGCCAGTAAATCACGAAACTGATAAACTCCGTATTAATGTAGAAGCCAGTTTTCGCAACAATGCCAATAATGTCGATGATGACCACATTGACTTGGAATGGTTTAGTCCTACCGGGAAATTACTTTGGTCAACTTTCTCAGAACCTTTAAATATTCCGATTCACGGTAATCATACTGGTGAAACAGTCCGTATCCCCAAATCAGACCAGTGGGGAGACTCGGAACTATCTTTGCGTCAAGTCACCCAGCGCGTAGAATTTGGCAGACAAGTATTAGGATATCTGCGTGTTAGTCATCCGTGGTTTGAAGTTACTAAACCCAGCCGTCAGCTAATTTTAGATTTAGCATTGGGAATTTGGTTAATGTTACTGTCTGTCGCCGCAAGTGGCTGGTTTCTGTCGGGGAAAGCAATGGAACCTGTGGGTGATTCTTATCAAAGACTCAAGCAATTCACGGCTGATGCTTCCCATGAATTGAGAAGTCCCATTACTTTGATTCAAACTAATGTACAAGTCGCCTTAAGTGAATTGGAGTTAGTTGAAACAGAGGTGAGTAGTTCTACTAACTATCGTCAACAATTAAAGGTAGTGGAACGACTGACCCAACGCTTAGGTAAGTTGGTAAATGATTTATTATTTTTAGCAAGACAAGATAGCGGCATCAGTAAGGATACATTTTCACCTTGTCCTTTGGATGCTTTACTGATGGAAGTGATTGAAGAACAACAACTTCTCGCTAGTGAAAAAGACATTGCTTTAAATTTACACTTAGTTGATCCGCCACTGGCGGAAACGAGTCCCGAATTACTAGAAAATTGGTTCACTCTCTTAGGTGATTGGGATCAACTAGTCAGACTATTGACAAATTTAATTAGTAATGCTTTGCGCTATACCCCGGCGGGTGGTAAGGTAAATGTCGAGTTAACACGCCAAGAAGGAATCAGTCGGGTATCGAGGATGCGTGTCAGCACGGCTCAGTTACAAATTAAAGTGGGTGATACTGGCGTTGGTATTCCTACAGAAGCATTACCCAGGTTGTTTGACCGTTTTTATCGGGTAGATCCGGCGCGTACTCATAAAAAAAGTGAAAGCACAGCTACAGATAGTGCTACAGGTTCAGGATTAGGACTAGCGATCGCTCAAGCTATTGTCGAACATCACCAAGGTCAAATTCAAGTTGAAAGTAGCCTTGGTAAAGGTACAACTTTTATTGTCACTCTACCCGTAACTCTAGAGTCTTAAATTTTTGTTTATTGTTTTGTTTCCTGTGACAGATGAATAGATTTGGCATTATTTACTAACTTAAATAGTAAAGCTTGCATTTTTAAATCATAACTTTGAGCGAACACAGTTTACTGTTTACTCTGATGAGTATTCCATAAACTGCTGATTTGTTTTGCCCAAATGCAGCTAAAAATAGGTTATTGGAGCAGATGAGATGCCAACTCCCATTGCAGACAAAAATTTACCTTTTTTAGAAAAGGTAAAACAAAATAGTGGTTTAGCTGACCTTTACGATGCTAGAGATATTACAGAAGTAGTATTTCGCGTGATGCGTGACTTGATGACTACAGAAGCGGCTGACAGAGTTGAAGGTGAACTACACAAACCAGTCGAAGAAACTGAAGACAAATCTCTGCAAATGGAAATTGCCGAACTGTGGCATGATACTAATCCGATTGTGAGCTTTTTGAGTCGGGTACGTCCACCCTGGCAAGGCCCTGGCATTTTTAAAATTGATAGCGATCGCTTTTTATTCCGTGTCGCCAATGAAGGCACTATGCCACCAAATGTAGACCGTGAACAAGTTGTCAAAGCCATTTTTTCTGCGACAAAAGATGAACTTTCCCAAGAAAGAATTCAAGAAATTGCTAGTTGGCTTCCAGGTAGAGTTCGTCAAATTTGGGAAGAAGCTTAGATTTTCCAATCTGCTTGACTGAAAGATGTGAACTATGAATTTTTATTAGTTATTTGTTCTTGATAAACACAAATGACTAATGACAAATGAAGGACTTTTCAGAAAATTATTAATCCCCGATTTACTCAGGAGTAAAAGCTAAATATGAACTCTCAAAAATTACAGAAATTTACTGGCATATTCAGTGCTGTTTGCGGTGGTTTATTAATTAGTTTACCTGCAATTTCGCAAACAGCAGTAGCCCAACAATCACCTACTGTCACACCACAACAATCTACTTCTAAGGTGAACCCTTGCCCTCGTATTTTTTATGAAGAGCCACACAATAGCCGAGTTGTAGTACCGCAAGGATGTCCACCGAATGCCCTCACTCAAAGATTAGCTAATCAAGGACTGTTACCTGAAAATAGCAGCACAACCACCACCTCTACATATCAAACAGGATTAGGTGTGGGTGGTGAAACACCACAAGTTGGTGCGAGTAAAATCAATCCTTGTCCTCGGATTTACTATGAAGAACCTTTCAACAGCAGAAATGTTGTACCTCAAGGTTGTCCACCTAATGCTTTCTCTCAAGGACAAGGAAACATTTCTAGCCAAGGTGTACCAGTAAGTCCCCAGGTGTCTACCGGTGAAACTAGTACCACTCAAACCCCTTTGCCATCTCAACAACAAACACCTAGTGCAACGATCGCCCTGGCTAATGGTAAAGTTGATGTGAGATTGATTAACGATACTGGCGCTAAAGTTACTTACCAAGTTATTGGCGATACAGAAGCGCGATCGCTCGAAGGTAAGTCAAATGTAATGTTACAAGGTATCAGCGCCCCAGTTACAGTCACATTCCAACGCGAAGACGGTGGACTACTGTTAGTCACACCCCAAGCTTCTACTACACAACCAGGAATGTTAGAAGTAACTTTAAATGAAGCAACTGACTTAAGCCAAGACACTAAGGCTATGCGAATTCAACAAAACGGTTCAGTATTCTTGAATTAGTTTTGATTGGGAGTTGGGAGTTTTGATTGGGAATAGGGTGAGGCTCCCCAAAACGGAGAAAGGCTTTGAATCTTGCTCCCCTTCCCTGTCTTCGACACGCTGCGCGAACGTAGGGAAGGGGTTGGGGGTTAGGTTTGAGAGAAAGTTGTACACAGCATTAACTAAAAAAGTTCTCAGTATTGTATTTCCCACTCCCAACTCCCAACTCCCAACTCCCAACTCCCAACTCCCAACTCCCAACTCCCTCACGTCACAAATTAGTCCCCTCGGTAGTTGATGACGGTAACAACGGTTCTGGTTGTGGTACTGGTTGAGGATTTAACAATTGCTGCCAATTTTTAATTTGTTCTTGTGCTGTACTGTAAGCACTCGTACCTCTAGGAACCAACTGAGCAGTTTCAATGGCTTTGCTGAGATTAGAACTACTCTGAGAGCGAGCCAAGTCTAATAACTGTTGACTCCATTGGTCAATAGCGACATTTGCATCCAAGCGCAGGATATTACTGCTGGGGACTTTATTCGCTAACCGAATTGCCTCAACTAAGGCATCTGGTGTACCCACAGCCGCGACTTGTCTGGCTCTGTTCCAGTTATCTTTGGCGCGAATTTGTCCTCGCCAATCATCAATAGCTGCTTGAGCTTCCCCAGAAAGCGCCCTTCCTGAAGATGCAATTGTCTGTGCGGCGTTAATTGCGGCGTTTAAATCTCCAGTTTGAGCCAAGTCTCGTGCTTGGTCTAAGTATGGTTGGTCTTGGATGCGTTCGATTTTCGCAGTCCAACTGTTAATTCTTCTGCGTGCTTCTGGATATAATGCCCGACCTTTACGGATTTGTCCCGCTTCTGCGATCGCAGCTTGTAAAGAGTTGATATCCTCTAATAAGGCTATTTGTTCGGCACGTTCTAAGTAGGGACGGTCTTCAATGGTTTCCACTTGAGATTGCCAACGTCCGACTTCTTGCCTAGCTTCGGAAGAACGCGGATTATTAGAGGGAATTTGTTGTGCTTCAATAATTGCGGCGGCTAAGTCGTTAATTGTACCTTGGCTGGCTAATGTGCGTGCTTTTTCTAGGCGGGAGACATCTTCAATTTCCAATTGCCAACGGGCAATCAATTGTTGGGCTTTATTATAGTTGGCGCGGGAAGGGTCAATTTCTTGTGCTTGGGCGATCGCAGTTTCTAAACTAGAAACCGTACCTAGCCACGCACTGCGTTGGGCATCTGCTAAAGCAATAAAGTCTTCGACATCTGCTTGTAATTTAGTAATATCAGGAATTTGTCGCGCAATTTCTAAAGCTGCATCTGCATCTTTGGCATCCATCTTAGCTTGCGCCAATTCCAGCATTTTGCGTCCATATAAAGGAATCGACTCTTGGGCTTTATCATAAAAATAACTGTCTTTGCCAATCGATTCCGCAACTTTGATTGCTTCTAATAAGTTATCTACTACTTTGGTTTTGGCTAAACTATCAGCTTTATCTAACTTATCGCCATCTTCCCGCACCGATACAATCAAGCGGTTGATTTGATCGTATTTAGTACTTGACCAATATTTATTATCTACCCGCAGTAATTTCGCTGCCAACATTGAGGCTGATTGCCAGCGTCTTTGGTTGAGTTCTTCTTGTATTGCTTGATAAATTTCGTCAGCTTTAGCCCAAATCGATTCCCACTTTGCAATTTTCTCGTCTACTAACTTATATACAGGCAAGTCTTGGGGAATTTTTTGGGCGGTGGTAATTGCTGCTTCTAAATCTCCGGCTTGAAAACTTTGATCCGCTAACTGTAAAATATCCCGCGACCACTCTTCAATAAACCGATCAATTTCTCCCCGCAGTGGGTGATTTTGTGGTAATTGTCGAACTAAGGCGATCGCTTGTAATAAATCATTTACTGTCTGCTTAGAAGCTGCCAACTGAGCGCAGTGCAGCCGCACCGAAGCACTCGCCAACGGCCAAAAAATCGCCGGACAGTTAGGAGCCGCAGGCAATTTTAACAGCATTGCCATTGCGATAAACCCGATACTGCCAGGAATCAATGCTAACATTGTTGCCCATAACACCCAGCTTTTCATCCAGCGTGGCAAAGGTCTGGAACGTTTACTAGGTGGAATGGTTTCGGCGGAATGATGATCTATTATTGGTAATCCTTCTGGATTATTTTCTGTTTGTTGTTTCACTGACTTAGAGTTAGAACCAGTAGCTGGGATGCCAAATGTTTGCGCTTCACCGAAGTGTGGTGTTCGGTTTGTGTGATCTGGCTCTCTAGCTCTAGCTGGAGACCAATCTTCTGGAATATCCCGCTCTGTCATCTCTCACACCAAAAATTTATTAAATAGTAATTGGCTCTAGGTCAAACAATTTTGGATTTTGGATTTTAGATTTACCTTACCCACAAGAGGGATATAGTTTAAAAATTTTATATAGGTTCTGCCCTAACGTAGCGGGGCTGGAACCAAAAAACCAATCTAAAATCCAAAATTCCAAACCTCAAATTCGCAGGGTCAACAATTCAGTTGTTGCCATAGTAACTTTCTCATTGTGAAAAAGCTACTGTTTTTCCGAACTTTCTCCTGGTATACCTTTAACCTTGGCTAAAATCAGTGTTATTTTATACTTAATTTTCAACCAGAAGATTCTGCTTGTAAATCAACAATTAATTGTGCTAAGTGATCACTACTTGCTTGATAAACTCTGCTACAAAAATCGCAAGTAGCCTCAGCACCATTATCTT
This sequence comes from Anabaena sp. FACHB-83, assembly GCF_014697485.1. Classification (NCBI taxonomy): domain Bacteria; kingdom Bacillati; phylum Cyanobacteriota; class Cyanophyceae; order Nostocales; family Nostocaceae; genus Anabaena; species Anabaena sp. FACHB-83. Next base: position 211,976 of record NZ_JACJRY010000006.1, on the reverse strand, counting down.
TCGCAATCATGTCTTGTAATTCCGCTTCTCCTAAAATCTTAAGTGCGCTCAATACCCGGTCAAAAGAACAACTGCAATGAAAACGCAACATCTGAGTTTCGGGAAATATTGACAAACCCATATCTCCCAACAAATCAGTAAAAATTTCTGGCAGGGTCTTACCTGCTTGTAACAATGGGGTAAATCCTGATAAGGCAGCCACCCGTGATTCTAAAGTTTCTACTAATGCTTCATCTCTAGCTGCTTTTGGTAAAACTTGGACTAACAATCCTCCAGCCGCAGTTACTCCAGTCGCACCCACAAACACACCTAATACTAAAGCTGATGGTGTTTGTTCTGAATTTACGAGGTAATGCGCCACATCATCGCCAATTTCTCCAGATACTAGTTCAACAGTACTAGAGTAAGGATAGCCATAACCAATATCCCGAACTACATAGAGGTAGCCACTACCGACTGCACCGCCAACATCAAGTTTACCTTTAGTATTAGGTGGCAGTTCTACAGACGGGTTGCTGACATAACCCCGCACTGTTCCATCCAAGCCCGCATCTACCAATATACCACCCAAAGGGCCATCGCCTTTCACCCGGATATTAATCCTCGAACCAGCACGCTTCATATTAGAAGCCATTAATAAACCTGCTGCCATAGTCCGTCCCAGTGCGGCTGTTGCCACATAAGAAAGTTGATGGCGCTGCCGAGCCTCTTCTGTCAAGCGTGTAGTGATGACACCCACTGCACGAATCCCACCTTCGGCTGCTGTTGCGCGAATTAACTGATCCGCCATGAAAAAACCTTACATTTCTTAACAACTTCACTGTTTCTATTCTAAGTTCTCAGTTACCATCCAGGTGGGTGGATGCTCAGTGGCGATCGCATTTGCAATACTAGAAATACAATTCATTCAAGAATCTAGAAGTCAGGATTCAGAATGCAGAATTTTATGGCTTCTCGCTTTTGAATACTTTTTTGTCGTCCTCACCTTTACAATTCGCAAAAAATGCTAGGTAATTTTCAACAAAGTCAACTACGGATAGAAATCGCAGCATCAGCCAGCGCCATTGGTGATAGCTTGCTACGTCCAGCACAATTAGAAAAATGGCTCTTAGGGCAACGTTTTAACCCCGGAATGCCCGAAGAAATTTATCCAGGATTCCAGTTTACAAGCTGGACTGGCCCTGTCTCCATTCATCATCAAGTGGATGTAGTGCAGTCCAATTGTCTGCGGTTGCTACTCAGTGGCGGTATTGACGGTTTTCATGAATGGTACTGGGGCGAAGGTTGGGTACAGTCCCGCTTGGAAGGCATTTCAATGTTACCTATAAATTTAGGTCAAACCTTGAGTTTATTGAGTCTACGGCAGTTTTTAGCTCAGGCAGAAAAGAGGTAAATAGTGAGATATGCGTCAAATTCTAGTAGTTTCAACCACAGCAGCAATCTTACTATCGTTAATGGCTGTTTCTTCTGCCAATGCCAATAACCAAGAAGAGATAGATATTAACAGAGTGGTAGAACATGAACCAGTAGGACAAATAAAACCCAACTACTCATACCCTGATAATTCCAATAAGGATAAAAAAGAGTTTGATAAAGTCAAACAAATATTAGAGCAAATGAAAGTTAAGGACGGTTTGAAGTTAAAATCAATCAAACTTGTGTCCTACAGTGATTATATTAATTTAATCAGCAATTCTAATTCTGGCAAAATTGAAAATTACCAAGTACATCCAAACAGACAGATGTTTTTAGTGGAAATACATGCACCTAATGGCTACAAACTACCCAAACGAAGAGAATCAAAAATTTATGGTATCACTAAAAATAATCCCCCACTTGAATTTAAAAAAGCAATACTTTACCAAGTATTTGATGCTGAAACTGGCAATTTATGGAGTACGAATGTAAGAGACGTGCAAAACCTAGAAGATTATTAACTCATTTCTGCTAAATTTTTGTAGACTCATAATATAGAGATTGAACATTAGACAGGTTCTATCCATTCATCTGTTTATTATGTAATGCCCTTTAATCTTCCGCAGATAACAATTGCTCAACTGTTAATTGTAATTCGGGAAAAGTTGTCGATAAAATTCTTTCTGAACCGACAAATTCTGTAGGTTAGTATAATTCATCAATTAATGTAAAAACAGGTGTAGGTTGGGTGGAGGAACGGAACCCAACAGAGTCTTGAGAATGTTGGGTTCCGTTCCTCCACCCAACCTACTATTCTCTTAACTGTTTATTATGCAATACCCTTTAATCTTCTACAGATAACACTTGCTCAACTGTTAATTTTAATTCGGGAAAGGTTATCGATAAAATTCTTTCTGAACCGACAAATTCTGTGGGTTCATATAATTCATCAATCAATGTGAAAATGGTCACTTTATTGATTAATGGATCAACAATCCAATATTCTGGAATATTCAGAGCATTATATTCAACTCGCTTGGCTCGATCATCTACAGTTTTGGTTGATTCGCTGACAACTTCTACTACTAACAATGGCGGTGGTTCATTAATTTCAATCACTGCTTCTCGGTTTCTTAATTCTCGCCATTGAGGTAAGGGAATAATCACGACATCAGGAATTCTGGAAGTCTCCCATTTACCCGCACGGGGAGAACGCACACCAATCATCATTTGTTTGGTAGTCCAATCAAGATTTAGTCTCATAATTTCATTTTGAAAACATTGAGTAATAAATCCGATAACTGCCCCGTGTTGCCCACTTCCCAAACTTATATGACTTAATTCTCCATTGACTAGTTCGTAACGAGTATCAGTGCCATCATTGTATTTTAGATATTCGGCAAAAGAGAGTTTTGGGGTAGTTGTAGTCATATTGCTGTTACTACCATTGTTAATTTTTACTGGGCTTCACCACTAATACAGAACAATTAGCTTCTTCTACTACTTGACTACTCACAGAACCCTGGACAATGCGTTTCATTCCAGTTAATCCGCGACTCCCAATAATAATTAAATCCGCTTTATAAATATTAGCTAGGCGAATAATTTCATCGGCAGGTTCGCCAGTGACTAATTCTACTGCACTGTGAATCGATATTTTTTCTTTGTAAGATTGCAGTTGTTTTTCGATTTGGAAATAAGATAATGCTGGAGATTCTGGATGAGGACGATCTGCGGGTAGTTCCATCTCTGAATCTGGTGTCGGAAATACGTGACACAAAACGACTTTAGTTTCTGGTGATAATACCAAATCATCCAAAACCTGAATGACACGTTCTGCAATATCCGAACCATCCAGAGCTACCAATATATTATTCAGCACTGCCCTCGTCTCCTCAAAAGTAGACCCCTGAAACTCTATTACTTACACCAATAATATTACTGATGGAAGCTCAGGTTTATCTTATTTTATGTATGCTGGGCGATCGCCAATCGCTTTGCCGCCATACAGTTTAATTTTCTAGTGTGCAGCCCCAGGTTAGTTTTTACTAAAAGTGTTGGAAAAAATTAAGCATTCCTCATTACTCATCTTTTTGAATCCGCCGCCGGACTGAATCAGCGTGGGAAGGTAGTCCTTCTGCTGTTGCTAGTGCATCAATTGCCCCAGCCATTTTTTGCAGGGCTGTGGGTGAGTATTGAATAATACTAGAGTGTTTGAGAAAGGTTTCTACACTTAAAGCTGAAGTATAACGAGCTGCGCCAGAGGTAGGTAAGGTATGGTTTGGCCCTGCTAAATAGTCACCAACAGCTTCTGGTGTGGAGTAGCCTAAAAATATCGCGCCAGCATGGCGGATTTGCGGCAAAATAGCCCAAGGATCTTTGACTTCCAATTCTAAATGTTCCGGCGCAAATTCATTGGAGAGTTCTGCTGCGGCTGCTAAAGATTCTACCAGCACAATTAAGCCGTAGTGAGCGATCGCTTTTTCTGTATCAATCCGCCTGGGGTGATCAACTAATTGTCTTTCCACCGCGACTTGGACATTTTTTGCCAAAGCCGGATCTGTAGTTAATAAAATTGCTGCTGCCATTGGATCATGTTCGGCTTGGGCTAACATATCAGCAGCCACATGCACCGGATTGGCAAATTCATCAGCAATAATTAACACTTCGCTCGGCCCTGCCAGCATATCAATGCCCACAGTACCATAGACGAGTTTTTTGGCTAAGGTGACGTAAATATTGCCTGGCCCGGTAATCACATTAACTTTCGGAATTGTTTCTGTCCCATAGGCTAAAGCGGCGATCGCTTGCGCCCCGCCAACGCGGTAAATTTCTTCTATTCCGGTTTCTTGGGCCGCCACTAGCACGGCTGGGCTAATTACTTTCCCCGCCCCTGGTGGTGTCACCATCACAATTCGGGGTACACCAGCCACCTTTGCTGGAATAGCATTCATTAACACCGTACTGGGATAAGCCGCACGACCACCAGGAACATATATCCCGGCTCGGTCTACTGGGGTGTAGCGTTTACCCAAGACTACATCATCTTCCCCAAAGTTTACCCAACTTTTGGGGACACGTTGACGGTGAAATGCTTCAATTTGCCGAGCCGCTAACTGAATCGCTTGGAGCAATTCTTTAGAGACTTGCTGATACGCCGTATCTAGTTCCGAACCCGTAACGCGCAGTTCTTCCAGCTTCAAGGTTTGGTGGTCAAATTCAGCCGTATAGTGCAGCACAGCTTTGTCGCCTTGGCGCTTCACCGTTTGCAACACTTCCCGCACCGTTGCTTCTTTATGAACCACTTGTTCGTCATGGGTGCGATCGCAGATACGTTGTAGTTCTGCTTTAACATCTGCCTGCTGAGTAATGATTCGCAGCATGGAGTAAGGAAAATGCCAAAATTTTAGATTATTCCCGCTTGAGAATTAGTCTGGCTCTTGACCCCCAAGAGGGACAAGTTTCGCTTTAATTCTCATCTCTAGCTTAACCTGGATTTTTTTGATACTCCCCAGGATGCCAGCACATGGATGAGTTAATTTATATGATCTAATTGCCTCAGTTCGACTTGCCTAGTGGGCTTTTGGATAGAAAGCAGGAGTGTAATTCTACCTATCTTTTCCCTCTATGCCTTACTTGCGGTGGTTTTCTTATGTCGATACATCCTGATTTGCCAATCCAAAAGTCAGTATAGGGTCTGAGTATAGTTATTACTAATTTGATAATTTATTCAGGTACTTTATTCTAGCTTATTTCCAGGGTTCGGCACAGAATTTCACTGACCTACCAGATTGGTTCAAATATACTATAGGACTTACGCAATCAAACGAAAAATCAAGGATGTAGGTGTTCAAAATCCTTCCACCCACTCTTCACAGACAACCTTTGAGCATCATTCCGCCCCTTCAAACCAAAGCAAGATTTTTTTGATAAATTCTGATATTGGCAAGATGAATGCTATATTAGTAAATCTAGTAGTGTGTGTACATATTAAATAGTCTTTTTGGAATCGACTGTGGCGAATACAAAGTCTGCTCTTAAACGCGCCAGTATCGCAGAACGCAATCGGCTGCGGAATAAAACCTACAAGTCAGCTGTTAAGACGCTGATGAAGAAATACTTAACTGTGGTAGAAACCTACGCAGCTAATCCTACGCCCGAACTCAAACAAGAAGTTGAATTACGGCTGGCTGAGGCTTACAGCAAAATCGATAAAGCTGTAAAGCGTGGCATTCTGCATCCTAACAACGGTGCTAGGAAAAAATCGAGATTGGCTCATAAACTCAAGCCAGTCGCAACCGCACAGTAGTAGTCACTTGTCATTAGTCATGCGTTGCAGCAAAAACTAATGACAAATGACAAAGAACAAAAGACAAAAATGCAGCTGATTGACACCCACGTTCATCTTAACTTTGATAACTTCCAGCCAGATTTAGCAGCAGTGCGATCGCGGTGGCAAGCAGCAGGGGTAGTACGTTTAGTACATTCCTGTGTAGAACCATCAGAGTTTTCCAGCATTCAAGCAATTGCCCAGCAATTTCCTGAACTAAGTTTTGCTGTAGGGTTACATCCTTTGGATGCCGAAAAATGGCAAAGTGACACAGCCGAGAAAATTCAATACTTGGCAAGTTCCGACGCAAAAGTGGTGGCAATTGGGGAAATGGGGCTGGATTACTACAAAGCCGAAAACTATGAGCAGCAGCGCATAGTATTTTCCGAGCAATTAGCGATCGCATCAGCACTGAATCTGCCCGTGATTATTCACTGTCGAGATGCGGCCAGTGATGTCAGGGAAATTTTGCAAAAATGGCAGGAAATTACAGGCGGAAGAATGCGGGGTGTAATGCACTGCTGGGGTGGAACACCAGAGGAAACCCAATGGTTTTTGGATCTGGGTTTTTACATTAGCTTTAGCGGGACTGTAACATTCAAAAACGCTAAAGAAATTCACGCCTCAGCCGCGATGGTAAGTAGCGATCGCCTATTAATAGAAACAGACTGTCCCTTTTTGGCTCCTGTTCCCAAACGGGGTGAAAAACGCAATGAACCAGCTTATGTCCGCTATGTGGCGGAAAAATTAGCCGAGTTGCGGGGAGAGACTGTAGAAGCGATCGCCCACCAAACCACGCAAAATGCTTGTAAACTATTTGGATTGGCTCTTTAAGTAACTAACTGTTGCAATTGTCGGGTGTGTACTCAGAATGAAAAACTCAGGAGGATAAAAATATGCTAATATTAATGCCTCCAAAACATTTTGCTTGCGTCATAATGATAAAGGAAGAAACCACAAACTTTTAAGCTTAATATATTGTTATCAACTTGACCATCCTCCACTCTCCACACACGGATGCTCGGAATCAATGAATCACCATAGCAACCGACATTGAGATAAAATTTGGCAAAATATACCCTGCTTTGTATCTAAAACTATAGAAAATTGTTAAAAGTACTTGTCTTGTGAGTAAAACCCACCAAAATAAAGCCATTTTGATTCAAAGCCAGCATCACGCGGCCGATTATCATGATCTTTTGATATTGCCGTGAAGATCAGCGTGCTTAATTTAAAGATTTAAGATGCAAAAATTTTGAGATGCGTAAGCTACTTACGCGCTTGGGAGGGGAAGTGAGGAAAATAAATCAAAGGCAGAACTCTCTCAACCTGTCGTTGAGAAATCAAGTTAATAGCTGGTTTATAACCGCTATTTATAGCTTGCAAGGGCGTTTACCCCCCTTGTCAAAATCACCCTGTCCAGATTAAAAAAATGCTGCGGTTATCAGCATGAATTAATAACAGGTGGCACAAGGAGAAGTTCCCCAATGGCTACGGACACTGAAGCGGATCAAGAACCATCCCCCAACAGTGTCCTCTAAAAGTTTAACCAGGTTGACAAAGGTAGAGGCATGAATAAAGACAAATATCTGGAACCCGCCTTTTTGTTGCCCGACTTGATTGAAATTCAGCGAGCAAGCTTTCGCTGGTTTTTAGAAGAAGGGTTAATAGAAGAACTAAATTCCTTTAGTCCTATTACAGACTATACAGGCAAATTAGAACTGCATTTTTTAGGACATAACTATAAACTTAAGGAGCCAAAGTACAGCGTAGAAGAAGCAAAACGGCGGGATAGCACCTACGCAGTACAAATGTATGTCCCCACACGCCTGTTGAACAAAGAAACAGGGGACATTAAAGAACAAGAAGTATTTATTGGTGATTTGCCGTTAATGACCGATCGCGGCACGTTCATTATTAACGGAGCCGAGCGGGTAATTGTCAACCAAATTGTGCGATCGCCTGGAGTTTACTACAAATCTGAAATTGATAAAAACGGTCGGCGGACATATTCTGCCAGCCTCATCCCCAACCGGGGTGCATGGCTGAAATTTGAAACAGACCGGAACGATTTGGTGTGGGTACGGATTGATAAAACCCGGAAACTCTCAGCGCAAGTACTTCTCAAAGCCTTGGGTTTATCAGATAACGAAATTTTTGATGCCCTACGTCACCCAGAATATTTCCAAAAAACCATCGAAAAAGAAGGGCAATTCTCAGAAGAAGAAGCCCTGATGGAGTTGTATCGCAAACTCCGTCCTGGTGAACCACCAACCGTATTAGGTGGACAACAACTATTAGACTCTCGCTTCTTCGACCCCAAACGCTATGACTTGGGTCGAGTTGGTCGTTATAAACTCAACAAAAAACTCCGGTTGTCAGTTCCCGATACCATGCGTGTCCTGACCCCTGGTGATATTTTGTCAGCCGTCGATTACCTGATTAATCTGGAATACGACATCGGTAGTATAGACGACATCGACCACTTAGGCAATCGCCGAGTCAGAAGTGTGGGCGAATTGCTGCAAAACCAAGTCAGGGTAGGTTTGAACCGTTTAGAACGGATTATTCGGGAACGGATGACCGTATCTGATGCCGAAGTTTTGACACCAGCATCCTTGGTCAACCCCAAACCTCTAGTAGCAGCCATTAAAGAATTCTTTGGTTCCAGCCAATTAAGCCAGTTCATGGATCAAACCAATCCCCTGGCAGAACTGACACACAAACGCCGACTTTCAGCTTTAGGCCCTGGTGGTTTGACCAGAGAACGGGCGGGTTTTGCGGTGCGGGATATTCACCCCTCCCACTACGGACGGATTTGTCCCATCGAAACTCCTGAAGGCCCCAACGCGGGTTTGATTGGTTCCTTGGCTACCCATGCCCGTGTTAACCAGTATGGCTTTTTAGAAACACCATTCCGCCCTGTAGAAAATGCACGAGTCAGATTTGATCTAGCACCCGTGTATATGACCGCCGATGAAGAAGACGATCTGCGGGTCGCACCAGGAGACATCCCCGTTGATGAAAATGGCTACATTATTGGGCCACAAGTGCCAGTCCGTTACCGCCAAGAATTCTCTACCACCACACCAGAACAGGTAGACTACGTAGCGGTTTCCCCTGTGCAGATTGTCTCGGTAGCGACTAGTATGATTCCCTTCTTGGAGCATGACGACGCGAACCGGGCGCTGATGGGTTCTAACATGCAACGTCAAGCCGTACCTTTGCTGAAACCAGAACGTCCCTTAGTCGGAACTGGTTTGGAAGCCCAAGGTGCGAGAGACTCCGGGATGGTGATTGTTTCCCGGACAGACGGAGATGTTACCTACGTAGACGCGACAGAAATTCGTGTACGTCCCAAACCAAATTCACCAGAAATTAGATACACCGTTTCTAAATACCAACGCTCTAACCAAGACACCTGTTTAAACCAAAAACCCTTAGTCAGAATGGGTGAGAGGGTAGTAGCTGGACAAGTACTAGCCGATGGTTCCTCCACAGAAGGTGGGGAATTGGCGCTGGGACAAAACATTGTTGTCGCTTATATGCCGTGGGAAGGCTATAACTACGAAGACGCAATTTTGATTTCTGAACGCTTGGTACAAGATGACGTTTACACCTCAATTCACATTGAAAAATATGAAATTGAGGCTCGGCAAACCAAACTAGGCCCAGAAGAAATCACCAGAGAAATTCCCAACGTTGGGGAAGATGCTTTACGCCAGTTAGACGAACAAGGCATTATCCGCATTGGGGCTTGGGTAGAATCAGGCGATATCTTAGTCGGTAAAGTTACACCCAAAGGTGAATCCGACCAACCACCAGAAGAAAAACTCTTACGTGCCATCTTCGGGGAAAAAGCGCGGGATGTGCGGGATAACTCCTTGCGTGTACCAAACGGTGAAAAAGGTCGCGTAGTTGACGTGCGCTTGTTCACTCGTGAACAAGGGGATGAACTACCACCGGGAGCCAACATGGTAGTGCGGGTGTATGTCGCCCAGAAGCGGAAAATCCAAGTCGGAGATAAAATGGCGGGTCGCCACGGTAATAAAGGGATTATTTCGCGGATTTTGCCACTGGAAGACATGCCTTACTTACCAGATGGTTCCCCAGTAGACATCGTACTCAACCCCTTGGGCGTACCCAGCCGGATGAACGTCGGACAAGTATTTGAATGTCTGTTGGGTTGGGCTGGTCATACCTTGGGTGTGCGCTTTAAGATAGTTCCCTTTGATGAAATGTATGGGGAAGAATCATCGCGCCGCATTGTGCATGGCAAATTGCAAGAAGCGCGGGACGAAACAGGCAAAGATTGGGTATATAACCCCGATGACCCCGGCAAAATCATGGTGTTTGATGGCCGTACCGGCGAACCCTTTGATCGACCTGTAACCGTTGGTGTAGCTTATATGCTGAAACTGGTGCATTTGGTCGATGACAAGATTCACGCTCGTTCCACAGGTCCCTACTCCTTGGTTACACAGCAACCCCTGGGTGGAAAAGCTCAACAAGGTGGTCAGAGGTTTGGGGAAATGGAAGTGTGGGCGTTGGAAGCCTTTGGTGCAGCTTATACCTTACAGGAATTGCTGACAGTGAAATCCGACGATATGCAGGGACGAAATGAAGCCTTAAATGCGATCGTTAAAGGTAAGGCAATTCCCCGACCAGGTACACCAGAATCCTTTAAGGTGTTGATGCGAGAATTGCAATCCTTGGGGTTAGATATTGCGGTTCATAAAGTAGAAACCCAAGCTGATGGTAGTTCTTTAGACGTGGAAGTTGATTTAATGGCAGACCAGTCAGCCAGACGTACACCACCACGTCCAACGTACGAATCGCTTTCCCGTGAATCGTTAGACGACGACGAGTAAAGAGTAATGAGTGCTGAGTGCTGAGTATTTAATACCTCAGTATTCGCACTCACAGCTTAGAAATCTCTTGATGGATTACTTTTAACTGAATACTTGACTTATAACTCAACACTTAAGTATGAGAGCAGCCCAAACTAATCAGTTTGACTACGTAAAAATCGGTTTGGCATCGCCAGAACGCATTCGGCAATGGGGCGAACGCACCCTACCCAATGGTCAATTAGTAGGTGAAGTCACCAAACCAGAAACGATTAACTACCGGACTTTAAAGCCAGAGATGGATGGCTTATTTTGTGAGCGCATCTTTGGCCCGGCAAAAGATTGGGAATGTCACTGTGGTAAGTACAAGAGAGTCCGCCACAGAGGAATTGTTTGTGAACGTTGTGGCGTAGAAGTTACCGAATCTAGGGTGCGCCGCCACCGCATGGGGTATATCAAACTGGCTGCACCTGTAGCTCACGTTTGGTATCTCAAAGGCATCCCCAGTTATATTGCCATCCTGTTGGATATGCCTTTGCGGGATGTAGAACAAATAGTGTATTTCAACTCTTATGTTGTTCTCAGCCCTGGTAATGCCGAAACTTTAACTTATAAGCAACTACTGAGTGAAGACCAGTGGTTGGAAATTGAAGACCAAATTTATAGCGAAGATTCTACCTTACAAGGGGTAGAGGTGGGCATTGGTGCGGAAGCACTGCTGCGCTTGTTAGCGGATATTAATTTAGAGCAAGAAGCAGAAAGCCTGCGGGAAGAAATTAGCACAGCTAAAGGTCAAAAACGCGCCAAGCTGATTAAGCGGCTGCGGGTAATTGATAACTTCATTGCGACTGGTTCTAAACCAGAGTGGATGGTGATGACCGTCATCCCCGTGATTCCGCCAGACTTGCGCCCAATGGTGCAACTTGATGGTGGACGGTTTGCAACCAGCGACTTGAATGATTTATACAGGCGTGTAATCAACCGCAACAACCGTCTGGCACGCCTACAGGAGATTTTGGCACCAGAAATTATTGTGCGGAACGAAAAGCGGATGCTGCAAGAAGCGGTAGACGCGCTGATTGATAACGGTCGTCGGGGTCGGACGGTAGTTGGTGCTAATAACAGACCACTAAAATCTTTATCTGACATTATTGAAGGTAAGCAAGGACGTTTCCGGCAAAACTTGTTGGGTAAACGGGTTGACTACTCTGGACGTTCGGTAATTGTGGTGGGGCCGAAACTGAATATACACCAGTGCGGCTTACCGAGAGAAATGGCGATCGAGTTATTTCAACCGTTTGTCATTAACCGCTTAATTCGTAGCGGCATGGTGAATAACATTAAAGCGGCGAAAAAGCTGATTTCCCGTTCTGACCCAAGTGTTTGGGATGTGTTGGAAGAGGTGATCGAAGGACACCCAGTGATGCTCAACCGCGCACCCACACTACACCGTCTGGGGATTCAAGCTTTTGAACCAATTTTGGTGGAAGGGCGAGCCATTCAATTACATCCTTTGGTGTGTCCGGCGTTTAACGCTGACTTCGATGGCGACCAAATGGCGGTACACGTACCACTGTCTTTAGAAAGTCAGGCGGAAGCAAGGTTGTTGATGTTGGCTTCTAATAATATTTTGTCGCCAGCTACAGGTAAACCAATCATTACACCTAGCCAAGATATGGTTTTGGGGGCTTACTACCTGACCGCAGAAAATCCCCATGCTACCAAAGGTGCTGGTAAGTACTTTGCTTCCCTCGAAGATGTGATTATGGCCTTTGAGCAACAGCAAGTAGACTTACACGCCTATATCTACGTGCGGTTTGATGGTGAGCTTGAATCAGACCAACCTGATACAGAACCTTTGGAAGTGACAAATAACGATGACGGTACTCGGACGTTACTGTATAAGTTCCGCCGAGTTCGAGAAGACTCCCAAGGAAATTTGATTTCTCAGTACATACGCACAACACCTGGCCGCGTCATTTACAACAAGGCAATTCAGGAAGCACTAGTAAGTTAGGGGATTAGGCAATAGGGAGTAGGGAGTAGGAAATTTCACCACTCACTACTCCCCACTCCCCACTCCCCACTCCCTGCCAATGACTAAGGACGAATGACTAATGACTAACGAAAAAAAAGTTTTTCGCAATCGCGTAGTTGATAAAGGTCAACTGAGAAATTTGATTTCTTGGGCGTTTACCAACTACGGTACGGCGCGAACCGCAGTGATGGCGGACAAACTCAAAGATTTAGGGTTCCGCTACGCTACTAGGGCTGGGGTTTCCATCAGTGTGGATGATTTGATGGTACCACCAAGCAAGCGCAGTCTTTTGGAAGCCGCCGAAGAAGAAATTCGGGCGACAGAAGCTCGTTATCAACGGGGCGAAATCACAGAAGTAGAACGTTTCCAAAAAGTAATTGACACTTGGAACGGTACGAGTGAAGCTCTCAAAGATGAGGTAGTGGTTCACTTCAAGAAAACCAATCCCCTCAATTCTGTGTACATGATGGCGTTTTCGGGAGCGCGGGGTAATATTTCCCAAGTCCGTCAGTTGGTAGGGATGCGGGGACTGATGGCAGATCCCCAAGGGGAAATTATTGACTTACCAATTAAAACCAACTTCCGGGAAGGTTTAACTGTTACAGAATATATTATTTCTTCTTACGGTGCGCGGAAAGGCTTGGTAGATACGGCGCTGCGGACGGCTGACTCTGGGTATTTGACTCGCCGTCTTGTGGACGTGTCCCAGGATGTGATTATTCGGGAATTTGATTGTGGTACTACCAGAGGTATTCCGATCAAAGCCATGACTGAAGGTAGCAAAACCTTGATTCCTCTGGCAACTCGCTTGATGGGAAGGGTAATTGGCGAAGATGTTGTACATCCAACCACTGGTGAAATTATCGCACCCCGGAATACTCCAGTTTCTGATGACTTGGCGAAAGACATTCAAAAAGCTGGGGTAACACAAGTGGTGGTGCGATCGCCTCTTACCTGTGAAGCCGCCCGTTCTGTATGTCAACATTGCTACGGCTGGAGTTTGGCGCACGCCAAAATGGTAGACCTGGGCGAAGCTGTGGGCATCATTGCGGCACAAAGTATCGGTGAACCCGGTACTCAGCTGACCATGCGGACATTCCACACCGGGGGGGTATTCACTGGGGAAGTTGCTCAACAAGTACGCTCCAAAATGGCTGGGACAGTCAAGATTCCTCGCAAGTTGCGGACAAGACCCTACCGTACACGCCACGGTGAAGATGCTTTGTATGTGGAAGCAAACGGCATCTTAATTTTAGAACCCAAAAAAGAAGGTAGCGAAACCCCTGTTAACCAAGAAATTCAAGTTACCCAAGGTTCCACACTATACATCACCGATGGTCAACAGGTAAAACAAGGTCAGTTATTGGCAGAAGTCGCCATTGGGGGACGGACAACTCGCGCCAACACTGAAAAAGCGGTGAAAGATGTGGCCTCGGACTTGGCTGGGGAAGTGAAATTTGCCGATGTGGTAGCGGAACAAAAAACCGACCGTCAAGGTAACACCACAACCACAGCCGCTAGAGGTGGTTTGATTTGGATTTTATCTGGGGAAGTTTATAACTTGCCTCCTGGTGCAGAATTGGTCGTGAATAATGGCGATCGCATCGATACCAACGGTGTGTTAGCGGAAACCAAACTCACCAGTCAGCATGGTGGTGTAGTGCGTTTACCCGAAGCTACCCCCGGCAAGAGTACCAGAGAAATTGAAATCATCACCGCTTCGGTAATTCTAGACCAAGCCGCCGTTACTGTTAACAGTTCTCAAGGACGCAACAACTACTTAATTACCACTGGAAACAACCAGGAATTTAACCTGCGGGCTACCCCAGGCACAAAAGTGCAGAATGGTCAAGTAGTTGCAGAATTAATTGATGACCGCTATCGCACAACCACTGGTGGCTTTTTGAAATTCGCTGGGCTAGAAGTCCAGAAGAAAGGCAAAGCCAAACAAGGTTATGAAGTCGTACAAGGCGGTACAATCCTGTGGATTCCCGAAGAAACCCACGAAGTTAACAAAGATATCTCGCTGCTGTTGGTAGAAGATGGTCAGTTTGTCGAAGCAGGTTCTGAGGTCGTCAAAGATATCTTCTGTCAAAACAGTGGTGTTGTAGAAGTCACCCAGAAAAACGACATTCTGCGGGAAGTGGTAATTAAACCCGGCGAACTGCTGATGGTGGATGATCCAGAAGCGGTGATTGGGCGAGATAACACCTTTGTCCAACCAGGGGAAGAACTATTGGGACAAACCGTTACCGAGTTGCGCTACATCCAGTATGTCGAATCCCCCGAAGGCCCAGCATTGTTAAGCCGTCCTGTAGTGGAATTTGCTGTACCTAATACCCCAGATGTACCTTCAACAACATCTGTAAGTCAGCAAACCGGACGTTCCATTCAATTACGTGCCGTACAACGCCTACCTTACAAAGATTCTGAGCGGGTCAAATCTGTGGAAGGTGTGGAACTACTGCGGACTCAGTTAGTGTTGGAAATTGAGCAAGAAGGCGAACAAGACCACAATGCTTCGCCCTTAGCAGCCGATATTGAATTGATTCCTGATGCTGAAGATTCAGAAATCCAACGCTTGCAGTTAGTGATTTTGGAATCATTAGTAATTCGCCGTGATATTGTAGCTGATGCTACCCAAGGTAGTACCCAAACTAGTTTGGAAGTCAAAGACGGCGACACGATCGCCCCTGGGGCTGTAGTTGCACGTACCCAAATCTTGTGTAAAGAAGGCGGGATTGTGCGCGGTGTCCAAAAAGGCACAGAAGCAGTACGCCGTTGCTTAGTATTGCGTCACAGCGATATGAACACCGTGACAACGGCTGCACAACCGAAAGTGAAAGTCGGTAATTTGCTGGTAGAAGGTGCAGAAATCGCCCCCGGTGTATTTGCGGAAGAATCTGGGGAAGTTGTAGAGGTGAAGAATGCGCCTCCCGCAGCTGCTGGTGATGAATCAGCCCTCAGTACCCATAATTATCGGGTGACGATTCGCTCTGGTCGTCCTTACCGAGTCAGTCCTGGCGCGGTGTTGCAAATAGAAGATGGCGATTTGGTACAGCGCGGCGATAACTTAGTGCTGTTGGTCTTTGAACGCGCTAAAACCGGAGACATCATTCAAGGTTTACCACGGATTGAAGAACTTCTGGAAGCTCGGAAACCAAAAGAAGCATGTATTTTGGTACGCCGTGGTGGAGAAGTCAAGGTGGTTTATGGTGATGGCGATGAAGCGATCGCAGTGAAAATTGTCGAATCCAATGGTGTAGTCACCGACTATCCCCTTGGCCCTGGACAAAACCTGATTGTTCCTGATGGTTATCATGTCACCGCCGGACAACCAATCACCGATGGCCCATCTAACCCCCACGAAATTCTGGAAATCTTCTTCAGCTTGGGTTCTGAGGATGGAGTCTACGCTTGCGCCAGCCATGCACTACAGAAAGTGCAAACATTCTTGGTGAACGAAGTGCAGTTAGTGTATCAGTCCCAAGGGATTGATATTGCCGACAAACACATTGAAGTAATTGTCCGCCAGATGACCAACAAAGTGCGGATTGATGATGGTGGCGATACTACCATGCTTCCTGGTGAGTTGGTGGAACTGCGCCAAGTTGAACAAGTCAACGAAGCAATGGCCATTACTGGTGGTGCAAGAGCGCAATATACACCAGTATTGTTAGGTATTACCAAAGCATCCTTGAATACAGACAGCTTTATCTCGGCTGCATCCTTCCAAGAAACAACCAGGGTATTGACGGAAGCCGCAATTGAAGGTAAATCTGACTGGCTGCGGGGTCTGAAAGAGAACGTAATTATCGGACGCTTGATTCCGGCAGGTACTGGTTACAATACTTATGACGAACCGGGTGCGATCGATGATTACTCAACTTTGGATACTTCCAGTGTCTTGGATGAAGTTGATGATCCTCTGGATATGGTGTTAGACGATCGCACTGCCCGCGCCTACAATTTAGATGCGCCTTCCCTGACTGAAGGTACTTATGGTAGCCGACGCACAGGATCAATTTTGGATGAAGATGATTTAATTATCGATGGAGTTCATGAAGTCCACGACCTCATACCTGATGACGAAGAGGATGAATACGAGGAAGTTGACGAAGATGATGATTTCGATATGTAAATCATCAGTGAATAATTAGTTAGGAAAGGCAAGAGAAAAGTTTCTTTTGCCTTTTTCTTTTGACTATTTTGAGAAAATTATGTTTTATCCACAAACATAGTCTTAAACTATGCTTCGACTGTTATATAGTAATTTTCATGGGAATGAATTACAAGAGAAAATAATTAACCGCCGATAAATACCGATGATTTTTTTGTAGAAAATTTAAATTAACAATATTTTATATATGACTAACGAAATAAATAATCCGTCTTTAGCAAATCTAGAATATTTTCCTTACATTGATGCAGAGGGAAAACTCCCGGAAATATTTCAAGGAAAAATAGGTGTGTATGCAATTTTTAATCATGATCAATTGCTCCAGTTTGTCGGATATTCTCGTGATGTTTATTCTAGTTTGCAACAACATTTAGTGCGTCAACCAGAACAATGTTATTGGGTGAAAGTACAAACTATTGAACGTCCTAGTCGGACAGTTTTAGAAAATATTGAAAATGCTTGGATTGCTGAAAATGGCACAATACCTCCAGGTAATGGTGAAAATAAAGAAAAATGGACACAACCAATTAACGTCAAAAATTTGATGACAGCAGAAGAACAAGCAAGTTATCACAATCCTGCTAATGATGAGTTAGCACAAATCAAAGTTGTCAAAAATGTGGCACGAAGGGTAGAAGCGGAAATTTTCAAAGTTTTAGAATCTCGTGGGTTGCAATTACAACTGCGGTTTAATCCTAAATTGAAGGAAGAAGGATTACTCGATTTGAAGTCTTGATACCAAGTTGTAGAGACGTTATATGTCAATACAGTTCAGTTAAGACTAAAACTCTTTGTTAAAGTCATTTTTTTGAACGAACCGCAAAGAGCGCAAAGAGCGCGAAGAGAAGAAAAAATGACTAACTGAACCGTATTGCTTTGGATGTAACGTCTCTACAAGATTCTGAGAATATGCAAACTGTTATTTTTTTGAAAAAAATCAACTAAATTTCGAGCTTACTGGAATTGCTTGAATTTATTATTGGCAGATAATAGCAACTCTTGTGCTTTTAAATAAACAGTTGTGCCTTTTTCGACTTTTTCTAATTGATTGATAATACTGTGTAATTGACTAATGACGCGATTGCGATCGACATTTTTGGGGTCATTAGGCAAAGAGGCGACTAAGTTTTCTATTTCTTGTTGCGCCCTGGCTAATGCTTGTACAGAATCAGCTTCAGCTTGTCGTCTGATTTTGACTTGACCTAGATTAGTCTCATAAGTTGCTAATAGCTTTTGAGCTTCAGCATAACCTAATAAATCTGAGGAAGGAACTTGTTTTAAGCGTTCAATAGCTTCTGACCACAAATTTTCTATTTGTTGCCATTCGGTGACTGTATGTGGTGGATTTTGTCCGGCTTTTGCGGCTTGCCAAGAAAATTGTTGGGCGGCGGTAATTAAAGTACTGATGCGTTCATTACCGGCGGCTAATCCTACAACTTCCTGAAATTCTCGCTTGTAGCCATCTAGTTGAGTTTGAGCAGTTTTTCCGGCTAAGGTTTGACCGGGGATTTCTTCTAGTTTATCTAGTGCAGCACGCCAAGCTGCGATCGCTGATTTTTTGTCGGTGATTGTAGTAGCCTGTTGATACTGCTGTTTTGCGTTCAATAATGCCTGATTATTCTCAGTCAGCAAGGTTTGAGCATTTTTTTCTTGAAAAACCTTGGCTTCTAATTGCCCTACTTGACGACGTGCTGCATTCAAACCATAAACGCTGAACCGCCAGTCATACCACCAATATTTATATTCTGGCCAATCGTTACCAAATACAGTTGGCAAGTTATTCAGATGGGTTTTTGTCTGTTGCAGTTGTTGTTCACCCAAGGCCAAATCTGCGGCGCTGGTGGGTTTTTCAATCAAATATTCAGCTTGCTCAAGAGATGTCAAGGCTTGGCGATAATGTTGTTCTATATTGATGTAACTAGGAAGCAACAACAACGGTGCTTTCTGCACTACAGTCCGGCGAATTGTGGGTTCTGGCTGATTTGCCACCCAAACTATCCCGGCGGGAATGCCAATTAGTATGGTGAGCCAAATTAGCTTGCTACCAATACCTTTTTTGCTTTTGCGCGGTTGTTGTGGAGAGGATATCTTACTAATTTGCCCTTGTTTTGCTATTTCCTGTTCTAACTCCGCCAGCGTTTTTAGTTTTGCTGGTTGTGGGTTGACAGATGAATTAATGCCTGAGTTATTACGGAGAAAAATTTTGGTAATTCCGTGTAAAAAAGCCATAAGTATATTCAATGCTGAATTTAGTATTCCCAAACTCAGTAGAAAATAATACTAAAATTACCATTTCACTCCTACACCCTTATACCCTCACACCCTACTCTCAAACTTGGCTGCTTACGTTCGTCCTAACATTATCAGGACTTACGCACAAAGATTATCTGTGGAGATTGGGTGTAAGGGTGAAAGGGTTTGGGGTGTAAGGATTTTGAACCCCTACACCCTCGCCACAACCCTTGATTTTTCGTTTTGATGTGTAAATTCTAATTTAATTATTATCTCCACTCACCTTGTAAGGTAAAACCAGCCCAGTAATAAGGTGCAGAATAGTTTTCATCTCGCCACAGTTCTAACCTTGCTTCTCGCAGTGCCGCCGCCGGGGTTAATTCTTGTTTGAGAACTTTGGTATAAAATGTCTTCATTAATTGGGATGTTGCTTCATCATCCACATTCCATAAACTGACTAACACACGCGGACTACCAGCGTACATAAATCCTCTGGCTAATCCAACTAATCCTTCGCCTTTGATTTGTTGGCTTATACCAGTTTCGCAAGCACTAAGGACAATCAAATCTGCGGGTAGTTTGAGATTAAAAATATCTTGCAGTCGCAAAAAGCCATTTTGCAACATCCCTTTTTCGTCAAATAGTGACAGTACTACACCAGATAAGGACGGATTTTTGGTATCTAAAATGCCGTGGGTAGCAAAATGAATGATGCGGTATTCACTCAGTTGAGAACTAGTGACAAAATTTCGGTTAGCAGCAAAGTCTAATGCTTGCAGAGTCAGGGATTTTGGCACTAAAGCTAAAATTCCCTCGGCTTCTTGGCGAGTGAAAGATAAACGCTCAAAAGAAAAATTAGGGTTGATGAAGGGAATGTTTGGCTTGGGTATGGGTTTATGGAGAATTCTAGTCAGGCGTTCATCATCATAGCTAAATACAGCATCTGCAATCACGGCTAGGGTTTTGGGGGGTGTTTTGCGTTCTTTGTGTTCGCGCCTAATGACGGCTAAAGTAGAAGCGGATGGTATATAAAGAACTTCGTTGCTTTCTAGCAGAGGTCTGATGTTTTTACCGGATGTTCCGGGTTGAGCTAAGGCCGAAAATGGCAGATATTGTAATGCACCATCACCAACTATTACCAGGCGCTTGTTTTTGATTTTTTCGGCGACTGGTTCTAACAACATTTGATTGAGTTTTTCGAGTACTTCGTAACTACTAAAAGCACCTAAACCAGAACTTGCATCTATTTTGATGTTGGCTGTCAGGTTGTAGTAACGTATTTTCAATAAATAGTTAAATTGCTTAACGACTTTTTCAATCTCTGAGCGTTTAGGTAACTCATAACTACTAATACTATTTTTACTAACTGCCCATAAATAACTGCGTTCTTCACCCAGGGCGTATTCTAATAACAGCGTTTCGTCATCTAGTACTTGCTGTTGAATTTCTTTAAGAGAGAGGGGTTGGGGTTGAGTGAGTGCAGCATATTTGGGACTGGTAAATCTGATTTTGGCTTGGACTTCTTGATATTCTTTGAGAAGTGAGGTTAATTCGTTTTCTAAGGCTTGGGCTTGTTCTGGGGTGTATTGACCACTGTTGTAGAGTTCTAAACGCAGTTTCTCTGTTGCATTTAGTCGTTGTTGCAAGTTTTGTTCTGCTTCTAGTAATTTAGGTTCTACACCTTGGCGAATATCAGCATTAGCTTCTGTGAGTAGTTCCAACAAACTGCGAGAACGATATTTTTCACTGTTTTGTAATGCTAAAGCATCGTAGCCTTGCTGGGGATATTTTTTGTGCAACTGCATTAATAAGTCATTGGCAAACTCGTAAATAGTTTGTTGGGAAGCAAAATAAGATGTACGTAGTTGTTCGTTGGTAATTTTAGTCCGGAGATTTTCGATAATTTTAATAGCTGCTTCAACTTTAACTAGAGATTCTTTGAGGTTGTCCCTGTTACGTTCTAAATAAGCAATGTTATAGAGAGTGATGGCTTCCCCGGCTTTATCTTTCATTTGCCGTCTGAGGGGGAGCGACTGGTTGTAATATGCTAAGGCTTGTTGTGTGTCTCCCAGAACAGTGTAAACACCACCAATGTTATTTAGGGTTGTTGCTTCTCCGGCTTTGTCTCTGACTTGCCGTGATAAAAATAAAGATTGGTTGTAATATTGAAGTGCTTCTTGTCTTTCGCCTAATGAGTCATAAACACGGCCGATATTATTCAAGGTAACAGCTTCGCCTGTTCTATCCCCGACTTGCCGTCTTAAAGGCATAGATTGATTGTAGTGTTTGAGTGCTTGTTGTTTGTCTCCTAATAAGTCGTAGACACGGCCGATATTATTCAGGGTAACAGCTTCGCCTGTTTTATCGCCAATTTGCCGCCTTAAAGGCAAAGATTGATTGTAGTATTTTAAAGCTTGTTGTTTATCTCCCAAAGCAGAATAAATACCGCCAAGGTTATTTAGGGTTGTAGCTTCCCCGGCTTTATCCTCTACTTTTCGTGATAAATTTAGGGATTGGTTATAAAATTCTAGAGCCTTTTGTTTGTCTCCTAAAGCGTCGTAGACACCACCAATATTGTTGAGAGTAGTAGCTTCGCCTGTTTTATCTCCAACTTCTCGTCTTAAGGGCAAAGATTGATTGTAGTATTTGAGTGCTTGCTGTTTGTCTGCTAAGGAATCGTAGACACGGCCAATATTATTAAGAGTGACTGCTTGTCCGGTTTTATCTTCGACTTTTCTAGATAAGTTGAGGGACTGATTGTAATAGTTGAGTGCTTGCTGTTTGTCTCCTAACGCATCATAAATCCCAGCGATATTGTTGAGAGTGATTGCCTCGCCTGTTGGATCTCCAATTTGCTGTCTTAAGGACATAGATTGGTGATAGTACATTAATGCTTGGTGTTTATCTCCTAAAGCATCGTAGACACCGCCAATGTTATTCAGAGTTGTTGCTTGACCGTTTTTATCGTTGACTTGTTGTGATAAAAGTAGAGATTTGCTGTAGTATGTCAAAGCTTGCTGTTTGTCTCCCAAGGCATCATAAACACCACCAATGTTATTAAGGGTGATTGCTTCTTGAGCTTTATCGCCCATTTTGCGTGAAATGGGTAGGGATTGATTGTAGTATTTTAGTGCTTGCTGTTTTTCTCCCAAGGCGTTGTAGACACTACCGATGTTATTGAGAGTGATTGCTTGCCAGATTAAATCTCCTAGTTGTTCTGATAAAGAGAGAGATTGGTTATAGCAATCCAATGCTTTTTTTTTGTCTCCCAAGGCATCATAAACACCACCAATATTATTAAGAGTAACTGCTTGACCGGCTATATCTCTAATTTGTTGTGTCAAAGATAAGGACTGGTTAAAAAATATTAAGGCTTGCTGTTTATCGCCTAAAGCATTATAAATAAAACCAAGCTCGTTGAGTGTAGTGGCTTGTTGTTTGATATTTCCAGTTTGTTGCCAAAGTTTTAAGGCGGTTTCAAATTTAGCGATCGCTTGCTTGAAAGATGTTGCTGTTCCTAGCTTGAGTAACTCTTCTCCTTCTTGAAATATTTGCTCGGCGCTAGAATTATTAACTACTGATGAATCTATTTGTGCTTGTAGGGTAATATTGGGGGCATAATCTCTAGCAGCTACACCTGATTCAGCAAACATTGTAATGCTGACTAAGAGAAGGGAAAGGTGGCTAGTAAACGCTACTAAAAATCTTCTTGGTTTCTGGTGACGTTTGATTCTCTTAGTCATAACAGCATTTTTTCACAAGAAGTTGTATCTGCTTCACTATACTTTTAGGCATTGGCAAGCTTGTAATTTTTAAGAAAAAAAACCGACTATAGATATAAAAATCTGATTTTATTTCTGAATTTACTTGTGTTATCAGGCAGTAAGGAATATGTAGGAGTGGGTTGACTCAATGAATCTGTGGGTAAACAAAATTTTTCCTCAACCCGCACGTACAGGAGTAAAAAATAAGCTTTATTTTAGGTTTATTGATTTTTTCCCAAATTAAATATTAGTTTTATGGATAGCATTACTATTTCTCTTAACTTCAATAGAGACAATCACTTTTAATTCAAAAACTCAAATATACTATCACCTATCTCTAAAAAATCCTTGTATTAGATATCACTTCCACTCAGCTTGTAAAATCCATGACTTACGCAAAAATTCCCAAAAAGCTTAATTTATCGTAGACGCGCAAACGGCTTCCCGCAGGGTAGAACGCCAAGAAATCGTAGAGTCTGCGTAAGTCTTAAAATCAAAGCTGCTCAATCATTAGGAATAGAATAATTTCTTGTCAGAGTTTTAATTGAGCTTTTCGTATAGCTGCCGCAGGTGTTACTTTTTGTTTTAATATTTCGGTATAAAATCTTTGCAATCAATTTTGCTGTGTCCTCATTATCTACGCTCCACAAACTCAATAAGACTTTAAAGCTACACTCATACATCAATTTTCTTGTTAAGCATACCAATCTGCGTTTTGACGCAGTAGGATTTGCTTGTTGTGTTTCTGTATGTGTTTGTTGGGCAATGTTTACTGGATAACGCCAGCCGTTGCTGTACTTGATTTAGCAAATATCAAATCCTCATGTTTTTTTAATATACTTCTATGTACTGTGATGACTGGTGTTTTTAATAAAATTTTTTACTCTCACGCACAGACACGGAGGTGCTGAGAGTAAAAGTTGACAAAAAGGCATATTGCTTTCTGATTTTGGCAAAATGTTGACTGAGAATGTCAAATTACTTACTCATCTTGGTGTTTTCCGCAAGCAAAATGCCAAAATACTTGCTCAAAATGCCAAAGTGTTTTCTCATTTCAGTAAATTGTGTACTCATTTTGGTGTTTTCCGCAAACAAAATGCCAAAATACTTGCTCAAAACTTCAAATTGCTGACTAATTTTCGTAAATCACGCAAGCATTAAAGACATTGCAGTGTAACAAAAGCCGTTGTAAATTTGCTGGAATTTTCTCAGGCTGAAGATTATAAATATTTTTTAAGGTAAAGAATATTTGCCGTACTGTATTTCAAGGTGTATATTATGGCTCGAAAAAAAAGAAGTTCAAAGATATTAGAAAAAGCTGTGCGTCGCGCCGCTAGTATCAATTCTATTGATCCCTATTTAGATTTAGGTAATGGTCTTTCTTTACCAGCTTTTTCAAATTTGATAGAGCAAATGCGAACTAAAGAAAATTTATATAATACGGCTCTTTCTAATTTAGATAAGTTATATCGGGAAATGCTAGAAACTGAGGGCGAGTTGGCAGATATGACAGAACACATGCTACTTGGTGTTGCAACTCGATACGGCAAAAGCAGTGTAGAGTATGGGATGGCAGGCGGAGTTCCAAAAAGTCAGCGTTACAAAAAACGTCGCGGCGAGTCATTAACTGCTAATTCTAATCAACCTACAATTGTTACCAGTCTCAACAATCAAAACGGCAATAAACCAACAGTGATTAGTTAGGGAAATTTTAGCAAGAAAAATTAGGGCGATCGCATAGACAATTCCAGGAAGAGAAATATCCCATTGTTCTAAGACAGGAGATTATCCTGATTTTAAATGCGATCGCTCTAATTTAAGTTGTACCAAACTCAGTAAACTGACGAATGTATGGCTCATGAAAAGCCAAAATAATATCTTGCTTTGGTACTCCCATTTCTACCAATCGATTGGCAATTCCTTCTTCAGTGCCATCATGTTGAATCCAAATTTTGCCATCTTTAATATCAAGATGTAAAATACAGCCAAAATCGCGTTGATTACCTCGCCAACCAACATACAGTAATTGATAATGGTCTTGCCGTTCGTCAAAAATTGTTTGCACTTCATACTCTTCGGCAGTCAATTTTTGTTGAATTGCGGCTCGTTGTTGTCTTTCAGAAAGAAGATGTTCGATGTATTGGCGATATTGTTCTACAGCCATTGAGAAATCACCTCAGCTTGTACATCATAAATAATCAGTCGTAACTGATATTTTTTAACAGATACAGCAATAAACCTTCGTTGAAAAAAACTTTCATAAATTGGTAAACGAACTGCCAAATATAGTTGGCGTTCTGGTTCAATTTTATCTAAAGCATCTCGATAGTTTAAAAACTGCCCCAACGCAGTATGAAAATCAGAGACATTCGAGGGACTCAGAAAACTTTTAATCTCCACTGCTATTTTTCTGCCCTCTTGTTCTGCTGCTAAAAGCTGTTCTGCTGCTAAATCAATCTCAAAATCTACATCATCTACATTAATTTCATAAGGGTCAGCAGTAATCTTCCAACCGTCTTTTTCTAAAGCGTTTCTGACAATATAATGAAATCTATCTTTTGCCATAGCAGTTAAAAGCACCTAGCACAGCACCATCAAAAATAATTTGTGGCTGCTGTAAAGCCATAATTCATCCCAGCCCAGGTTTATTTTACATACACTCTCACAATCCCACAAGGGAACATTATTTGTTTTGGCATCGTGATGTACATTTAAATATGGCGGACATATTGAACTGTTCATGACATCTATTCTGCTGAATAATCGCTATCAAGTTATCCAGGTACTCGGTGCTGGTGGATTTGGGGAAACCTTTTTGGCAGAAGATACCCACATGCCTTCTCGCCGTCGCTGTGTGATTAAGCAATTAAAACCAATTGCCAATGATCCCCAAACCTACGCCTTGATTCAGCAACGTTTTGAAAGGGAAGCAGCCACCTTAGAGTATCTGGGCGAAAGTAGTGACCAAATTCCTCGACTCCATGCTTATTTTTCGGAAAATGGGCTGTTTTATCTGGTACAAGAATGGATTCACGGTGCAACGTTAACTCATGTTGTCGAAACAAAAGGATGCCAAAGTGAAACTATAGTCCGAGAAATTCTGTTGAGTCTGCTATCGGTGTTGGATTATGTGCATAGCAAGGGCATCATTCACCGAGACATCAAACCAGATAATATTATTCTGCGCTCTGTTGATAGCAAGCCTGTGTTGATTGATTTTGGTGCAGTCAAAGAAACCATCCGCACAGTAGCAGTTAGACCAGGATATCCAACACAATCAATGGTGATTGGTACACCAGGATACATGCCGAGTGAACAAGCAATTGGGCGGCCTGTTTACGCTACAGATATTTACAGTTTGGGTTTAACAGCGATTTATCTTTTGACTGGGAAACAGCCTTCAGAATTACCCACACATCAACAAACCGGGGAAATTCTCTGGCAAAATTATGCGCCGCCAGTGTCACCCCAACTAGCAATGGTACTGAATCAGGCAATTAAACCGCAGGCGAGCGATCGCTACAGTACGGCTAGTAAAATGCTTTATGCTTTAAACTCTACAGCTAATCTGCCTCCATCCCCTACTATCAATCCTCGTCCAACCGAACTCCCATCAACTCAACAAACCCAAGCTGTTTCTCCTCCCCCAAAAATTTCACCGCAAAATTCTCAAAAACCAATTTGGATATTTGGTGGTTTAATCGCCTTTGGTTTAATGACTGGGATAGGACTAGCTCGCTTAACCCGTCCCCAACAGTCGCAAGCACCCATCACCAACAATTCCGACTCTCCATCATCTCCAATTTCATCTTCAGAACCCCAAGAGCCACCAGCCACCCCATTTTTGTCTACACCTAGCACTTCCCCACAGCCACCAATCAATTCAGATACTTTATCCGCCAACAATGGCACAACAGATTCTAACTCTCCAAATGAATCTCCAGAATCTCCAGTCATCACCAATGAGCAACCTGTAAATTCAGAACCTGACAATTCCCCAACCACAACTGATTCTCAACCCACAGCCAGTCCCACACCAGAAGCACCCCCGGTAGAGCCAGAAAAACCAAATAAATCAAAAAAAGTTAGTACCACTAGCCGTCAAAGCGTTCCCGCATTCCCTACAGGGACAGACAGAAGCACCGTAGAAGCAACTCTCGGCAGACCCAAAAGGGATTTCAGAGGTTTGTGGGGTGATACTCGCGCTGTCACTTACAAAGTCGTCCCAAATCAAATCGACTTGGGCTATTTATTCGACCGTAATTCTGGCAGGTTGGTGCAAACTGAAGCCGCATTTGCTCAATCTGTAGACCCACAAGTGATGCAAAATACTTTAAGTGGAATGCTAAACGGTCGAGTCACTCCCGAAATTCAGCAAAAACTCACACAACTCCAGCAGCGTCAAAAAGATGATTTCAGTTTTAATTTAGGTTCTGTGAAAGGACAAGTTGTCCGCCAGAATTGTGATTTTATTTATATCAGCATCTGGGAAGCTGACTTACATCCCATTGGCGACCCATCGTCTGCTAAACAATGTTCGTAAAATCCGGGAAGGGGACAAGGGAGACAAGGGAGACAAGGGGGATAAGGTGGACAAGGTGGACAAGGTGGACAAGGGGGAAACTATATTTCTTCTCCCTTGTCTCCCCCCTCTCCCTTGTCTAATACCACTCAACACTCAGCCCTAAAACGGATAAACAGGCAATGTAAAGTGAAACCATGCTCCACCGTTAGGTGTAGAATCTACCCAAATTTGACCGTAATGCGCCCGAATAATTCGCTGGCACAAACACAAACCAATGCCATATCCGTCAGTACCTTCATCTCTTTGCAGGCGGAAGTGGTTCTCAAAAATTAATTCACGACTTTCGGCGGGAATACCAGGGCCAGTATCGCCCACGCTAAACTGCACTTTTTGGGTGGTGCGGTGCAAGCCAGCAACAGTAATTTTACCGCCTACTGGTGTATATTTGATAGCATTATCCAAGAGGTTGACGACGACTTGGCGAATGCGTTCTGGATCGGCATAGACGCAAGGCAGGTCTGAGGGAATATCTGTTTCTAGGGTTTGGGATTTGGCGGTGTAGCGATCGCCTAATTCCTCTAACACTTCTAAACAAAGTTGTCCAAGTTCAATTTTTTGCGGTATAATTGGAAACTCTTTATCACTGCCTCTGCCTACCTGCAACAAATCAGCAATTAAGCGGTCAATTAACTTGGTTTGAGTCCGAGCTTGTTTTAACAAATGGGCGGCCATTGCTGGCTTGAGACGTTGAAAGCTTCCTGATTCTATATTGTAATTAGATTGCAGTGTTTCAATAGCGATCGCTGCCGCCGTTAAAGGATTCCGCAAGTCATGAGCCAACATCGCTATGACTCGGTCTTTGAACTGTAATTGCTCCTGAAGTTTTTCCTTTTCTTGTTTCAAATGAAAGATTTCATCAGAAAGTTTAATCAGTTCGGCGGAAACAGCAACAGAATTAATTGTTGATTTGGGTGGTGATACCCGACTATTTTCATCGATACGTTCTTGAAAATCTTCTTGCAATTTTAAATAAGCGTCTACAGCAGTTTGCCAACGCGGCCACCAGTTTTTTAATTGAGCAATAATATTACTTCCAGCCAGAACTTGCCTTGGTTCTGGATGAATTTTAATCAACGCTGGCGTAGCTACTAACTTAAAATGTTCGGCTAGATACGGTTGTTGACCGACATCAATAATTTGGACTTCAAAGTGATACTCTGCCTGCAACTCTTTTAAGTAAGAGCGTATTCGCTGTACCTGTTGTCGAGACTGGGGTCTGCCATCGACAAACAGCAACAACTGTAGAGGAGCCTCAAAATAATTAGGCTGATCCTGGGAAACTTGCATGTAATCGTGTTTCAGCACTGGTAACAACCTGGCAACGCTTTGCAGAAGATGAAATTGACTAACGGTTGTCGATGGTCGTTGTTTTTATCAATTTAATATCTATTTTAGATTTTTCATACTCCTACCCGCCCTAAGTTTTGGATGTAAGATACACCTTTTTTTCAATTTTTGCTTTCTTTTTAACTAACTTGCTGCTCAATCAACAACCTACCTGTTATACCATTTTGGATTTTGGATTGGGGAAGATTTGATTGGTAAGCTGTTCAGCAATCTATCTGTCACAATCATTTTGCCACTTGGTATAAGTATAAGTGCGTATACAAGTCTTACCACAATGTAGGAGCAGAGTTAATTGGTGAAAACTTTTATACAACTCAAGTTAGCTTTGGTGGTTTGCACTCAGGCGGCTCTCAATGAACTAGATATGTTCATACCTAGCTATTTATCTGGGAATGATGAATTTTCCCAGCCAAACTTTAGCAGTTTTGCTTAACTATCAGCACTCAAGCCGATTTTTCAGAACAGCTTCCCCTTAACTTAAGCAATTTACTAAGCTACAGAAACCAATTTACTGCTTTTTGTCAACTTTTAGTCAGGATTTATGCAAAATTCTCGATGACTAAACTAATTGCATTCTCAACAGTGTGAATGGATATCATTTAAAATGCAATTTTTATGCTGTTCTTAACCCTTGTATAAAGTTGCGGTCTTACACAAAGCAGCAACCGTGATGTAGAGTCGGGAACTTTGATTTAGTAAGCAGCACCACAAAACATCAGCACTTGTAACAACAGCATTTGCTTCGCTTCTAATACCCAGTTATTCTCTAGAATGCTGCCACCAGAATAAATGAATGCGATCGCACTCCTCAAGGCAGTTATTTTTACTTGCACAAATAGGAAGAGGTTGTTGATAGTAGTGCTAAGAAACTTTTTCTGCTCTTTCACTGATAGAACCAGAGAAAATTTCTACCTGACTTAACATTCTTGTTTTTTGGTGATCCCTAGTGGGGATATACTCCTTAGTCTAGCACTGTACCGCCAAGAGGACTAACTTTCTTTGGCAAATCTGGAATTTTCACGATTTTACAATTGTTTATTTACGTGTCTGATTGCGAAACATAGGGGATTATTTGCTAGTCATCCGTTATAGTTTTGCTGGGGATGGACAGCTAGATAGCTGTCACATCTAACCCTTCTTAGCCAACTATAATTCAGCACATTACAGACACAAAAATGAAATATCAAGGTTTTCATTTTTCTTCCATCAAAAGTATTTACTCGTTTTCTGGAAGAAACCTGAAATTGAATTTATCCTTAAAAGCCGGACTGACAGCTTTATTATTAGCTGCAACTGGTTCGACATTATTGATAGGGACAGCAAATGGCGGTGCTTCGCCCAGTGTGATAGCGCAAGCACCAGCAGCAGCAAAAGTAATTTATGTCAACCCAGCAACAGGTCAAGACAATGCAAGTGCAGGTGCAACAGCAGCCGCACCATACAAAACTATTAGCTTTGCACTCACCCAAGCTCAACCAAGTACAATTATTCGACTTGCGCCAGGAAACTATAACCAAGAAACTGGAGAAACATTTCCACTGTTAATCAAATCAGGGGTGACGTTACAAGGTGACGAAGCCAGCAAAGGTCAAGGGATAATTATTACTGGAGCAGGCTATTACACCAGCCGCACATTTGCGAGACAAGAAATTACCATTTTAGCTGACAACAACAGCGCGATCGCAGGTGTCACCGTGACTAACCCGACTCAACGCGGTACAGGTATTTGGGTAGAATCTACTAACCCCACGATCCAAAACAGCACTTTTACCGCTAATGGTCGAGAAGGCGTATTTGTCACGGGTACAGGAAATCCCAGAATTGAAGGCAATATCTTTGTGCAGAACAAAGGTAATGGGGTTTCTATTGCCAGAGCCGCTCAGGGTGTAGTCAGAAATAACTTATTTCAGGATACAGGTTTTGGTTTAGCGATCGGTGGAACTTCCACAACTTTAGTAGAAGGAAACCAAATCATTCAAAACCAAGATGGTCTATTTATCTCCGACTCCGCTAAACCCGTACTCCGCAAGAATGTCATTCAAAGTAATAAGCGAGATGGTGTAGTCGCCATTACCACTGCTCAACCAGACTTGGGTACAAACGAAAATCCTGGTGGTAATCTGATTCGTGGTAATACTCGTTATGACGTAAACAACGCCACAAAAACTAACACCATTGTGGCTGTTGGTAATGATGTTGATCAGAAAAAAATCTTTGGTCAAGTAGACTTTGTAGCAGCTACAGTCGAACCATCAACAGGCGGCGCTGTGGCCTTTAAAGATGTACCGAGCAATTTTTGGGCAAAAAGCTACATTGAAGCTTTAGCCGCACAAAATATTATTGCTGGGTTCCCAGATGGCACATTTAAACCCAATGACCCTGTAACTCGCGCCCAGTTTGCCACAATTATTACTAAAGCTTTAAATCCCACCGCTAAACGTAGCGCCATCACCTTTCAAGACGTTCCTAGCAATTTTTGGGCTTTCGCTGCAATTAGATCCGCTTATCAAAGCCAATTTGTTTCAGGCTACCCTGATGGTACATTTAAACCACAGCAACAAATTCCCAGAGTACAAGCACTAGTAGCCCTAGCCAATGGTTTAGGCTTAACCGCCAATAATCAAAACGTGCTGAATTTCTACAATGATGCGGCGCAAATTCCTAATTATGCAACCGGCCCAGTTGCAGCAGCCACTGTCCGCCAATTAGTAATTAACTATCCTACCGTTAAACAGCTTGAGCCTAATCGGCAAGCAACCAGAGCCGAAGTAGCAGCTTTTGTCTACCAAGCCCTCGTTAATGCTGGACGCGCTCAACCAATAACCTCGCCTTACTTGGTGACAGCTCAGTAAAATGCTCTGTTGAAACTGGGTGTAAGGGTGTAAGGGTTTTGAACACCTACACCCTTTTATTACGTAATTTATCAATAAAAATAGCAATTTTTATGACTACATTATTAACAGTAATCATTTCTAAGGCATGATTTTAATGAAGTGAGTTATACAACAATCAGTGTATATTTAGTAAATTAATTTACATACTATCATTTTTTTCTATAAGTTTAGGACTTACGCAACTAGCATATTTTTTCTGTAGGGTGTGTGACGCAACGAGAAGATTTTAACGTAGTCATCAGATTTATAGCGTCACGCACTAACCACCAATTGCGACACTTACGTAAGTCCTGAAGTTATATAGAACTAATATTTGATTTGGGAAAAATCAGTGAACTTAGATAAGGCTTTTTTCCTACTCTCTAACTACACAAGTAAATTTAGAAAGCAAACCGAACTCATCCATATTCCAAATTATTAAGTAATGAAAATTGTTGCCTGACGATGAAAATTGTTGGGAACTAACAGTAAAGAAATATAGTCGATGTATATAAGCCAAGCAAGATACCAATTGATAAATATTAGGGTTTTGGTATCACCACAGATAAATGGAACTCTGAAATTCAATTGACAGTCTTCTGCGGAGACAGCAGATATGAGGCTAGAAGTAAAACTCATAGTCTTAAATTACTGCTTTTAGATTTGCAGATGATGTCTCATAAGTATTGCAATTCAAGCAATACAGCTATTCACACTGCTAATAAATAGTAGCTTGTGAGTACTCACGAAAGTATTTTTATAAATACTTTTGGCAATTTTTTGTGGCATTTTTTTCAAAATCTGCCATGAATTTTGTATTGCAATTTTTCAGGAATAGAGATGGTGATCACAGATTTTATGGAAAATATTTACCGAAAATTACAATCACAAATCTAGTTCCTAATAATTTCTAATTACTCAACTGAGGTGAGTTATGAACATTCAAAATATCAGGAAAACATCTATCAACTTGGCAAAATCTTTTTTTGCAGGTGCAGTACTAATTACAGCTTCTGTTGGCCCTGCTTTTGCTGCTGAGAAAGTTGAGATTCTGGGTGCAGAATATGGTGGTAATGGTTGTCCTGAAGGTTCTGCTAGTGTAAATGTGAGTCCTGATGGTCAAGAGTTAAGTATTCTCTTCGATCAGTTTATTGCTTTAGGAAATCAATCATCAGAAAGGCGTAAAAGTTGTAATTTGAGCATTCCAATTAAAGTGCCTCAAGGATTCCAAATTTCTCTCTATGATGCTGATTACCGTGGCTATGTTGCTCCTAGTACCACTGGGAGACTTAGAGCCGAATACTTTTTTGCTGGTCAACGTGGCCCTGTTTTATCTCGGACATTTCGTGGCGAAACTGACTACAACGTTCGAGATCAGTTAGTGACTGTTGCTGATGTGTGGTCACGCTGTGGCGATAGTGTAAATATGCGTGTCAATGCAGCGATGACTGCTAATGGAGCAGGTATGGCGACTGTTGACTCCTTCGACTTGGCTCACCGGGGATTGGTGTATCACATCAAATATCGTCAGTGTCGTTAGATAGGCTGAAAGCGAGGATAGGGGAAAATCAAGTCAAAAATTCTCTGACTTTTGAATTTTGACTTCTCTGTAAGGGTGTAGGTTTTCAAAATCCTCACACCCTTATAGCTCAATGGTGATGAGGGTTGATTGCTTAATTTCTGCTCTAGCTACCAGACAAGGAGTAAGATTTGGGGGATTCTCCCCCAAGCCCCCGATTGGGGGACGGTTGCGTCCCCCAAACCCCCTCCAAAATCATTCTTTCGTTTTTTGTAGAGTCATTATTTGTTGGTTTGGTGGTGATTTAGTTTTCTGATTTTAAAGGTATTGTCTTATACCTTAATATATTTCAGTTAAGACTTTGTTGGGTGGAGCGATAGCTTAACCAAAACGTATTTCTTTATACTGAAGTCATAATGTCGTCAGGAATGCAGTGGACTTGATATGAGTTCTGGTTAAATACAAATGACAAAACCGCCCACACATTACCTGAAAGAATAGCTAACAAGGTATGGTTGTGGCGGTTTTAAAAATCGCTGTTGGGTAACTGGTAGCGATGCTAACCTATAAAAATTTTGGAAGATTGGCACTGTTCGGGTAAAACAGCAAAGGAGTTAAATGTGCAGTATCAAGCACTACCTGTAAAAGCAACTTCTGGGAACTTCAACTGAGCTTCTGCCATTGGACGGTTTCGACCTTCCTCTTGCCAGTAGTTGATCACTTCTGTTGCTTTGTTAAGCAATTCTACGCGATCTAGCTCAGTAATCCAGTGTTTGGATTCGAGTTCCTTTTTTAACTCTTCCCAAGCATCATTTCTGGGCCAGAAAAAGTACTTTGTTAAGGGACTGGTACCTTTACCTACAACTTGGTCAACTGCTAGGGCAACGTTATCTTCCAACCAAAGAATTTTTAGAATGAACTTGGTCAATCACACCTCCGGGATACATCCGGGCATAGCTTACTAAGTTTGCGATTGCTTATTGTAACTTAATATCTAGCCGAATGACCAAACTTTTCAGGGAGTAGGGAATGGGGAGTGGGGAATTATCGCAAGAATTCAGGACTCAGAAGCCAGAATTCTCCAATTAAATTCTATGCGGCTGATTCTGAATTCTTCTTCAAGGATGCTTATCCAATTTAAAATCGGAAAAGTTTAAATTGTGATCCACGCAACCATGACTGCACAAGCTTCAGCACGAGCAATTGTCGTTTTTGATATTGATGGCGTTGTGCGCGATGTCGGCGGTTCTTATCGCCGCGCGATCGCTGATACTGTAGAGTATTTTACTAACGCTGCATATCGTCCCACACCGTTAGATATTGACCAACTCAAGTCTGAAGGCGTTTGGAATAACGATTGGGAAGCATCGCAAGAATTAATTTACCGTTACTTTGAGTCTCAAGGAAAGACAAGAGAACAACAACAGCTAGACTACAACTCTATTGTGACTTTTTTTCAAGCCCGTTATCGTGGCTCAGACCCGAATAATTTCACGGGATATATTTGTGATGAACCTTTATTATTAAGTTCAGATTATTTACAGCAGTTGACTGAAGCTAATATTGCTTGGGGATTTTTTAGTGGTGCTACCCGTGGTTCTGCTAATTTCATTTTAGAAAAACGCTTGGGTTTGCGATCGCCAGTGTTGATTGCAATGGAAGATGCACCCGGTAAACCCGATCCGACAGGGTTGTTTGCCACTGTTGAGAAGTTGGAGCATGAACCCAGCAACACCACCGTTATTTATGTGGGTGATACTGTGGCTGATATGTATACAGTCACGAAAGCGCGAGAATTGCAGCCGCATCGTCCTTGGGTTGGTGTTGGAGTGTTACCGCCTCACGTCCAAGAAACAGCCGCACGCGCTCAAGCATACAGTGAAAATCTGCAAAAAGCTGGAGCCGCGATAGTTGTGAGTAATGTTGAAGAGTTAAATCCAGCCAAAATAGCAGAACTATTGTTGTGATGAAATACTAACTCGTTGGTATTGGGAATACTTAAACTGAGAAAGCGATCGCTTTTTTACTGCATACTGCTTTTTATTCCCAATAGTTCAATTTATGACAGTCAATCGTCTACTTACTCCCATTGAGGAGGCTTTGGAAATAGTTAATCAGACTGGTGGTTCGTTTAATGTAGTGACAATTAGCCGAATTATTGGGTGTTTAGATGAAGAAATCCTGAGAAAAGCTCTTGATATTGTTCAGTTACGTCATCCTCTGTTGAATGCGCGAATTGTTAATTCTCTAAATCGTCTGTGCTTTGAAACAGGAGCAATTCAAATTCCTCTGCGTAGCATTAATAGCCTCAATAGTCAGTCTTGGCAAGAGGTTGTGATTGCAGAAATGAACGAAAAAATAGCGAGTGATGCAGGTTTAGGAAGATGTGTGTTAGTTAAATCGCCGAGTGAGAATCATGTAAATTATCTAATTACAATCTTGCACCACGCTATCTCAGACGGTTTATCTAGCATCCAACTGCACTCAGAAATATTAACTTATTGTCAAAAAATCGCAGATGGAGAGTTAATCAATTCTGTTGAAAGTTTACCTGTATTACCACCTATTCAAGAACTGCTACCAGAATCAATGCAGGGATGGTGGGGTAAAATCAAAGGCATTTTCTTGTTATTAAATTTGCAATTTAAGCAGTTATGGTATCAACCAAAAGCTCTAGATTTTGAGCAATGTGTCCCGATAGAATCTCGTTGTTGTGGGTTGGTTCACCGACAACTAGACAAAGAACTAACAGAAAAGTTAGTGAATTTTTGCAGACAGGAAAAAACTACAGTACAAGGCGCGTTATGTGCAGCGTTAATGTTTGCAGTCGCTAATCAAATTTATGGTTACGAGAGGAAAGATATTTGGTTAAATTGTTGGTCTCATGTTGATTTGCGCCAAAGGTTGCGATCGCTTGTGAGTGAAAATAATCTAGGTGTGTTGTTTTCGTCCATCACTTCATTTCATCCCCTCACAACCAAAACAACCTTCTGGGATTTAGCACGGGAAGTCAGACAAACTATCATCGCAGGGTTAAATTCTGATCATCTCTTCAGCATCATTATGATGTACAAGCAGGTACTCAAATTCTTACTGAAAAAACCTAATCAAGCACCTGCAAGTGTCTCTGTAACTAATATTGGCAAAGTCAAAATTCCTAAATTTTACGGTCAATTGGAATTAGAACAAATCAGCTTTTTGCCAGTACAGGGTGTTTTTGGTGGTGTTGTGACTTTGGCTGTGGCAACTTTTGACAGCAAAATGAATTTAAACTTTGCATTTTCTCTACCTGCAATTAGCCAAAATGCGATGGAAGAATTGGCAGACAATTTAGTTGTCTGCCTGAAGAATGCTTGTGATTTTTAGACTTCCCTGATTATTCCAGTTTCAAGAACTTATCTAAAGCAGCGACCATACTAGGGGGCCATCGGCGGATATTTTTCACCCAGTTGATATCTTTGTAACGGTTATCCAAGCCATAAGCGGCTACCCAGTTGCTTTCGGCTTCACCTTTTTGTCCGTTTACCCAGTAAGCGGCGGTTAAAGCGGCACGCACATCAGCAAATTTGGGATATTTCCGGGCAATATTTCGCATTTCGCGGATTGCTTGCTCTATTTGACCAGTTTCATATAAAGCGATCGCATAGTTAGCACGAGCAAAGGCAAAATTCGGGGCGACTTCGGTAGACTTTTTATAATCTGCGATCGCATCGTCCCATTTTCCTAAACCTGCTTTGGCATTGCCGCGATTGTTATAGGCCATTGCATCTTTAGGATCTAATTCTAAAACGTGGTTGTAATCTGCGATCGCCTGATCCCATTTTCCCAAACCTTCTAAAGCTGTACCCCGATTTAAATAAGGATCTGTCACATTCGGAGCCAATTCTACAGCTTTGTTGTAGTCTGCTAATGCCTCTTGCAGCTTATTTTGACTCACCCGCGAATTTCCGCGATTACTCCACGCACCCGCATTGGTGGGAAATTTCTCAATAATCTTTGTCCAGTATTTTTCAGCCGTGGCAAAGTCACCCTTATTTGTCGCTGCAAACGCTTGATTTGCCCACTCATCTCCTTGTTGTAGTTCTTCTGGTGTGAAGTTGGGTTGTTGGGATTGTGCCATGACTGGTTGACCCCAGCCAAACACAAGTAACACACAAAGAACAACACTAATTAACTTAATCATCTGGGTTTACCTGTGTCTATCTGCGGTGGAGATTCCACAATTTATCATGGCGAAAACTGTCTTAGACAGCAAGCTAGTAAAACAAGGCAAAAGTAAAAGGTCAAAAGGCAAAAGAAAGAATATTTATACCACGAGCTTTTTAGCAATTACAGATGGTCACTGAGTTTCGGCTTCGCGGTAATCGAGCGAAGCGATGCACTGAACTTGTCGTTCGCGTAGCGTCTCCGGTAGGAGAAGTGTCGAGATTCAACTACCGCGCAGTCGAAGTGTGGTCTTTTTATTTACGTCGACTTGTAAGCATAAAAACAAAAAATTAAGGGTGTACACAAGGGTTGATGTATCCAACACCCTTACACCCTCACACCCCTAAACCCAATTTCTACATACAATCTTAGTGCGTAAGTCCTTTAGTTTATTTTCCCACCGCTTCTAACCAAACCTGCACATCCGCAAGGCTACCAAAATCTAACAGTGCTTCGCTCAAATCTTCCAGAACAGGTAAAGGTAAAGAAGAAATTGACAAACACATTTCCTCTGATAACTCGCCAAACCGCTTAGTTAAAATTCGGATAATCAAGCTAACAGCTTCTTCTGTTCGTCCTTCCTCACGTCCTTCTTCTTTGATTTCACGGTAAACTCTTGTTTCTTGGAGCGTTATTCCTAACATCGACTCTACCTCGGCTCGACTTAAGATTTCAAATTTGTACACCATGATCGTCGTTATCATCTCTATTATGGCGCGGCTTGCCCTTTCGGATGTTTCTTGACTAGCTCTGGTTAACAAATACCTGGCTTCTGTTGGTGCTTG
Organism: Anabaena sp. FACHB-83; assembly: GCF_014697485.1. Taxonomy (NCBI): domain Bacteria; kingdom Bacillati; phylum Cyanobacteriota; class Cyanophyceae; order Nostocales; family Nostocaceae; genus Anabaena; species Anabaena sp. FACHB-83. Next base: position 173,851 of record NZ_JACJRY010000006.1, on the reverse strand, counting down.
TTCTGGTTCTACTGTGGTCAGTACCATCAACGCTACCCATAAAGGTAATTGACGAATGTCGCCTAACTCGTCTAAATACACCCGATGAACTTGTTCTCCATTTAGCAGGGTACGATGAGGATAAATATCACTCTGTTCAATACTGCGCGATGGATAGATAATTACAGCCTGCCAATCGCTGAACCTGGGACGATTGCGGTAGAAATATAACGAGGATTCTGCAAATACCCTTTCATAAAGCTGTTCGTCTCTTTGAAATTGTACTTCACAGAAATATACAACCCCAGCACCTTCATTGTCTGGAGGCAGAAATACGCCATCGATGTCAAATTTCGGTTCTTTGACAGCTACCGAATCAAACCGATACGCTCCTGCATTGTTTGGGATATTTGTCAATAGTTCAAATAATAAACTAGGGGATTGTTGAAATAGTTTGTAAAAGATTGAGTCTCGGCGCATGAACCATTCTATGTGTTTGTTTTAGTCTGCGATCGCATCATCCCACATCCCCCACAGCGTAATGGCGATCGCACTTTCTCCCTTCACAAAAGAGATAACTGCTCATTCGGTGGCGTAAAATTCATGTGCTTATATGCAGCTTTAGTTGCAATCCGACCGCGTGGTGTGCGGCTTAAATAACCAATCTGCATCAGATAAGGTTCGTAAACTTCTTCAATGGTTTGCGGATCTTCACCTGTGGCGGCGGCGATAGTTTCTAAACCCACTGGGCCACCATTAAACTGCTCAATAATCACACTGAGCATTTTCCTGTCTGTCCAATCTAAGCCGCATGGGTCTACTTGGAATAGATGTAGTGCTTCTGCGGCGACACTTTCGGTAATTTCTGGCTGTTTTTTCACTTCCGCGAAATCACGTACTCGCTTGAGTAATCTATTCGCAATACGCGGTGTACCTCGTGAACGACGGGCAATTTCTGTTGCACCATCAGGTGTAACGTTGGTTTGTAGTAGCTGCGAACTGCGGAGAACGATTTGGCTCAGTTCCTCTACTTCATAAAAGCGTAACTTCTGCACCAAGCCAAAGCGATCGCGTAATGGTGAAGTCAAAGCACCCACGCGGGTTGTCGCTCCCACCAAGGTAAACTTCGCCAAAGGCAAACTTCTAATCCGGGCGCTGGTACCCTTGCCAATGGTAATATCTAAGCGATAATCCTCCATAGCTGGATAGAGAATTTCCTCAGTCATCCGCGAAAGACGATGAATTTCGTCGATGAAGATGATATCGCCGGGTTTTAGGTTAACTAATAACCCAACAATATCTCTAGGGCGTTCTAACGCTGGCGCACTCGTAATTTTATAGTTGACCCCCATTTCTGATGCTAAAATCATTGCCATTGTCGTTTTACCCAAACCTGGTGGGCCGTATAACAACAAGTGATCCAGCACTTCCCCTCGTGATTTTGCGGCTTTGATGGCAATTTCTAGCACATCCTTTAAATCTTTCTGCCCAATATAATCGGCAAATCGCTGCGGCCTGATACTCTCTTCTTGCTTACCTTGCTCGTCCAACACGGCTTCGGGTTGCAAAATTTTTTCTTCGGCAGATGCTTTGACTGATTCTTGTTGCTCCTTGGGTTTTTTATTGGGTTCTGGAGGCTGTTTTTTTGAGGAGATTATCGCCATAATTCAGCTATTAATTTTGACTTGAGGAATGATTGAGTGCCATCAATATCGCAATCCTTGAGAATAAACCTCAGATGCGAAAATTTTGGTTTGGGAATACACGTACCAATTTAAAATTTAAATTCCGGGCAATGAAAGAAGGAGTTAAGAATTTACTATGTTGTCTAAAAGAATCTTACCTTGCTTGGATGTGAAGGCGGGACGGGTTGTAAAAGGAGTTAACTTTGTTGATCTCAAAGATGCCGGTGATCCTGTGGAGTTGGCGAAGGTTTACAACGATGCTGGGGCAGATGAGTTAGTGTTTCTGGATATTACAGCGACTCATGAAGACCGAGGCATAATTCTGGATGTTGTTTACCGGACTGCTGAACAGGTCTTTATTCCACTCACTGTAGGCGGTGGCATTCAAACCTTAGAAAATGTTAAAGCTTTGTTACGAGCCGGAGCAGACAAGGTTAGTATTAACTCTGCGGCAGTACGTGACCCAGACTTGATCAATCGGGCAAGCGATCGCTTTGGTAATCAGTGCATAGTTGTTGCCATTGATGCCAGACGCAGAGTAGACCCCCAAAATCCCGGCTGGGATGTGTATGTGCGTGGCGGCAGGGAAAACACGGGTTTAGATGCCCTTAAATGGGCGGTCGAAGTTGAACAACGTGGTGCAGGAGAACTGTTAGTTACAAGTATGGACGCAGATGGGACTCAAGCCGGTTACGACTTAGAGTTAACCAAAGCGATCGCTCAATTAGTACAAATTCCAGTTATTGCCTCCGGTGGAGCAGGCAATTGTGAACATATCTATCAAGCTGTAACTGAAGGCAAAGCCGAAGCTGCATTGTTAGCTTCGTTACTACACTATGGGCAATTAAGCGTTTCAGAAATTAAACATTATTTGCGCGATCGCTCCATACCAGTACGTTTGTACTCTTAACGCCAAAGATAACATTAAAATCCCACTACCTGCCACCGAAATTAACTACACTTCTGAAAATCGATGTTAATATTGATTTATAAGTATTAATAAATATTAAGAAATATGTTGATTCCTATTTTATTATTTGATGTAGCACTGGTGGCATGGTCACTACATTTAATGGAAAAAGCCTATGAAAACAAAGAATTCTCGCTCATGCTGGCTGGTACATTAGTAGCTCTAGCTGCGGCGGCGATGTTAGTAGTTTACTTTCTTATGGGTCACTGTATGACCTACTTGTTACAAGTCTCGTAGAAATTACGATGTATTAGATTAGGTTTTTACAACCATTTAATATAGATAATTCATCAGACTTGACAAAAGATAAATTATTCAGCCATAATAAAAAATGGCTTTACGGGGTTATAGCTCAGTTGGTAGAGCGCTGCAATGGCATTGCAGAGGTCAGCGGTTCGAACCCGCTTAGCTCCATGTGTACATTAAATTATTATTGTCAGTTTTAAAGAATTCTTGTCCAGAGTTGAAACCAGTTTTAAACTGCAAGAAGAAATGAATCCAATTATCTGGTGTCGCTACATTCGCATCTCTACGAGCCACCTTGTTAGGTGCTTGACGAATAGCGTCTATCCAGTCCACCTTTTTTAGATATTCTGGAGAATCAAAGAGATTTTTGATGCGTTCAGGGAATCACTTATGGCAGATATTGGCTTGACTCATATTGCACTGGGAGTAACCGACATCAATCAAAGCATTGCTTTTTATCAGAAGTATGCTGGTATGAAAGTGGTGCATCGCCGCACTGATGAAACTAATAATTTTGAAGTTGCTTGGATTAGTGATTTAACTCGACCATTTGTAATTGTGCTACTGCAATTAGATAAGTCACAATGCCAACCATCATCGGGCTTTCATATTGGCGTAGCTTGTAAAAGCCGTGAGGAAGTAGATTATCTGTGTCAGCAAGCAAAATCAGAAGGTTTATTGCAAGAAGGGCCGCATGATTATGGTGCGCCTGTGGGTTACTGGGCGTTTATTTGTGATCCTGATGGTTATCAACTTGAGGTTGCTTATGGTCAGGAAGTTAATTTTACAATTACCCAAGCACAACAACAAGAATAAGGATGAGCGATCGCTATGATAAATCCTGGGAGTTAATTGCGACCCATCACCTAAACCTTAGTTATATTCTTCTCAAGAAATAGATTAATTATGCGCTCATTACTCTTAAATTCTGACTACTGAGTTCTGAATGCTTACATTTAAGCTTCTTCTATTACTTTTGTGGGTATGCTAATGACAAACTCAGTTCCTCCGCCTGGTGTGGAAACACAATATAATTCCCCACGGTGTTTTTTCACGATAATTTGGTAGCTAATAGATAAACCCATCCCGGTACCTTTCCCTACAGGTTTAGTGGTAAAGAAGGGGTCAAAGATGCGATCGCGGATTTTGGCATTGATTCCGGGGCCATTATCGGTAATACTAATTTTGATGCGATCGCTTGCTTGCAATTGGGTACGAATTTGAATTTGTGGGTGAGTTATGGCAACTTCTGCTAAAGCATCAATGGCATTGGTTAACAGGCTCATAAATACCTGATTCATCTGTCCAGGATGACACATGACCTGTGGCAAATCACCATACTCTTTAATCACTTCAATTCCCGTAGATTCTGGTTGGGATTTCAAGCGATTTTGCAACAGTAACAAGGCATTATCAATCCCTTCGTGAATATTCACCAATTTCATGCCTTCTTCGTCAACTCTTGAGAAGTTGCGTAAAGATAAAACAATCTGGCGAATACGCTCGGCTCCAATATTCATCGAGTCGAGAACTTTAGGCAAATCATAGCGAATAAAATCTAAATCAATGGTATTAATTTCTTGGTGAGCTTCTGGTGTCCGGGGGACAAAGTGCTGTTGATAAAGTTCAATTAAATGAAATAAATCCTGTACATAATCATTGGCATATTTCACATTGCCATAAATAAAATTCACCGGGTTATTGATTTCATGGGCAATACCCGCCACCAATTGTCCCAAACTCGACATTTTTTCTGATTGAATGAGTTGAGACTGGGCTTGTTTTAGTTCTTGCAGTGTCTCTTCTAACTGCTGAGTTTTAGTGCGAAACTTGGCTTCTGATTTTCTTAAAGCTTTTTCTATCCTCTGTCTGCGAATTTCTTCATGTTTGCGGACTGTGATATCGTGACAAATACCAACAAAGTAAATAATACTACCAGTAGTATCTTTGATGGCTGATAAGTAGCAACTGTGCCACCGCCATGTGCCATTTTTATGTTTGACGCGATATTCAATCGTATCTTGCTGTTCACCTGTGATTAAAGCTTTGGTGAAATAATCTGTACAAGTTGATAAATCTTCGAGATGTACAAAAGAGGCAAAGGGCTGACCTTCAACTTCTGACACCTCATGCCCTAAAATTTCACTCCAGTTAGGCGACACATAAGAAAATAAACCATCAGGGGTAACCGCAGAAATAATGTTGTTGGCATTTTCTACAATAGTCTGAAAATGATCACCACACTCTAAAAAAGCTTCTTGGACTATGTGAGTAATATCGCGCAACAACACAATAATTTCGGTTGATTCTACTGGCAACAATTGAGCTTCACAATGAGCTTTATTGTTGCCTACATGCAAACTATATGCAAAACTAACTACCGATTGAGTTTGCCGGACTTGATTGATGGCTTGATGAAAACGAATAGCAATAGATGTTGGGATGCACTCGAATAATTGCTTACCTGGAGCTATATTAGTTTGATTGAGAAAATTATAAGGTTTATTTGCTTGATATTCTAAGATAATGCCTTGGGGATCAATACGAAAGTAGACATCCGCCAGCTTTGGCAAAATTGCCTGCATTTGGTAAGTTGGCTGACTTACCATTGTCCCTTCTAGCTCATGATTAGCGGCTGGGCGTGCTATATTAATTAACTTGCGATCGCTTGCATTTTTTTGACTGCGCTTCTGCACGACTTTCGCGCTTTCATCTTTATTATTTAACTTCTGCACCCTTTCAGAGAACACTTTTACCTGCCTAGTTATGAGGAGACTTATATTATAGGAAACTTGTCAAAAAATATATTTAGTTTTCGAGAAAATAATGATTTTATAATTTTATAGACTGCACTGAAACCATCAACTCTAGCCGATATTTATGTTATTAACTATCACCCCAGTAAAACATCTATCTGAAGAATGGTCATCAAGTGGATTAAATAGTATTTTGAGTAAATAAAATCTATCATAATTTTTGGGCTGCAAAATCAATTATGCTTAAACTTTTAAGTATTAAAATTGAAATTTGTATGAAAATAAGCCAAAAGTCACAATACCTGATACTTGATGCCAGAGATTTACAGAAATTAAAGTTTTTTGATATTGATAATTACAATGGGTGACTTTTAACTACATCAATATACAAGTTTCCTATAATACATGGATTTTTCTCCGCAGTCACATCAAAATCACCTGCTATGAAACTGCCGTTAATTTAGTCTATATCTTAACCCCACTCCCTAAATTTAATTTTTAGAAATAATATTTTTATCCACTTACTGAAAGTATTTTATACCAAAAATTGCTAATTTATCAGTAGTGCTTAATCCCTCCTTGATTTTTGCCATAATTCTTTAAAACACAAAAATTATCAAAAAGTGATTTTACTAGAGTGCAAAGTTGTGCATCCAGACTCATACATTTGAGAATCTAGGTCAAAAAGTTAAATTTTGGTTAAAAATTACTGGAATTGAATTTTTACATAGAATAAATATCTATTTGCTTGAGAAACCTTAGAGCGTTTTTTATTCCAATGAGGTACATCAATCAATCTAGCCTCTAGCCTCTATCCCCTATCAACTTGTACCGCACTCAATCGGAAAACGCCATATACCTAAATGCTACCCAATTCCCAATCAATAATCAGCATCCCGTTTGATTTCCAAATTTACTTGTGTTGACATCAATCAGATATGACTAACTAAAATCCGAGACAACATAACATCTGCTATCAACTTTTATGTTATAAAACTCACATAAATTTTATTTTTAACGGTAACTATTCTATGGAACTAGAAAGACTTGCATATTTTAAAGAATACGGTGAATTTATACTGCAAAAAATTAACTCTGTCCCGCAGTATCCTTCTCAACAAGAAGACTGGGTTCCCGCGAGTTTGGATGAATGTCTGGCGCGTCTCAGAGAAACTGCGGAAAAAACCATAGAACTGGCCACCTCACCAGTCAAAATTGGCGTGATGGGAGAATTTAGTAGTGGTAAAACCTTACTTTTGGGCAGTTTAATTGGCTATGCCGATGCTTTACCAGTCAACGAAAACCCAACTACGGGGAATGTTACAGCCATTCACCTCGTCGCCCAAGATGAATTTGCGACCACCCAAGTCGGGAATTTTACGGTGGAGTATCTTTCTCATGAAGGGGTGAAAGAGTGTTTGCGGTTTATGTTAGCAGAAGCGAGTCGCCGTTCCGCCGCCGCCGGACTTGTACCTGTACAACTGGCGCAGTTAAATTCTGGTAAAGAAATTCTGGCTTGGTGTGAGCAAGCGTGGAACCAAAGTAATAATTTAGAGTTGCGCTATTTGCTGCGGGAGTTGGTGTTATTTGTGCGTGCTTACGCTTCCTATGGTGAGGCGATGTGTGGTGGACGCTATCAAATTGATCATGCCACAGCCCAGGAAGGTTTACAGCTGCCAGAACAGCCAATGGCTATCCAAACTTTCCGGTTTACAGACTTACCGCCAGCGCATATCCGCTTACCCAGTCCACCGCATAAATTAGCATCAAAGTTATTACAAAATAGCTTCCCCTTAATTCGCCGCGTTGATATTGAAGTGAAAATTTCGCGGGAAATTTGGGATGTGACAGACGCTTCCGAATTTATTTTGTTAGATTTTCCGGGTTTGGGTGCGGCGAACTCCGGCGCGAGGGATACATTTTTATCGCTGCGGGAGTTGGCGGAAGTCCAGACAATTTTAATCTTGCTCAATGGTAAATCGCCGGGGAGCGATCGCGCTCACAAAATTTTCACCATGATGCAGCAACAGCGTCCAGGACAAGACCTGAAAGATTTGATTTTGGTTGGTGTCGGTCGTTTTGACCAACTACCCCTAGAAAGTGAAGGCGGCGAACGAGAACTCGACCAATTCATTGCTGAGAACACCGCCAACACACCTTTATCTGAGGATGCTGTTCTCAAAAAACTCAGAGTTCTGCAAACAACCATTGATGGCGCGAGTGCATTCACCACTCAAAAAGACCGCATTGTGTTGTTATCGCCCTTATTGGGACTAGCGGAATTAGCCAAACGTTCCAGTAGTGTCAAAGCTGGTTCGCCAGAATTTTTATCTAACTTAGATTATCCCAATTACCTGGAAACCTCGAAACGGTTGCAGCAAAAATGGACTCGCCTCAGCGAGAGACTACTAGAGTCGGATGCACGTAGTCAACTGGGGAGACAATTAGGTTACTTTGCTCAAGATGGGGGTATTGCCAAACTGCGAGAGTTAATTCAAAATCACGTTGCTATGCACGGACTCAAGCAACTGTATGAAGACACCCGTCGCGCGGCTGAAAGTCTCCGTCAACAACAAGAAAACCTGAAAAATATCATCGCCGAAATTCACGAACAAGGCATACCAACACTCGATAGTCCCACATTAATTGATTTGCGTCATGCCATTGATAGTTTAGATAAAACCTATCGGAATTTCCAAAAAGAATTAGGCAAAGAACCACTCAAAGACCGTCGCGGAACTGTCGTGAGTGAAGTAGTGAAAGACGAACTCACCTTTAAAATTGTCAACTGGAACCAGTGGACTTTGTTATTTAACAAAGCCAACAACGGTGCTATTACTATCGCCGAAAGCAAAGGTGCAGCCGGTAAGTTATTTGAAAGAGGAAATAGAACTAATCATGCTTTGCCAACTAAAAGCGATGATTTCTACCCCACCTTTGAAAAAACTGTGCAGGAAGTCGAGATATTTGCCCGCGATCGCATTCGGCAAGCAGTGGTAGATTTATTAAATAAACTCTCCAATCAAGTAGCCGAAGCACGGGACTATCTCAAATCTCTTCTCTCACCAGAAATGGAACAAGAAATCGAAATTGGTTTTGGAGGAGAAGAAGCCGACTTATTTTATAAATTACTGTTAGGCTGCGACCCCAACCAATGGAAAGAAGCTATTCTCGCAGAACTGAATAGTAAAGACAAAGAAATTGCCCCCGAATTGATATTTCCTCTTGCACGCCAAGACGAAAAACACAATATTGGTCAAATATTTGATTGGTCTCCCGAACGAAATCAAAATTCACCCAGAGCCAGCCATCATCAAATGTTAGTATTACGTTTGCGTGATGAAATTACTGCCAGTGCCAGTTTACATTTAGTGCAGTATGTCAGTGAAGTCAACCAACAAGTCAACTCAGAAATCGAAGGCATTTTAGACCAAATTATTCCCACACTGCAAAATATTTCCAAAAAGGAAGCATTGCTGAGATACCTTGCTGCTGGCGACTCACCACCAAAACTTGCTATTCCCACTTGGTTAAATATTCTCGCAGAAATCGCCACCACTTCTGATTTAGATATTCCTGGTTACTAGATAATTTATTTCCTAGTTCATATCTTCTTTTCCTTCTTTCCTTCCTTCCTTCCTTCCTTCCTTCCTTCCTTCCTTCGTGTCCTTTGCGATCTTTGCGGTTCGTTTAAAAAATGCAGGTAGTTTAATGGTGAGATAGTAAATTTATTTATTCGAGAAATTATACCTTCGCGCGAAATAAAAGAAAGGAACTAAAAAATGCCAGTAGAAATTCGCCTCCCTCCACGCTTTCAAGTTCAAGTTAACGACAACGAATATTTAGAACTTCCCACCATTCAACTAGTCGCTATTGGTAATAATGTACCCCACATTGCCCGAATTAACTTCTCCGTTAAAGGCACACCCAGCGAACTAATCACCCAAATTCAAAAAGCATATAAACCCTTTGATGCTGTCACCCCAAAAATTTCCCAAATCGGACAACTAGAACAATATCCTTGTAAATTAGACAAACCTTTAACAGAACCAATCAACTGTAACTTACAAGTCATTGTTGAATATTTTGATTCCGATTTTTCAGGGGAACCAGTATTATCTGAACCGCGACAAGTTCAGGCTGTTTGTTATTTATGGACACCATCTACTGCTGAAGCGCAAATTATGAATTCTGAGTCACTACCAAACCCGCCGGAAGAACCAGTTAACTATCAACAAGTCAAAAGATTTCCGGGATGGTTTGCTTTAGATTTTGGTACGTCGAACTCTACCGTGACTTTGTTCGACCCGATAGAAATTCCCATTGCCGAAATTTTACCACGGGAACAGGAATTAAGATTGCGCGATCGCCTGTCGCAATGGCTCAATTCTCCCGCTTCCGAAGCACTACCAGAAATCAGCGAAGTTGAGTGGCAAAAATTTATTATTGATATTAGTAAAAACTTAGAAACCGAACCCAGCCGTTTAAGCGAAATCTTTGAAAGTGATAACAGAGAAAGATTTTTAGAAGCAATTCGCCAAATCGAATTATCTTTAGGTAATAGCGAAAAATTTCAACGCACCGCTAGTAAAAAATTATATCAAATATATCATGAAGTTTTTCGCGTTCCCACCTTAGAATCGCAAAATTTAATTCCCGTAGTTCTGGATATTGACCGCCGTGATAGCGAAATCCCCAGCGAGTTAGAAATTGCCAACTTAGAAGTATTAAAACTGAAAATGGGGCGAGAAGCAAGAGATAATCGCAAAAAAGCGATCGCCCAAGGTACTAGCAGTTCTTTAAAAGAAATTATCAGTCGGTTTCATCATTCACCAAAGCGATATTTTGGACAGAATAAAACATTCCCTGTAATGTTAAATGATACTGAAATTAATATTAATGTTAACCAATTAATTCAAGCAGCTTGGGCGCATTTAATTGATTTAACTGAAGATTACCGCCAACGTGCTAGACGTAGATTTTCTGAAGGTGAACTGTTAACAGCAGTTGTTACTTACCCCACTGTTGCACCGCCAGTAGTTCGTAAAGAAGTTAAGCAATTAGTTGAACAATTAGGTATTGATGATGTGCAAACAGCTTATGATGAAGCTGTTTCGGTAGCGATATTTTTCTTGTGGCGAGAATTTGGCGGTAATTTAAATATTGGCATTGAATCTTTTAAAACTCGTTGTCGACGCGATGGCAATAAATGGTCACAAAATGTATTAGTTTTAGATATTGGTGGCGGTACAACAGACTTAGCATTAATTGAATTAACCTTAGAAGATAAAACCCCATTCTTTGCCACTAATGAAGACCGAGGCTTAGGTGGCAGGTATTATAAACTAACGCCAAAACTATTAGGTTCATCAGGACATTTACAACTCGGTGGCGAATTAATTACACTGCGAGTATTTAGGTTATTAAAAGTTGCGATCGCAGATTTTCTCTTAACAGCAGTTACCCGTGGTGATATCGATAGCGAAAAACTCGAAGACTTAATTAGTTCCGAATTAAACGAGCGTTTTATCGACCAAGGAAAATTCAAAACAGGCAGCTTATTAAAATGCCTAGATAGAGAAAATCCCGAAGGCGACGCAGCTTATAAAGATGCCTTAGATACAGCCGAAAAAGTCTTACCAACCCGTTGGCAACAAGCACCTCAACGTCTACAAACCTTCTACACATTGTGGGATTATGCAGAAGCCGCCAAACTCAAACTCGGACAAAAATTACCAGCAGATAATTCACTTGTAACCTTTACAATCTCTGAACAACAAATTGCTGAACTTCTCACCCAAAGCGCCATTAAATATCAAATTCACAACCCCGATAATATTGCCGTCACCCTAGATAATCAACAATTTGAACGTGTTGCCACTTCTGCTATTAAAGAAGCCATTGGTATTGCTAAAGGCTTAATGGAAAGCCGCTTACGTTCAGACGATAACACCATCGACGCTTGGAACACCCACAAAGTTGACTGGTTAATTCTCTCAGGAAAAACTTGCAATCTCGACTTAGTACAACGCCATATTTATCAAGAATTTAGCAAGTCTCCCTACTTCGTTTGGAACCCAGAACGCATCACCTTCGTTTTAGAATTTACTAAACTCGCCACCTCCGCAGGTGCGTGTTACGCCGAAAAATTACGCCGACTCAGATTTGACCCTGAAGAATCAAAAGCACTGCTACAAAAAGGTGCAAATCAATTAGAAATTGACGTTAAAAATCTATTTTATTACTTACCTTGCAACTTCAAACGCAAAACCCAAAGCAACGAACTACTACCAATCTTTAAAGCCGGACAAGAACTCCATCAAATTGCACCTTGGGAAACAGTCGCCAAAGTGCGTACAGCTTGGCAAGGTATACAGTTAACTAATATTATTTATCGCCAAGACTACGAAGACGGTGATTTAAGATTGTGGGGAAGCTTCGACGGTAAACATCTCATGGAAAAATTAGGGATGGAAGAAGCGGAGTTTCTCAAAAAAATCAAAGTGCAATTTGAAATTGACCAGACATTACAATTTAGTGTTTTATTATGTCAAGGAAATCCCCATTATTTAATCGATGTTCCCGGTATTGATGTCGGTTCGGCAATCTTAGCAGCTTCCGAAACCTCATTATTTGCCGATGGTAAACTAAAATGGAACATCGCCGTAGAACGACCAAATAAAGACTTAACCGATGGCGATATCGCAGTTAACGTCATCGAGTCAGCAACCGTAGATCAACCAAACGCCTATCATTTAGTCTTTGAAATCGACTCAAATGATAACCAATCTCTACACGAATTTCATTACCTCCGCGATGGTTCACCCCAACCAAGTAAAGGTTTAATTAGTAATCCCTTACCACCCTTTCCTTACACTGGACAACACACATTTTACGTCTATCAAACCGACACCGAAACTAACAGAAAAAAATGGATACGTATCGGTTCACTCAGTAAACCATCCGTCACCACAGACTACCCTTGCCAATATCGCGTCACCCTCGACAACAAAGGCATTTTGCGGATGCACCCCGGCGAAGTTCCCTACTGGACATCCACCAGTCAAGAATGTTTAAAACAAGAAGGTTGTGTTTATCGTGCGGAATTAGAATTGCAACCTAACGAAGTCGATAAAGAACGAGATCCCTTCTGTGGAATACATTAATAATGAATTGTTTCGCGCATAGACGCTGTAGCGGCTTCCCGCAGGGTAGGCGCAAAGGCGCAGTTTAAAATAATGCAAACCCCCACTCATCATGCAGCATCTACGTCAACTATTAGAAACAGAAAACTCCGAATTAGCCAGGTTATTACGGTGTAGCCTGTATGGACTAGAAGCTGCATTAAACCAAGCCTATACAGAATTACCCGATGATCCTGGCGCTGAAATTTGTGCAGAATTGCTGCAAGAAATCCAAGATTTGTTGCAGCCTCCACATCAAGAAGAAACGACTATTATCCAATTTTCAGATGAGTTAAAACTAAATCATTTGCGTGATGCTTGGAATGCTGACTCAGAACTCAGCTTATATTTAGGTGATGCAACCTTACAAAGCCAAAGTGATGCTGATTTATGGCATAAAATTCACCGTAAATTGCTACGAATACCTGATGATTTAGCTGTATTTTGGCAACAACGCACCTTAGATTTAGCTCAAGAAATTGGTGCAGTAGAAGATGATTCTAATTTCTACCAACTTCCCTTTATCAGAGATGAAATCATTTACCCTGGACTCAAAGGTAGTGTGAATATTCAGGGATTATGTTTGTCCCAAAAAGCACTTTTAAAATCAAAAATTTTTCCCCTTCCCGAATCGGAAGATTTACAATTACTCGCAGGTTTTTTAAATTTATATCTCAAATTTATAGAAATAGAACCAGATTTACATCATGCCTTAAAAAGTATTTTTAGCTTTGATATTATTCCTTTCAATTCTAAACCAGAACAGCAACAACAATATATAGAAGCTTTAACAGACCGCTTTCACCGCACCCAAAAAGCTGAAGAAAATAACGATATTTTAGCCATTGTACGTGCATGGATTGATATAGATGAAGCCATACATTCTTTAGTATTCATTCCACCAGTTGAACGTTATTCATGGTGGGGAAAATTACAACAAGAATCACGGCGAACCTTAAAAAAAATTGCAGACAAAGCCAATAAATCAGGACACAATGTCAGAATTCGTCAACTGTCAGGACTTTATGCTGATATATGTGCTTTTTCCAAAGATGATTTACAGCTAAATTGTGGCGGTATTCCTGGAGAAGTTTTAACTTGTTTGCGAGTCTATACACGCATTAATCAAGAAGAATTTCCAGGACGGGTAATATTTCGTTCATTACGCTAATAGAATTATTTTAACGAGCCACAGAGAACACAGAGAGTAAGGAAATACTCTTTGCGTCTTTGCGCCTCTGCGTGAGAATTAAAAGTTTTATTATCCAGAACCTATTAATAATAGTAGGTTGGGTTTCGCTATCGCTACACCCAACAAAGTATGCGTGAATGTTGGGTTCCGTTCCTCCACCCAACCTACGCCTACGCCTAAGATTTTTAATCAAAATTAGAGCGATTTTTACTTGCTTAGAAGACAAATTCATCCGCGTTTATCTGCGTCCATCTGCGGTTAATTATTTTTTTGGTGTTAGAAATAATATTACTATTCCGAAAAAAATACAGGTAGGAGAAATGCAACAACAACTCCAATCAATACAAATGCCTCAATAATTCTCAAACTTAAATTATTATCTAACAATTGATTAGCTCTTTCACCAAAGTTAGTTTGCAAGCTACTCCACCAAGTATGGTAACGAGTCGCCCATTGATTTGGACTATCTTCGGGGCGAACTTGCCAAGAAAACATAGACAATAATAATGGCACACCACCCACTTTAATAGACATTAAAAGATGAATAGCTAAACAGCCGACTATCACACACCAAGCGATAAGATGTAACGTATACCAAATCTGATTAATTTCTCCAGCAGGAAGCCATTCTTCTTTCATCATCCTGCCAGAAACTACAGAAAAAACTGAAGCAATTAGCATGAGAGTGTTAGCTAGTCTTTGCAAACTCACCCACCAAATTGGTTTACCAACTTGGCGCAGTTGTTCCCATGAATTAGCTTGGATAAGTCGCCTATTCCCAGCATGAAAGCTGTAAAGTGCAAATGCTGGCAGTATAATCAAGAAAAATAAGGCAAAAGTGCCATGAATCCCTTGAATATCGCCAAGTTGCGGAAATGGAATTTTACCAAATCTACCATCGTAAGTATTGTAAACTAGAAATCCAGTAATGATGGCGGCGATCGCAAAAATTCCACTCACGCCATGCAGTAGTCGCAACCACAACGGTTGATAGGGAACAGAACGAGACATAAAAACATTTATTCTCTACAACAAATATAAAGATATTTTAAGATAAAGAGTCACTTCATAACTATGCTTAGAAGGAAATTAGGGAAAATTGAATTGTGCCTTGTATAGTTTTAATATCTCATTTATATTCTTAAGATAAGAATTAACTCGCATATAATTTTATATGGCTTTGAAAAAATCATCTTAAAGTTTTAAATTATGTCTAACATTTTGCATTTTACTGGTTTTATTAAGGGTGTAACTTATAGAACATTCTTAAATGATAAACTAATTGAAACTAATTTTGATGATTTTGATATTAATAAAGTAGGTGGATATGGTTTAATCAGAACACCTAAAACAGAAATAGCATATTCAAAATGGGTATCACCTAAAAGAACTAGAAGCTATCCTTTTGCAAGGATTTACAATACATATAATTCATCCAAAATAATAACAATTATCCCTGTACTTAAAGATGAAGGTAAAGATGGTGATAGAGATGCAATTCAATATTCTACAGTATCTTGGATGAACTTGCTAAATATTTATATTGTTCTGGCTTACTATAAAACAGCAGAGAAAAGCAATAAAAAAGGACAAATAGACAGAAATAAACTTACTAACCAAAAATTTGATAATTTATTTATTAAAGAGCAAATAGATGAAATACTGGCATATCGTCAAAGCGCACTGCATTGGAATAAAAGTTTATTTGAATCTAGGTTTGTTAATATTTTTGAAACTGCATTGGATTCGTATGAAAGTATCTCTCGTCAAAGTGGAGTTCAAATTCACTCACGAGCAGGTATAGATAAATATCTCAGAAAAATCACAGATGAGTTTGATGAATTTAAAAATATCTCTCTTAAAGGTTCTCAAAGTGCTAGTAAAAGAGAAGCCCTTACTTCTCATAAACTAGAATATTTAGTAGATGGATTAAAATCTACTTTTAGTATTGAAAACTATTTAGGAGGGATTTATTATTTAACTCCTGATGAGATTATCTTTGATAAAGATATATGTGTCATACAAGAATCAAAAAATACATCACAAGCATCTTTTCCGAAACTCCCAGATATTCAAGATGGTTTATTTAAGCTAATTTTATTTTCTAATTTAGATTCTTTGATGCTCAATAATCAACAAGTTTTATTTAATACTAAGTTAAAGCTGACTGGCAATAAAGTTAAAGATTGCTTAATATTACCAGACGCTTCATTAGAAGAAATTGAAAATTTTCTCAACATCAATAGCAAAGTATTTAATAATCCTCAAAAACAAATTATTAGGAAACTGGGTTTAGAAGCAGTAAATAATGATAAATTGAAAATAGAAGTGTCTGGAAATTCATAAAAGATTTATAATTATGCTCAAAAGTCCCCTCCGCTATCCTGGAGGCAAATCCAAAGCGATAAAACAGATTATTGAATACTTACCAGATAATTTTTCAGAATTTCGAGAACCTTTTGTTGGCGGTGGTTCTGTATTTATTTATTTAAAGCAAATATATCCTAATTTAAAAATTTGGATTAATGATTTAAATCCAGAACTATTCTTATTTTGGAAAATCGCGCAATCTGATATATTTCTATTAGTTCAAGAAATACGCAGGATAAAAAATCAATATACAGATGGTAAGTTATTATTCACAGAACTAACTACTGTAGACGTAAAAAGTTTGTCTGATTTAGAAAGAGCAGTACGTTTCTTTATCCTTAACAGAATTACTTTTTCAGGAACTATAGAATCTGGTGGTTTTTCTCAGGAATCTTTTCATAAAAGATTTACGCATTCTTCAATTGATCGTTTAGAAAAGCTAGAGTCTATTTTAACAGCAGACATAAAAATAACTAACTTAGATTATAGTTGCCTGTTAAATGAAAAAGGTGAAAATGTATTTTTATTTTTAGACCCGCCATATTTTAGTGCTACTAAATCTAGACTCTATGGTAAGGATGGAGACTTACACACCTCTTTTGAACATCAAAGATTTGCTGAAAGCTTAAAACAATGCCATCATCCTTGGCTGATTACTTACGATAATTCTCCACAAATTCGTGATAATTTTAAATGTGATAATATTTATATTTTTGAGTGGGAATTACAGTATGGAATGAATAATTATAAACAGAATAGTGCGGCTAAAGGTAACGAGCTATTTATTACTAATTACCAAGTTGTCAAGCATTTATCAAACGAAATGCAAAGTCAAAATGATATGAACCAGTTTATTCAATTAAGCCTTGATATTTGAACTCAACTAACTTTGATAGCTGCTCATTTTCCGGTACGATAGCTGCCATGTCCGCTTTTTAGAAAGCCTTAGCGATCGCATTTTCATCACTTAAAACCCTAGCTATGACAAGTTCCTCAGAAATTTCTACAAGCTGGTATATTCTGCTACAGCAATTAATAGACGGTCAATCTTTGACACGCCCCCAAGCTGCGGAATTAATGCAAGGGTGGCTGAGTGAAGCTGTTCCCCCAGAATTATCAGGAGCAATTTTAACCGCCCTCAATTTTAAAGGCGTTTCCGCCGAAGAATTAACAGGTATGGCTGAAGTCTTACAATCTCAGAGTAGACCACTCAGCACTCAGCACTCAGCACTCAGCACTATCATAGACACTTGCGGAACTGGCGGTGATGGTTCATCGACTTTCAACATTTCCACGGCGGTGGCTTTTGTTGTCGCGGCTTATGGTGTCCCTGTAGCCAAACATGGCAATCGTTCCGCCTCTAGTCTGACGGGTAGCGCGGATGTTTTAGAAGCATTGGGTGTCAACTTAAGCGCACCTAGTGAAAAAGTCCAAGCCGCCTTGCAAGAAGTCGGGATCACCTTTTTATTTGCCCCCGGTTGGCATCCAGCCTTAAAGGCGGTGGCTCAATTGCGGCGCAATTTGAGGATTCGCACTGTTTTCAACTTACTGGGGCCGTTAGTTAATCCCTTGCGTCCGACTGGGCAAGTGGTGGGGTTATTTACACCCAAACTTTTAGAAACTGTGGCTCAAGCCTTACATAATCTGGGCAAACAAAAAGCGATCGTTTTACACGGGCGGGAAAGAATTGATGAAGCCAGCCTGGGGGATTTAACTGATTTAGCTGTGTTATCTGATGGCAAAGTGCAGTTAACAACTCTCAATCCTCAAGAGGTGGGTGTAACACCTGTGTCTATCAATGCCCTTAAGGGTGGTGATGTCCAGGAAAATGCGGAAATTCTCAAAGCTGTACTGCAAGGCAAAGGAACCACAGCACAACAAGATGCTGTAGCCTTAAATGCTTCCTTAGCTCTACAGGTTGCAGGTGCGATCCCGTTGTTAGATCATGCTCAAGGCGTGAGTGTGGCTAGGGAAATTCTACAGAGCGGGAGTCCGTGGCAGAAGTTGGAGGATCTAGTTCAATTTCTATCGAATTAGCTTCAGAATGCGATTGGGGACGGAATTCTACAACATTGCGCTTAATGGTGACATCGTAATTACCAAAAAAGTCATGTCCCAATAAGCCAGTTTCTAAATCTGTCCCAGCGATCGCCACTGGCACTCGATTCACCCTCACCCCGCTAACTGCCATCGAATCAACATAACCCACCGGAAATTCTACGGCTCTAGAACTCGCAGTATTCGCCTTGGCTTTGCCCACAGGTATAATACCTAACACATTCGCCATCTCCTGGGTAATCACAGTGCCACTGGCTCCTGTATCTACGATCATGTCGAATTTCTGCTGACCATTAAAAGTGACTTCCACAATCGGCGTACCACCCACGCGGCGTTTAATCGGCGCAACAAACACATTTTTTTCCCGTGGCAGAATTTCTGTTGAGGAAAAAACGCGCTGTTCTGGCTGTTGTCTGGTTGGGACAGTTTGTTGTGGCACAAATTTAGCCACAGTTTTTGGCGAGGGAACTGCCACGACTACGTTTTGATTGTCAGCTGATGGCTGTGGCAAATTCGGATTCGCCTTTTGCCGCGCATACGTTACCTTACGCTGGTATTCGACAATTTTGCCTTGAGCCGACACATAATCAGGACTTTGGCGGCTGACTTGTTCCATGAGAGCGATCGCCTCTTGAAACTGATGTACCACCAAATTCCAATCTTGAATTGATTGAGCCGATTGGCTGATAGCTACAGCTCCTGCGGCTTTGTCTAGTCCCAACTGAAAAGTATCGGGTTTAAGCGCCGACGGCGGCAATGCTGCTGATTTTGGGCTGGTGACTGGGGCTGTTGATGCAACAGGTGGTGTCACTGATGAATTGTCAGTGACCACAGATTGTTGATTACTAACAGTCTCAGTAGTCTGTTGGTCTTCACTACAGGCAACGCCCAACACAGCTAAAGCACTTGCGAGAAAAATCGGGGCTGTACGAGATAAAAAAGACTGAAGCATAATTGATATCTATTTTACCTAGCCAAACAACTGCAAAACTACTCCTGCCACCGAATCACCCTGGGAAAATAATTCAGAATTATGAAGTATGAATTATGAAGTATGAAGTGTCAGACTTTGCATTTGATGATTTACACTTTTTTAGGATGAAGACGCAGTGTCGAAGTAAAAATCTCAAATTTCAGACTTAATACTTCAGACTTCTTACTTCAAACTTCTTACTTACCCCATCCCTAATCTATCGCCTATGTCCCTGTCTGACGCAATACCCGCTTTACTTGTCTTGGCAGATGGCACTGCTTACCGTGGTTGGTCTTTCGGTGCGACGGGAACCACAATCGGGGAAGTGGTGTTTAACACTGGCATGACTGGCTATCAAGAAGTTTTGACTGACCCTAGTTACTGCGGTCAAATTGTCATTTTTACCTATCCTGAATTGGGCAACACAGGCGTTAATCCTGAAGATGAAGAATCATTGCGGCCGCAAGTGCAAGGTGCGATCGCTCGCAATATTTGTCATAAACCGAGTAACTGGCGATCGACCCAATCTTTACCCGACTACCTCAAACAAAATCAAATTCCCGGTATCTACGGCATTGATACCCGCGCTCTCACCCGCAAAATTCGGATGTTCGGCGCAATGAATGGTGGAATTTCTACAGAAATTTTGGATGAAGCCGAACTGCTAGAACAAGTCCAAGCATTTCCCAATATGGCTGGCTTGAATCTCGTCAAGGAAGTCAGCACACCCCAAGTTTATGAATGGTCAGAACCCACTATTCCCGAATGGGAATTTAATCCCGAAAACATTACTAATGGCGAAGAAACATTTACAGTTGTCGCCATTGACTTTGGGGTGAAGCGCAATATCTTGCGGCGATTGGCTAGTTATGGTTGTCGCGTGATTGTTGTCCCAGTCAACACACCCGCCGCAGAAATTCTCAGCTACAACCCAGATGGCATCTTTCTTTCCAACGGCCCTGGCGATCCCTCTGCCGTTACAGAAGGGATTGAAACCGTCAAAACCCTATTAGAAAGCCAAAAACCCATGTTTGGTATTTGTATGGGACACCAAATTTTAGGTCACGCCCTGGGTGCAGAAACCTTTAAACTTAAATTTGGCCATCGGGGGTTAAATCAGCCTGCGGGTTTACAACGGCGGATCGAAATCACCAGCCAAAATCACAGTTTTGCCATTAACCCAGATACTTTACCTCAAACATTGGTTGAGATCAGCCACCTCAACTTAAACGATCGCACTGTTGCTGGTGTCCGCCATAAATCTTTGCCCATCTTCTCGGTACAGTATCACCCCGAAGCCAGCCCTGGCCCCCATGATGCTGATTATCTATTTGAGCAATTTGTCCAAGCAATGCGATCACTACGCACAGTTTAATGGTGAGGTTAAGTAAAAATATAAAAAGTGCTAGATGGGATCTGTAAAAATTAAAAGTTAAAAGGCAAAAGTCAAAAAACTTTTACTTTTTACGTTGCCTAAACTCTGCTATCTCAGCAGGTTGTAGACAATGTGCATAAAAACCATCTATACTTGAGCGTTCACTTTAATTATCAGGAGGGAATTATTGCTGAGCCACTTAATCTAACCGTAAGCCTCAGAGGCACTCGTGAAATCCGGGATAACTGTCAGCTATTCCGCCTCACAGGTTTGTTAGATGCCTTTTCTGAACCGACATTTCGCAAGGTACTAGGCGGCAAAATTGACGAGGGGCCAAAGCACATTATTCTGGATCTCTCTCAAATTGACTTCGTTGATAGCTCTGGCTTGGGAGCCTTGGTACAGCTAGCCAAGCAGGCTCAAAACGCTGAAGGCACCTTGCAAATTGTTACAAATGCCCGTGTCACCCAAACAGTCAAACTTGTTCGCTTAGAGAAGTTCCTCTCTCTGCAAGCCACAGTGGACGCGGCTCTCGAAAATATCAAAGGGTCTTGATAGTTTGACTGGGGGTGAAATTCAGCTATCCGATAGTTTATCTGGATAGCTTAATTTTTATCAAAACTGGACGCTAACCTCTCTCCTCGTGAGAGAGGTATCAAAGCCAGCCATTTTGATTGAAATCTACAAAACTGACATATTTCATAAATCCTTTTATCGCAAAAAGGGTGTAGGTTGTATTTGTGCAAAACCCTTATACCCTTACACCCCCACACCCCTACACCCAGCCTCAACCATTCCTCTTCTTAAGAAATTCCAACTCCAGTAGAAAATCTCCCCTAAAAAGATAGAATTAATTGGGTAATCCTGATAGTATAGATTGTGCTACGTAAGATATTTTAAATATATTCAAGAAAAATTAATCGTCTAAAAGTATTCTGTTAAGGAATGATAAATTTGTGGACTCCGAGGAGGAAGAACCAATAGATAGACAAGATGAACCTCCTACATCTGATGATTTATCTTGGGTGCAAGCCTGTCTAGCCAGCAATGTACAACTACACCAAACAATTTCCCCAAGCCAAGTGCAGCAAATTTCTCCGGCTGCTCTTGCTTATGTAGGAGATGCAATCTATGAGCTTTATGCTAGAATGTTCTATCTATTGCCATTACAACGGCTAGAAACTTATCACCGTTTGGTAGTGGCTCAGGTGAGAGCAGAAACACAAGCCCTACATTTGCGATCGCTGATTCCTCATCTGAGGGAAGCCGAACTAGAAATTGTCCGCAGAGGACGTAACGCCTCGACCGGACGGCCTAAACGCCTTGCTCCCGAAATTTATCAACAAGCAACTAGCTTAGAAACTTTGATTGGTTACTTGTATCTTACCGATATCCCACGCTTAACCGAATTGTTGCAAAAACTTCATCTCGAACAAGAGTGAGACATTTCACCTGAGCATTCAAAAATTGGTGTGTTCGGTTCAGCACCTTTAAATATTCAGGATGCCTACTTATAAGCTCATACATAGAAACTCATTATGACTAGCAAACCCAAAAAGCTCCAGACATCTGGTGAACCCAATCGTGGGCGGACTGTGAAAATTAAAGGCAAGCGTTTTAGTGGTAGTCCGATTCGGAAAGCCAAACCAGGAGAGCGTGAAAACCACGCCACACCAAGCAATTCCTCGGCAAATCATCAGTTTTCTTATCAATCTCCCATTCTCAAGAAAACAGAAGATAACGAAAATGATTTAATCTACGGTCGTCATCCAGTTTTGAGTGCTTTAGAAAGTCAACGGGAACTCAATCGTGTGTGGGTAACAGCGCGGTTACGCTACGATCCCCGATTTCACAACTTGCTACTACAAGCAAAAGAAAATGGCACAGTTATCGATGAAGTAGAACCCAAGCGTCTTGACCAAATTACCGAAGGCGCTAATCACCAAGGAATAGCAGCCCAAATCGCCCCCTATTCCTACCTAGAATTACCAGACTTAGTTGCTCAAGCTAAATCTGCTGTCAATGATCCCGTGATTGTTGTCGCGGAGGGGATCACCGACCCACATAACTTAGGAGCAATTATCCGCACTGCGGAAGCAATTGGCGCTCAAGGTTTGGTTATCCCCCAAAGACGAGCTGTAGGGATCACTTCAACAGTCGTCAAAGTTGCCGCCGGCGCTTTAGAAAACTTTGCAGTATCAAGAGTAATTAACCTCAGCCGCGCTTTAGAAGAACTCAAAGAAGCTGGTTTTTGGATTTATGGTACCGCCGCTACAGGAAGCGAACCCATACATACAATACGTTTTAGCGGGCCTATAGTTTTAGTCATCGGCTCCGAAGGCGAAGGCTTAAGCATGTTAACTCAACGTGCATGTGATGTTTTGGTGTCAATTCCCTTACAAGGAAAAACCCCTAGTTTAAATGCCTCTGTTGCTGCTGGGATGGCACTTTACGAGGTTTATCGCCAACGTTCTTTGAACACTTTGTATCTAAATAAGTTACCAAAACCTCTTTGAAAAAAAAGAGCAAAAGAGTATAAAGAAATGTAAAGCAACCACAATCACAACGTAGTATCTAACAACTACTACCAGATTGATCAATCAGCAACTACCATGAAAACCATCGGGTACGACATGAAAGAAGCTTTAATCAACACATTTAATAGTCTCGGATTAGCGTGGTGGGTAGAAATACTAACACAAAACCCCCGTTGCACTTACTACTTTGGGCCATTTCTCACTTCTGCTGATGCCAAATTAGCCTTAAAAGGCTATGTGGAAGATTTAGAACTGGAAGGGGCGCAAGGAATACAAGTGAATGTCAAACGCTGCAAGCCAGATAATTTGACAATTGCCGACGACTTGGGGGAACGGATTGACCGCAAAGTAAAGCCTGCCTTTAGCGGTCAGATTTAATTCAGGCAATTAATTTGGGATTTTGGATGTTAGATTAACTTGCAATCCAAAATCGCAAATCTAAAATCTAAAATTTTCTTGGTGCGCTTCTAACCAGTGGTCGATGTCGCTCAGTACTTGATGCGGAATTTCCCACGGGAAAAGATGTGCGGTGTCGGGGTAACATTGCCACTGACTATCTTTGAGATGTCTAGCGGTTTCTAAACTAGATTCGGCTGTGATGTGGCGGTCTTGAGCGCCTGCTAGTACTAGGCTAGGGCAATTAACTTGCTCTAGTTCTGCTAGACGATTGTATCGAGAGCGCAAAGCATTGGATAAAGCACGAGTCGCAGCAGGTGAGGTTTGTAAATAAGCTGGGACTGCTGCTTGGGCAATGTATTTATAGGCAGTGGCATTATGCTGTTGAATCAAGTAACGAAACAGCGATCGCTTACCAAATGTATCAATATTCCATTGCCAACTAGGCTTAATTAAATTTAACAAAGCTGCAATGCCTGTATACAAGTTATCCTGCCAAGTAATCGGCGGATGACTACCGTAAGGTCTAGCGGCTGTGGCTATCAAAATTAGCCCCGTGACACGCTCTGGCATCTTAAAAGCTAATTCCATCGCTAAAATTCCACCTA
The DNA here is from genome assembly GCF_014697485.1 of Anabaena sp. FACHB-83. NCBI lineage: Bacteria > Bacillati > Cyanobacteriota > Cyanophyceae > Nostocales > Nostocaceae > Anabaena > Anabaena sp. FACHB-83. The sequence continues at coordinate 149,522 of NZ_JACJRY010000006.1, read as the reverse complement.
GTGACCAACCCAATATCAAGCATTTTTCAATGGCAAAGCGGTCTAAAAGGGCTTCTAGGTCGGTTAAATGGTCTGTCATGGCAAAATTACCTTGATAGCGGCTTTTGCCATAACCACGCAAATCTGGAGCGAAAGTTTGAAAGCGTTGAGATAAGTGATTAGTAAATACAGAAAGACTACGACCAGAACCAGGATGACCATGTATCGCTAAAATTGGAAATCCTTGACCTTGAACGTAGGTGTTAAGGCTGACAGTACCCACAGTTGGAACCATGTAATTTGAGAGTAAAAATTCAGAAGTCAGAATCTAGAATGATTAATATATATTGAAGGAAGAAATCAATCTTCGCCTACCTTTGTATATTGATCAACGGCTTAATTGAGCAGCAATTGAACGACTCCAAATCAACACAGAAACATCAGTTCCAATGATTTGTTATAGCCCTTCTGAATGCGGCTGGAAATCTAGTCTGGTGGTAAACTGATTTTGCCGTTATTATAGTTCTCCCACAATTCAAATCCCATTTTGAACCTTTGTTTAGACGTATCCATATATGCTTTAACTTCAGACTGCAACAACTTTTTCATCACAGGTTGCTTTGATAAATTTAACAATTTCTTTAATTCATCTTCCGAAAAATCAGCTTCCAATCTTGCTGCATAGGCATCTTTGAAGTATCTCCAACCGATTTCTCGTACAAACATCTTCCTAAACCTGGTATAAAGCTTAAAATCGTCGCCCTTACCTATTAACGTGCCAATCAAGTGGTCGAAATGCAGATCGTATCTTTGTGCAATTCCTATCTCTAGTAGTACCTCAGTTGCTAATTTATACTTGGAGGTTGCTTTGGGAGGTGTTTTTGATTGGTATTCAACTAAAGGGAGTTGTTGAGAATTCGCTACATATACCGTGAAGAACGTAAAGCAGACGATAAGCAACAATCCGAGAAACCTTGAAAATTTTAACTTTACTTTGAACATAGGAATTGAAGTACCTGAAATTCGATATAAAATTACGCCAAAAGTCTAATCCATACTGCGGCTCAATTATCCTGTTATATTATGTTTTTTGTACATGAACCTGACCACTTGTGGTTGCCTAATTTTGGCTAAAAACTGACAATTTTAATGGATGTATCGGTTTGGCATAAATATTTATTCTACTGTCAGACTTCAGATTTCAATTGACGTGAAAACTAAAGTTAAAACTAGCCCAATGATTCACATTTAATGTATAAAAATCATTCGCTGTTGCATTGGTTTCGGCGGTGGTAAGGCTGGCGTTATGTAAATCTTGTAAGATGGCTTGGGCGATTTCCCAAGGATTGACTAATGCACCGATTGGTTGTTGGTCGCCTGTGGGATATTTAGCAGTTTCTAAAGCTTTGAGGGTGGTGGTGAAGGGTGCAAGACTCAAAATTAATTGGTGTTCACATTCGTAAGCTGGCCCTGAAATCGGCCATCCAGATGTAGCTGTATTGTTTGGCAGAGTTATGGTTTCGCCAGCCGGGATGACTACTTGTTGGAGTACGGGTTTTGTTTCGGAAGTGTTGGGTTCTTCCACGGTTTGCCAAGGGTAAAAAGCGATCGCAGTTCTATGATTTTTCAATCCTATTAGCATTAAATATACTGTGCGATCGCCTTTATTGTGGATGCGGTATTGAATCCGACTACCAATCGGCACAATGGAAGTGCTGAGTGATTTTTTGGGTAATGTTTTTGTGTCAAGAGTGCGTAAGGTTTCTCTTTGTAAAATGACCTTTGGTGATATCCCATTCACTATTTCTAAACTGCCTTTGATTGGTAGGCGGGAAGAACCTTCATTTTCTGTGAGTCGCCATAACTTGGCTGCTAGTAAATGTGGCAATTTTGTAGCTAACCTTGTAACTGCTACCTTCACAGCTTCCCCAACTTCCCCTGCGTCATTGGCAATTAATTGTCCAGCCGGAGCTAATAAACCATAACGGCTGGGAGTTTGGGAAAGTTTACCAAATATATAATCGGGTGGTTGTTCTCCAGTGACGACACTAACCATAGATGCCATTGCGGCAAAGGCGCTAGTAGCATCAACTCTTTCAATTCTTTCCAACCCAGAATCTAAACCGATATTTAAACTAACATTGCGTGGTAAAATTCTCACTGCTTCTTGAATTAGTTGCCCAACTTGCAGAGGAGTGGCTAATTCTAAACCAGAAATTTGCGCTTTGGCTGTTAACCCTGTACGCGATCGCAATATTAGCTGTTCTCCATTTGCAGAAGTCAAGCGAGAATTGACACCGTAGTTTTCTAATACTTGTGGTGGGAGTCCTCCTAGCCAAATTTGGACGGTTTTTCCATCTTCTTCTATGTTTAAAATTGCTCCCTCAGCACCAAGATTTTGGTCTAACAGCAAGCTTTCGCTGGTTACGGCCTTTTTGCTATTGACTAAACTCGGATGCTGTTTACTACCCCATTTAGACATTGCACTGTCTACATGAGCAAGGCTAAATTGCAGTGTGGTAGTGGGAGTGGTTTCCCAGAGGTACTGAGTTAAAGCATAGGTAAATAAGCCAGCACTAAACCCCGAAAATAGTCCTTCTTGGGCTACTTGTTTGGGATCAGTAGTGGCAGATAAGATAACTGCATTGGTCAATGAAGCTTTCGTTTTGAGTTGTTCGAGAAATTCAATTTCTGCGGTGGCTAACTTGGCGGCTAACTCTTGACGGGCGCGAATTCGCCAATTTGTGGGTTGAATTGTACTAGGCAGATCATAACTAGTATCTAATATTGCTGTGACCTTTTCTGTAGGGAGCGATCGCAGCAACAATAACAGAGTCTCTTCTAAAATATAAGTAGCTATCTTCTCATCTTGAATTTCTAAATTTTCGTTGGTTGGCACTAAAGCATTTTGTAGTGTTTCATCAGACTCGTTTATCCTGATGCGCGTACCATAGCCGCTAAAGTGAAAAACAACTACATCATCAGATTTGACTTGTTTACCAAGATGATCTAAACAAGCCGCCTCAATAAATTCCCGACTCGCTTGTTCATCAGTTAACGTCAAAATATTGGCAGGTACAAAGCCGAACCGATGAATCAACAGTTCTTTCTGCAATTCCACATCGGTAAGACAGCCACTCAGCGAAGGACTTTTGCGGTATTGATTAATGCCGACTAATAAAGCTAGTTTTCGGGGCGTGGGTTGTGCTAAAGCTTGGTAGTGCTGACTCCAAGTAAACAATTCCGCTTCCGTGACACCCAACACCGCCAGTATTGAGCCAATCCGTTTTAAAAAAGTCCGACGCTGCATAAAGTTAGCTATCAGTCCTCAGCCTGTCAGCTAACAGCTTAAAGGGCTGAAGTCGTGACTGTAAAGTTAAAGTTTTTACTATTTACATCTTGACAAGTTTAAAACTTATGGCAATTCGATGAGCAGCTATCCCTAATAAATCTTGTAGAGTCTTGCATTAGGCGACTGGAAGTCGCGGCTACACGGGCAAAACCCGCCTATGCGGGTTAAGAACCTTGATTTTCTCTCAGTCCGCGCAGGCGGACTTTGTTTGTATAGCCCCGATTTCTAATCGCTAGGGCTAGATGCAAGATGAGAGTCTCTACGCCTCATCTATTGATTAAGTCAAGGCTGGAACAGGAATGGGAACTCGCATCGCCCGCGCCAATTCGGCTGCAACTTCTGGGCGGGAGAATTCTGGTGGGGGTAATTCACCGCGACGCAGCATTTCTCTGACTTTTGTACCTGAAAGGTGAATACGTTCTTCTGGTTTGCTGGGACTGGTTTTAGTCGTCGCCATTTGCTTGGTACGTGTGCAGTAGAAAGCGTGTTCAAACTTCATCGGTACAATTCCGATTTCACTTGGCTCAAATTCATCAAAGATGTATTGAGCGTCATAAGTGCCATAATAATCGCCAACGCCAGCATGATCCCGCCCGACAATGAAGTGAGTACAGCCGTAGTTTTTGCGAACTAAAGCATGGAAGATAGCCTCACGGGGGCCAGCGTAACGCATTGCGGCTGGGTTAATTGCTAAAACTACGCGATCGTGGGGATAATAATGCTCCAGCAAAATTTCATAGCAGCGCATCCGCACATCAGCAGCAATGTCATCATCTTTAGTTGCGCCTACCAATGGGTGCAAAAATAGAGCGTCTACAGTTTCCAAGGCGCACTTTTGGATATATTCATGAGCGCGGTGGATGGGGTTGCGGGTTTGGAAACCCACAACAGTTTTCCAACCATTTTCCCGAAACATTTGCCGTGAAGCAGAGGGGTCAATTTGATAAGTGGGAAACTGAGGATGGGGATCTCGTTGCAACAGCCAGATATCACCAGCAAGATGTACAGAACCTTGGTTATAAACTACCTGCACACCAGGATGATTTGCGTCATCTGTGCGGTAGACATTGACAGCTTCGCGGATTTTGTCGTAAGTATATTTTTGTGTGAGTTGTAAAACCCCAATAAACCGACCTGCGGGGTTATCTAAGCGAATTAAATCACCTTCTTTTAGGGGAGAAGCAACTTCTTCTGCTACCGAAAGTGTAATTGGAATTGACCATACCAGACCGTTAGCCAGACGCATTTCAGTGACAACGCGATCGTAGTCCGACTGGTTCATAAAACCAGTGAGTGGACTAAAAGCACCGATCGCAATCATTTCTAAATCAGAAACCGCACGCTCGTCTAGTTGCACACGAGGCAAAAATTCCGCCTGAGACAGAAACTCTTCTCTTTGTTCCGGTGTGGCGATGCGATTAACTAACTCTCCACCGTGCGGCGCAATAGCATCTTGATGGTGACTCAACGTAATCCCCTCTTAGCGATAACTGTAATTGTTGCAAACTATGTATTAACTAACTTATCAAATGCTGGTACAGAGAGTAAAAATACTTCTGTAAAATTAGTCAAAAGAAGATTGAAAAAAGTAGTTATTGCCCATCAAGTATGTTTGACCCTCTCAAGTACGCTGATGAACTCATTGATTCAAAACAGGAAAATGAGTTATTGAAGTGGCTGCGACAACTTAATGATGAGGAAAAATTTACCTTTGTTTGGCGCGTATTAAACGCAAATCCTGGGCAGGGTTGTAAATTAGCCAAGCGATCGCAACTCAAACCTATTTTTTTAGAAGTGATTCTCGCAAATGGTTTAGTCTATGGTGACGCAAGCACGGTGGAATGGTATATCAAAGCTGTTCTGCCCAATTTAGGTTACAAGCGAGTACTTGAGATTATCAAAGCTCAGATAGATATTGCGCCATTATGTGTGTATAAAACTCTCTACTGGCTACCTTCGTTATACCGTAATCAATCAACACAACTAAAAAATGAGATATGCACACTTATTGAAGAATTCAATCAAAAGTATCCCAATTATGAACCACGTAGAAGCACGGGTACTCATGCTTAACAGCTAAATACTGACGATGAGTAGAGACATTGAATTTTAACGTCTCTACACAAGCATTTAACTAAACTGCTCAATAATTCCGCCGCCTAACACTTTTACCCCGTTGTACCAAACTGCTGCTTGTCCTGGGGTAATGCTGAACTGGGGTTCATCAAATACCAAGCGGACACGGGAATTTTCCAGAGGAATTACCGTCACTGGTACAGGCTGAGAACGATAGCGGACTTGAACTTCAGCTTGAATTGGTGTGGAGGGTTCAGCGATGGAAACCCAATTTACTCGCCCGACTGTACATTCTGGCTGAGTTACTTTGGTGCGATCGCCTACCACAACCCGATTATTCACAGCATCCAATTCCACCACGTATAATGGTTCAGCCGCCGCAATGCCTAAACCTTTGCGCTGACCAATGGTGTAATGATGGACACCATCATGTTGTCCCAAAACTTTACCTGTGGTATCCACAATATCCCCTTTTTTGGGAGCAAGATATTTATCTAAAAATGCCCGCATGGAACCATTGCTTTCCACTAAGCACAAGTCTTGACTTTCTGGTTTGTCGGCAGTTTTCAAATTATATTCCGCAGCAATCCGGCGCGTATCTGTTTTTTCTAGTTCACCCAGAGGAAATACGGAAGCTGCGAGTAAATCTTGAGACAAATCATACAAAAAGTAAGACTGGTCTTTGTTACGGTCAACTGCTCTTAGTAACTGATAACGCCCACTTGCATCATCATAATTAATCTGGGCATAATGACCAGTGGCAATGCGATCGCATCCCAATTGTTCACGAGCATATTCCACCATCGGGCCAAACTTCACCGTTTTATTGCACTGGGAACAAGGTAACGGCGTAATTCCCGCACTATAACCAGACACTAAATAATCAACAATATTGCTCTGAAAGACATCCCGAATATCCACAACTTGATGGGGAATACCTAGTTGTTCGCAAATATCAGCCGCGTCGATCATTCCTTCAGAGCAACATTGCCCTTTGCCTTTCATCAGCCAAAGGGTCAAACCAATTACTTCATAGCCCTGATTATGTAAGATAGCAGCAGCAACAGAACTGTCAACGCCACCGGAAAGACCAACGACAACTTTTTTCATATCTTTAATGTTTTTAGACTAGCAGCTGCTGACGACAGAAATTAGAACTGTTTCCATTAATTCTGATGGGCTGTAAGATATCCGACTAGCGGATCTAAATACCCTGACTGAGCGATCGGCTTTTTTAAAGACAGCTGCGCGACTGCTCAATTGTAGCATACATATCTCAAACCCTTGCTAGTCAAGCACTTGGGTGACTAATAAATATTGCTAGTCATAAATTGTGGCTATACATCAATACATTTCAGTTAAGGCTAAAAACTTATACTGGTGTAGCGACTGTCTTGAATGTCAAAATATTTGCGGAGCATCCCTTGTGGGATGAAAATTATGGTTGGAAGAATATTTTAAAAAATTTACGTCTGATTGTTCAACCTTTAATCTTTTTCAATTTGATTAAACCTTGGCTCAAGGTATTTCCTATTCCTCAACTTTCTACAGGATTTTCTTACTTGATTAGCATCATGAATACCTTGTAAATTATGTCATGGAATACCGCAGAGCAAAAGTAGAAGGAGGTACTTTTTTCTTCACTGTGGTTACTCACAAGCGCCAGGAATTTCTCTGCGAACCAGAGAATATTATTTTATTGCGACAAGCATTCAAAAAAGTGATTGCACAACATCCATTGATTGTAGATGCGATCGCTATTTTACCAAACCATATCCATTGTCTTTGGAGTTTACCACCAGGAGATAGTGATTTTTCCAATCGTTGGCGATTAATTAAAAACTATTTTAGTCATCGTTGCGATGTTAAATATCATGGAAAAATATCAGCATCGCGTCAAAATAAAGGCGAATTAGCAGTTTGGCAACGCCGATTTTGGGAACATCAAATTAAAGATGAAGTTGATTTTATTCGCCATTGTGATTACATCCATTACAACCCCGTTAAACATGGCTATGTCAAAGCACCTAAAGATTGGCAATATTCCAGTTTTATGTTGTATGTACAGCGAGGAATATATCATATTGATTGGGGTGCAGAAGAAGATATAGAATTTCCCCAAGATATAGGAAATGAATAATATTCGTAGGTTGGGTGAAGGCGCACAAGAGATATTGAAAAGAACACGGTAAATCTATATTGCGCCGTAACCCAACACCAAATTATAATATTTTGAGAAAATATTGTGACAGGTAAAATAATTGCAGCGTGAATTTTACCGTTTGAATTAAAATATTTTGGTAGTTGAAAGTTTTGCGGTTTTCTTCGTGGCATTTGTTGGGTTCCACTTCGTTCCACCCAACCTACAAGATCAGGCGATCGTACTGGATCATGTACCCAAACGGCAGCAATTTAAATTTACAACCAAAAATGATGGTTCTTCAATTAAATTAAGGAATAAACCATGAAGAATATATTTACGGGTGACGAATTAGTTGAATATGCTAGAACTATTAGTTCAAAGGAAGAATTCGAGCATTTTTTAAAATGCCTTATCCAAGATTACAAGGAAAATAAAAATGAGTGGGAAAATGCCGATTTATCTCTTTATTTAGATGGTCTTGCTAAGTTTACAGTTGATATGTCTGGCTATTATTCAAATTTGAATGAGGACATTAACGTCAATGATATAACTTGGCGTATTGTAGCAGAAATGCTTTTAGCTGCCTCTGTCTATGGAAACTAGTCAAAAATCCTAAATTCAGCAGTTATTGTAGGTTGGGTGCAGGCGCACAAGGATATTTGTAGAGACACACTAAATCTATGTTGCGCCGTCACCCAACATCAAATCATCATATTTTGAGAAGATATTGCAACAGGTAAAATATTGCAGCGTAAATTTTACCGTTGGAATTGAGATATTTTGGTAGTTGAAAGTTTTGCGGTTTTCTTAGTGGCATTTGTTGGGTTCCACTTCGTTCCACCCAACCTACAAGATCAGGCGATCGTACTCTAACCATCAAAACCAACCCCAGCAACGGTGCGATCGCCATCAACACAGATGGTACAGTTATATAACTCCAAACCTCACCTTTGTCAGCACAGACACCTTCAGAAACAGAATACAAAGGCAATTCGCTATGTTTTAGCTAAGGTTAACGTAAGTGATATCCTAAATTACTCATCCAAAATCGTATATGGCGGAAGAATTAAGTTTTCAAGGCGATGGTAGCGATGCCTACGGCAACCTCTCCGGGCAACGCCTACCACCCCAAAATATTGAAGCAGAAGAAGCGATTTTGGGGGGAATTTTACTAGATCCAGAAGCGATTGGTCGAGTTAGCGATCGCTTAGTTCCTGAAGCATTTTACATTAGCGCCCATAAAGATATTTATCAAGCCGCCCTGCGTCTCCACGCCCAAAGTAAACCCACAGATTTACTATCTATTACCAGTTGGTTAACTGATAATGATTTACTAGCGAAGATTGGTGGGAGAAATAAACTAGCCACCCTCGTAGACAGGACAGTTTCTGCTGTTAACATCGACGCTTTAGCAGGCTTAGTCATGGAAAAATACCTGCGGCGACAGTTAATTAAAGCTGGTAACGAAATTGTCCATCTTGGTTACGAGACAGAAACCGAATTACCCATAGTTTTAGACAAAGCAGAACAAAAAGTTTTTGGTGTCACCCAAGAACGACCCCAATCAGGTTTAGTGCATATTTCTGATACTTTAGTCAATACTTTTCAAGATATTGAAACACGCCATCAAGGTGTCGCTTTACCTGGGATTCCTTGTGGCTTTTATGATTTAGATGCTATGACTAGCGGTTTTCAGCGTTCTGATTTGATTATCGTTGCTGGCAGGCCGTCAATGGGAAAAACCGCATTCTGCTTGAATTTAGGTCATAATATCGCTGCTTTATATAAATTACCAGTTGCTGTTTTTAGCTTAGAAATGTCCAAAGAACAGCTAGTACAGCGACTATTAGCCAGTGAAGCGGGAATTGAATCTGGTTATCTCCGGAGTGGACGTATTAGCCAAACCCAGTGGGAACCGTTAAGTCGGGCAATTGGTATGCTTTCCGAGATTCCACTTTACATTGATGATACGCCGAATATAACAGTCAACGAGATGCGATCGCAAGCCAGAAGATTACAAGCTGAACAAGGAACTGATTTAGGCTTGATTATCATAGATTACCTGCAATTAATGGAAGGCGCAGGCGATAACCGCGTACAAGAATTATCTCGCATTACGCGCAGTCTTAAAGGTTTAGCCCGTGAGTTATCTGTACCTATAATTGCATTATCACAGTTAAGTCGCGGTGTAGAAGCACGTACCAACAAGCGCCCAATGTTATCTGATTTGAGAGAAAGCGGCAGTATTGAACAAGATGCGGATTTGGTTATTATGTTATACCGCGATGAATATTATTCACCAGATACCCCCGATCGCGGCATTGCTGAAGTCATAGTAGCAAAACACCGCAACGGCCCAACAGGTACAGTAAAACTTTTATTCGACCCGCAATATACCAAATTTAAAAACCTAGCCAGACCAAATTATTAACTATGAAGTGTGAAGTATGAAATTTCATACTTCACACTTCACACTTCAGACTTTATTTAACACCAAGCAATTCCACATCAAAAATTAGGGTAGCGTTAGGTGGAATTACACCACCAGCGCCACGAGAACCATAGCCCAACTCAGAAGGGATAATCAACTCACGCCGACCGCCAACTTTCATTGTGCTGAGTCCTTCGTCCCAACCTTTGATTACCTGTCCAATGCCGATTTTAAACTGGAAAGGTTGACCGCGATCGCGGGAACTATCAAACTGAGTTCCATCTTCTAAAGTGCCAGTGTAGTGAACTACAACTATTTGGCCAGGTTCAGGAGTCGCCCCAGTTCCCTCTGTGATTTCAACGTATTTTAGTCCAGAAGGAGTTGTGACAACATTTTTATCAGACATAGTGTTATTCGCTATCAGAGTATCGTTTTTTGTAATGGTAGTGGGGGATGATTGCGCTTGGGTCAAATTAGCCGCAACAGCAGTCTCAGGTTTACCGCCTAATTGTGCTAACACTAAAACCACCACACAAGCCAGCATGACACCCACGCTGAGTAAAATTGCTTTCAAAATTAGTCCTCCATACTGAGGTCGTTTGGTAAAAGCAATACCAACAGGACACATTTTAGTTTAAATCAGAAAGCACATTATTAACGCCAAAGCTTATTTTCTAAATCCCTTACTTGACGTTCTAAACGGTCAATTCTCCCCCGGAGTTCATCTACCTCAGACTGACGCGCCACTCCTAAATCTTGCAACATATTCCGCATTTGTCGTTGCATTTGAGCATCCCAATTACCTTGCTCTGACTTTAGCTGCTGTACAATATCGTCCATTACCGCCTTAGCTTGCTCAGGATTCAGCTTACCGTCTTTGACTAATTCATCACTCACCTCACGCAGCTTTTCTGCTACCAAAGACGTTGTACCAATTCCCACCATCATTAGCTGTTGCAACCAGTTGTTGCTATCCATACGTCCTTCCTGTTATTTATTTCAAACCAGCCTCCTTGCTCTTGAGTGTATGCAATCAAGCTATGCTGGAAGCGGAGTTAATTCTAGCCTACATCTCTATTTTGGCAAATTCGCAAACATCAGGAATCAATGAGTGTGGTTATAGAACTGCTAAAATTTCAAGTTGACCCAAATCTGCGGGAAACTTTTATCCAAAAGGATGCAGAAATTTGGACAACAGCATTAGCAAAGTATCCAGGCTTCCTCAGCAAAGAAGTCTGGATTAACCCAAACAAGCCCTCAGAAGTAACTTTTATGATTCGTTGGGCAACAAGAGAACAATGGCAAGCTATTTCTGAAGCAGATTTAGCAGCGATTGATAGTCAATTCGCACAAGTAATGGGAGATAATTTTCAGATGATTGAGTCGGCAGAATATCAAGTCAGAAAATTTCCTCATAAGTGAGATTTTATCTGTAGATCACAAAATACTCATAGTTTGTAGGAGTCAGCTTATTTGCCTACAATTCACACTAATAATTAGGCTTATTTCGGAAAATAGATTTTGGTGTATTTTATTCCTGTTGCAGCCAAGCTACTAAATCAGCTTCATTAGAGAAATCTAGTAAAGCTTCTGCTAAATTCTCTAACTGAGTTACAGATAATCCCCGCAGTTGTTCTTGTAATTCAGGAGTAATTGTACCAATGCGTCTTGTTAATAGACGCTCAATTATTTTCAATTCTCCTTGTTGTATCCCTTCCTCCATCCAACTGGTGACAATTTGCATAACTACCTCTTGTTGAGTTGGTTCAAATTGGGCAATTTCCGCCTGGAATATTTGATTTTCTTGGGCATTTAGCCGTAGGTAACTGTCAATAAACCCTGAAATTAACTGCATCCGTGCTGGATCTAACTGCAATGTCGCTAATAGGCGCAGACACTCCGATTTTACTCTAGGACGGTCTTGTGGCGCTATGTTCATCTTCGCCATCAGCGCACTAGCCACAGGATTTTGCTGTTGTAGATACTCTCGCCAATTCAAGCGATTTAACTGAATCACATCATAGTTGAATTGCAAGACGACTTTATTGGGAAATGCAACTTGATGAAAATCTTGTTCGACTTTTTTGGGGCGATCGTAAGAAAATAAGGCAATGGGATAAACTGGCAAGCCGTATTTCTCATACAATCTGGCAAAGTAGCGATACATCCGCAAATCAAATGCTTCTTGATAATAAGCTTGATGTTCCAGATGTATTAAGAAACAGGATTCCTGTCCTCTAAATTTTGCTTTGACTACTATGTCAGTTTCATATTTTTCGCCAGCAGTAACATCAGTAAATATTTCTTTATCAAGAAAGGTGATGCTGTCTCTTTCCAGGTAAGTAGTAATTTCTGGGAAGAATAACTCGATGAATTCCCAGAAGAAGGTAGTGAGTAGTTCTTTGAACAGGCGATCGTGGTCTATCATGATTAGATTTATATCATGTTACTGATGAGCGATCGCTTTTTTAACTAACCACAAAGAGCGCAAAGGGGGCGAAGTAAGAGGAGCGATCACTCAATGAGTTTTGGAAGTGAAATCACCTTTAGTTTTCGGAATGATAATCCAGCGATTAAGTATCTGTTTGTCTATTACACTACTTGACAAATTAATTTTTCTTGTGCAATATTTATAGTACAGGCTTACTATAAATTCAATTTCAATACAAATGAACGCAAATCAAAATGATATTCCTGACTGGATTTTAGAAGGACAAAGGATAAATGCAACTCATTTAATAGTGGTTTATAACGCTAGTACCGGGAAAGATTTTCCAGTTTACGTTATGCCAGGAGAAAAATTTCAACAGAAGTTGCAATCATGTAATACAGGTAGCTGCACTTACGTAACATACTTTAGTCTGTAATAAAACTAAAAATTGCTGTATTTCTGAAAAATGGGTCTTGTTGGCTTATGCTCTTGGTTTGAAACAAATTTCAAAATTTTCTTTAAACATCTAATTTGTTTATTTGATAATTGGGAATTGAGAAACTATATTTGTACAGAAAATGCTAGATATTTTAACAGTCAAGCAACTCACAACAGATATAAAATTTTTTTCTAATTTTTTTAACTCTGGAAAAGCTTATTATCTCAATGAACTTGAATCATTACCTGATTCACCAGGTATTTATGTTGTAGCACTAACAAAGGAAAAGGAACTAGAGGAGTTTAGTCAAATTCTTTATATAGGAGTCGCAGCCCAGCAAAGTGTTCAAAAACGTTGGCAAAGTCATCATAAAATAAGGGCTTTCACATTTATTCAAAAGTTAGTTGAAAGTTCAGATCAGAATGCTTGTATAGTAATTTACGCTAGTTCATTTATGAATTTACCAGAGGATTCACTTAAGGCTCTAGAAGAAAAATTAATTTATGATTTACAACCTCCTTTCAATGAAGTTAAAACGTATCCTGCAAAATACTATTGCCTCCAATGTTCACAAACTTTTAAAAGATTAGCACGTACAATGGAAATTGTTGACAAAAATCATGAATATATGAGAATAGCTATACCCGCAGATGTATACCATGATCTTAAAGAAATAATAGTTTCGTATGAACTAAATAAACTAATAAATTATACGGAAAAACAGAGCCAATATTAGAGATAAAGATTAATATAATTAATTATTTTTGTAAAATTTATTTTGAATGAGAGAAATTTTGCAAAGAACCAAATAAACTCTGTAATTAAACATAAAAGACTTGCCCTAGAAATATTACATTTCCAAGGCAAGCTTAAAACTCTAAATTCTTTCCTCTGCGTCCTCCGCGTCTTGGCGGTTCGTTTAAAGTTGCTTCACTTCCGAAACCAACTTCGCCACCATATCTTTCGCGCTACCAAACAACATTGTGGTTTTATCTTTGTAGAACAACTCATTATCTACACCAGCAAAACCAGCACTCATCCCGCGCTTGATGACAATTGTTTGTTTTGCCCGATCTACTTCCAAAATTGGCATTCCGTAAATTGGGCTATTGGTATCGCTACGCGCCGCCGGATTTACCACATCATTCGCGCCAATGACTAAAGCTACATCAGCTTGTTCAAATTGGGGATTGATATCATCCATATCGTACAACTGGGTGTAAGGCACATTCGCCTCTGCCAATAATACGTTCATGTGTCCGGGCATTCTCCCCGCTACAGGGTGAATGGCATACTTCACATCTACACCCATACGTTCTAGTTGATCTGCCAACTCTCGCACGCTGTGTTGCGCTTGGGCAACTGCCATACCGTAACCAGGAACAATGACGACGTTCCGGGCATAACCCAACATCATCGCACCTTCTTCGGGATCAATACTGCGGACGGTTTGATCTGCTGCACCAGCCGCCGCCGCACCAGCAGCACCGCCACCTGAACCAAAAGCACTGAACAGCACGCTGAACAGAGAACGGTTCATGGCTTTACACATGATTTCCGTCAGGATGAGGCCAGAAGCTCCCACCAATGCGCCGGCGATGATTAACATATTGTTCATCACCACAAACCCCGCCGCCGATGCAGCGACACCCGATAAGGAGTTTAACAGCGAAATTACCACAGGCATATCGCCGCCACCAATGGGGATGACGAACATTACACCCAATACCAAAGAAACCCCAACTACTGCCAAAAATATGGGTAGGCTATCTGGTGTGACAATTAAGTAAGCACTACCAGCTAGATAAGCACCTAACAGCAACAAGTTAAATGGTTGTTGGAAGGGAAATGTAATGGGGGAACCGCTAATTAAACCTTGTAATTTGGCGAAGGCGAGAAAACTGCCCGTGAAGGTAACACCACCAATTAACACATCCAACAACATGGAAATGTTGACATCTAAAGGGATGGGTTGGGAGTGTTCTAGTAAACGCCAAAATTCTGCCACAGCGACTAGGGCGGAAGCTGCACCACCTAAGCCATTGAGTAAACCCACCATTTGGGGCATTTCAGTCATTTGGACTTTGTAGGCTGCGATCGCACCAATGCCTGAACCTATCGCCAAGCCTAACAAAATCATTTCATAATTCAACACATGCTGATCTAGCATGGTCGCCACAATTGCCAGCAGCATTCCCACCGCCGCAATCACATTTCCATTCCGGGCTGTGGCAGGCGATCCCAGTTTTTTCAAACCAAAGATGAATAAGGATGCAGCGACTAAATACGTCAGCTGAATTCCAGTCGGTAAAAAGTCACTCACGCCTTAATCTCCTTTTTCTTGAACATTTGTAGCATTCTGTCGGTGACGAGAAAACCACCCACAACGTTGACTGTGGCGAGTACCACAGCAATCAAACCCAAAATTACCGAAACACTTGTTTCCTTAGCACCAGACGCTACTATCGCCCCCAGTACCGCAATGCCAGAAATCGCATTGGAACCAGACATTAAGGGCGTGTGTAGAGTTGGTGGGACTTTGTTAATCACTTCAAAGCCAATAAATGATGCCAACACAAAGACAAATAATGCCGCAAGTAACGCATCTGTCATGTTTAAATCTCCTTATATGAGGGGTTAGGGGCTAGAGGTTAGGAACTTCCCATTCCCTACTCCCCATTCCCTAATTAACAGCAGGTTGTTGAGTATTGATAGTTTGCAGCCCATCCTTGACACGTTGATTGCGGATTTCGCCTGCGTGGGTAATGCAAGCCGCATCAATGATGTCGTCGGCAAAGTTAATCTGCAAAGCTTTTTCTTTGTTGATTAATAGTTGCAATAAAGATGTGAGATTCTTGGAATACAGTTGGCTGGCGTGAACTGGCATAGATGAGGGGAGATTAATCGGCCCAATAATGGTTACGCCATTCCAGACAATATCTTTACCGGGATCAGTGCAGGCGCAGTTACCACCTTGTTCTGCGGCTAAATCGACAATGACTGAACCTGGTTTCATCTGTGCCACCATTTCTTCTGTGACAAGCAGTGGCGCTTTTCTCCCAGGGACTTGGGCGGTAGTAATCACGACATCAGAGTTTTTGATATGTTCTGCTAAAACTTCTTGAGTTCGTTGTTTGCTGGCTTCGGAAATTTCTTTGGCGTAACCACCTGCGGCGGTGGTTTCTTCGTCGAGTTTGACTTCCACAAATTTTGCGCCTAAGCTTTGGACTTCTTCTTTGACGGCGGGACGAATATCAAAGGCTTCCACAACAGCACCCAAACGTCTGGCGGTGGCGATCGCTTGTAATCCCGCGACACCTGCACCCATAATCAATACTTTAGCTGGGGCAATTGTCCCTGCTGCTGTTGTCAGCATCGGGAAATATTTAGGTAAGGCGGCAGCAGCGATTAATACAGATTTGTAACCGGCGAGTGAAGCTTGGGAAGACAAAGCATCCATACTTTGCGCCCTGGTAGTTCTGGGGATCAATTCCATACTCAAGGCTGTAACTTTGCGATTAGCTAACTGTTGGGCAACTACCGGATTTCCTAAAGGATTGAGAAAGCTAATTAAAACCGATCCTTCCCGCAGTAAATCAATTTCTGATCGTCCATCTTCTCGCTCTTGGGGTGGACTAACTTTTAATAAAATATCTGCTTGGTTCCATAATTGATCAGTATCACTAATAATTTCTGCACCTGCGGCTTGATATGCAGCATCACTAAAAAATGAACGCTCTCCTGCACCTTTTTCTACCCATACTTCTAAACCTTGTTTGACAAGTCGCGCCACAGTTTCAGGATTTAAAGCCACACGACGTTCGCAAACTTCTATTTCTTTAGCAACTGCTATTCTCATGAAATCTCCTAGAGATAAATACTCACATCTCTGCAAAACCTTCAAATATCCCGATTTCGGGACATTGTGTACTCATAGTGAAGCTGCAATTATTACCAGCGATCGCTTGATTTTGTAGATTGAACCTTGAACTTTATCTTTCCTACTGTTAGTTCTCAGGCTAAAGCCGGATTTTGCTTTTATACAGGTCAAACTTGCCGATATTGACCTATAGGTTTACATATTGCTAATGCTATGTTGATTCCCAAGTTTACATCTTTAGTCTTTAGGTTATTTTCCAGATTGCAAGATTTTGCCTTAATTACATAGTGGAATCTACTTGAAATTTTTAAAGCTTAATAATTTGATGTATTTTTAAAGATTACTCTTTAGATTGCTGCTGACTTATTTTTATTAATCTAGCCCAATCTTCATGGCGATCGCTAATTTTATAGCTCAATTTTTATAACAAAACCCGCAAAAGTTATATACAGTTGTACATATTTAGCAACATCCACACATTTTCCAGTTCTGAGTACTGAGTTGAAAATGTTGAGTCACAATACTAATCATGAGGTTCTAGCCTCTCTAACTCCTCAGCTATGGCACTTTTTATTTTCCCTAATCGTCCATAGTCAAGAATTCGGTAGTAAAGTTTAGTTAAGAATACTCAACAAGAGTATTTACATAAACAGGTTATATCTGCTAGAGGAGCCTAACTATGCAACGTCCACTGTTCAGTCATTGGCTGATACGCAAGCCACAATTCGCAATTCTTTCTGCTTTAGCTGTAACTAGCTGTCTTTTAACAGGATTGACTACTCAAGTCTCTGCACAAAGCTTACCTGGATTCACATTATTTAGCGGTATCAAAGCCGAAAATCAGCTACCTTTCCGCTTGGATTTTGGCGGACAAACAAACAGTAGAGATAGATATATTCTGAGGATTCCTCAACAAAAAATGAAATTGGCGGTGGCGCAATTTGCCATCACTTACCCCAACTACTACAAAGGCAGTTTTGATCCCAAGAGAGTAGAAGTCAGATTTAGAGGGAAAAAAGTACCGATTTCGGAAGTGAAATGGGATAAAGAAGCCCGCATCATCGAAATATTTCCCGAAGAACCAGTCCCCGCAGGCGGCCCTGTGGAGTTAGTTTTATCTAATGTAGAGAATCCTTCATTTGGGGGAGTTTTCTATTTCAACTGTCAAATTCTCTCACCAGGTGATACTCCATTACTACGCTACATAGGAACTTGGATTTTGAGTATCAGCTAAATCTCAAGTCGATCAATTTTAGATTTTGGATTTTAGATTCAACCCAGCAATCCAAAATCCAAAACTTAAAATCTCAAATTCGGTGAATCAAGGCTCAACAGTCAAGGGTTTTAGACGATAGACTTTTGACTCTTGACTACAAGCAGTGGTAAGATTATAGATTGTGACTTTTTATAAGAATCGCCTTAGAGGACAGCAGTATGAAAAGAACCCTGCGTGGTACTTGCCGTAAGAGAAAAAGAACCTCCGGTTTTCGTGCCAGAATGAGAACACCAGACGGCAGAAACGTCATCAAAGCTAGGAGAAAAAGAGGACGTTATCGTCTGAGCGTATAGAGCATTTTCAGCAACTAGAGGGGCTGTGGCTTTGCCCAAGGCGAATCGACTAAAATCTCGCAAAGATTTTCAGGCAGTTTTCCGCGAAGGAATTCGGCGACAAAGCTCTCATTTCACTTTGAGAGCTTTAAAACCAAAAGCTACTCCAGAATCTGTTGGAGATACTGCCGCTACCACTAAACTAGCAACTGATACCAAAAAAGTTGATAGTACAAAAATTGGCATATCGATCAGCACGAAAGTCAGTAAAAAGGCTGTCGTGCGTAACCGCATTAAACGACAAATGGCAGCAGCCTTGCATCAGTTGTTGCCAAAATTATCTCCTGGATGGCGATTGGTATTTGTGGTAAAACCAACAACAGCAGAATCTAAGTGCGGAAGCCAACAATTTCTGCAAGAATTAGAGCAGTTGTTGGCACAAGCTGAGGTATTAAATGGGCATTCGTGAAGAAATTTATTATGAAGGCGGGCCTCACGTTGGGGACTTAATTCTCAACTTGCTGATTGGACTGACTGTTGTTGGTATTCCTTTAACAGTTGGAGCGATTGTCAGAGCATTGTGGCTGCGCTATCGCATTACCGACCGACGGATTTCAGTAACTGGCGGTTGGATGGGACGCGATCGCACTGACATTATTTACTCAGAAATTGTCAAAATCGTCAAAGTTCCCCGTGGTGTTGGCATTTGGGGAGATATGGTAGTCACCCTCAGAAATGGCAGTCGCCTAGAAATGCGGGCAGTTCCCAATTTCCGCGAAGTATATGACTACATCAATGAAAAAATTGCTGCCAAAAATCCCACTTATAGCGCGGCTTAATAACAGGTAGGGAGTAGGGAGTAGGGAATAGGGAGTGGGGAATTCTGTATAAAATAAAAAATTCAAAACTTCCCACATATTAAGAACTGCACACCACTCCCAACTCCCCACTCCCAAATTTTGCCCTAGTGCGGCTATCCGTAGCGAGAGATAGTCGCAGCCGAATCACGATTTAGATAAATTAGATTCAGTTAAATTTACAGTACCTCAGGTTGAATTCAGAATAATGGACTTTGGTATCGGCTTCCTCTCAAACAACGTCATGTTGCCAATCATAGACTTTTTCTACGGCATTTTGCCGAGCTATGGATTGGCGATCGTGGCCTTGACATTGATAGTCCGCTTTGCGCTTTACCCCCTGAGTGCTGGTTCAATCCGCAATATGCGGCGGATGCGAATTGTGCAGCCTCTCATGCAAAAGCGGATGCAAGAAATCAAAGAACGCTATAAAGACGATCCGCAAAAGCAACAAGAAGAAATGATGAACGTCCAAAAGGAGTTCGGCAACCCCTTGGCAGGATGTTTACCATTACTGTTGCAAATGCCTGTATTGTTAGCTTTGTTTGCTACTTTACGGGGATCACCGTTTGCCGGCGTAAATTACTCCGTCAACCTGCAAATCTTGCCATCTGAACAAATCGAACGAATTCAACCACAAGCCTTTGCGACTTCCCCACAAAACATCTACGTTGCTGATGGGGAACATCATAAAGTAACTGCTATTCTCCCTGGCGGTAGCAAACTAGCAGTCGGGGAAAAAACCAAGATCCAATATCAGACATTAGAAGGTAAGCCTTTTGATGTCTTATTAACAGAACACCCAGAAACCAAACTCACGCCCGAATGGAAAATCACCAAAGGCGAAGAAAGAATCAAAATCGATGCTGAAGGTAATATTGAAGCCTTACAACCTGGAGATGTGACACTGCAAGGCACAATTCCTGGACTAGCAGCCGACAAAGGATTTTTATTCATCGATGCCTTGGGTAGAGTTGGTGCAGTTGATCCCGACGGTACCATCCACTGGGATATTGTAGCGATGGTCATTTTCTTTGGGATCAGTCTCTACGTCAGCCAAATCCTTTCCGGGCAGAACTCCAGTGGCGGCAACCCCCAACAGGATACAGTCAACAAAATCACCCCAGTCATCTTTTCTGGGATGTTCTTATTCTTCCCCTTACCTGCTGGGGTGTTGATGTATATGGTAATTGGTAATATTTTCCAAACTCTGCAAACTTACATTCTCTCTCGTGAACCCTTACCAGAGGAACTGCAAAAAATTGTAGCCATCCAAGAGAAAGAAGCAGCAGTGGCAGAACAAAAAGCATTACCTTTTGAACCAAAAAGTTCTAAGAAAAAGCCTACAGGTTGATAGATGACTAACAGTTCCATGCAGCGAGGTCAGCAGTGGTTAAAATCACTGCTGGAACTCACTGGGGTCTCTGCGGAGATTCGAGGCAATATAGAAGTAGCCCCGCCTCAAGATGATGATGCCCCAGAACCGGATAATTACTGGTTGACAATTGACGAAACCAACTTAACTCCAACGCAAATCAAAGTTCTGATTGGTGCTGATGGTTCGGTTTTGGACGCAATTCAGTATTTAGCTAATTCCGTCCTTAACTTGAACCAAGCACAAGCAGAACAAGCATCCTATACCATTGAGTTAAATGGTTATCGGGTGAAAAGACAAGCGGAAATTCGCGCTTTAGCGGAAGCCGCAGCTGATGAAGTGCGGAGTTTTGGTCGAGAAGTGGAAATTAAATCTCTCAGTTCAGCTGAACGGCGGCAAATCCACACGTTTTTGAAGGAATTTGCTGATTTAGAAACCTTCAGCCGTGGCAAAGAACCACATCGGAATTTGGTTGTGCGTCCGGCTATGGAGTTATGAAAGCTCTCTCAGTTAACAATTGCGACTGTGCTAAGAGCTAAAATCAAAATGTAGTATCAGCAAAATCGCTGATTAGTAACACAAATTTGAGTGAGGGTATCTCACAAATCCTATGGACGCAATTTTTATTCCGCAGCTCACTAAAGCCCCGGAGCGGACAGAGGAAATTCAGGTTCAAGAGTTTCTGCCTGGGCTAGAAACGTTAACACCAATTCGAGGTCGTATTCGTGTACAGCATCACGGTAATTACCTAGAAGTGTCCGGTCAGGCAGAAACAATTATTACCTGTACATGTAACCGATGTTTGCAGCAGTATAATCACCGTTTAGCGGTAAAAACTAAAGAAGTTATTTGGTTGGATGAGGTAGCTAATCAACCACAAGACTTGCCTCTAGAACGAGAAGTAGCTATGGAAGACTTGGTAGAAACCTTGTCGCCCAATGGATATTTTTTTCCTAGTGAATGGCTGTATGAGCAGATATGCTTAGAAATGCCTCAACGTCAGTTGTGTGACTTAAATTGTCCAGGTATTTTGGCTAGTGTGGATGAGAAGCCAGAACAGCCTGTTGATAGCCGTTGGGCTGGCTTAGAAGCTTTGAAAAAGCAACTCCCTGGATAGTGCGGAACTTTTGTAGCCAAGGGTGGAAAGAAAATCAATTAGCACTATGACATATATCTCACCGCAAACCCTGACTGTTGAAGATTTTCTCTCGCAATACCGAGACAATCCTCGCTATGAATTGGCCAATGGAGAACTAATTGATATGGAACCCACTGGCCCACACGAAACGGTAAGTGGCAAACTTGCAACCCAAATTGGCAGTCACTTAGTTACAGAAAAACTGCCTTGGTTTATTCCTCGCACTTGTCTAATTTACCCTTTTGCTGAGGCTGCTACAGTTCGTCGTCCTGATGTTGTGGTGCTGGATGAAACGGTTCTTGACCGTGAACCTTTATGGGAGCGAGAACCAGTAATTACCTTGGGGCGCTCGATTAAATTAGTGGTGGAAGTTGTCAATACTAATTGGGAAACTGACTATGCACGCAAAGTTGAGGAGTATGCACTCTTAGGCATTCCAGAATATTGGATTGTTGATTATCGAGGATTAGGTGGTGTTGCATTTATTGGGAAACCGAAACAACCCACCTTTACAGTCTGTACACTGGTTGATGATACTTATAGCCAACAACAGTACCGTCTGAGTCAAGCAATTAATTCTGTGCTTTTACCCCGTATCCAACTCCGGCTGGATGATGTGCTACCTCGTTAAACTTGTTAATTATTTATAAAAATATACAAATAGGTTGTTAGAAAAAAGTTTGGGCGATCGCACCCTAAAATAAATATTTGCTCAAGTTATACATCTGTTTGTTGCATTAATCTCTAACTATCGTTAGAGTGACAAACCCTAGCTCTAAAATATGATGAATTAACAGCAATTTCTGGAAAAATCAGCACTCCTTATTTTAGGAGTATAAGTATACTTAATCATTTATTGCATCTTATCTCAGTTTAGGTTTTAGATTGGAAATTGCGATCTCAGTCTTGCCAAACCTGTTGTCTGTTATCTGCCATCAAAGTTGTAGCAGTCAAAGTATAAGTTAAGACTTCAAAAAGCACGAATGCTAGTTATAGTAAGACTTTTACCTCCTGCCTCCTACCTCCTCCTATAACTGGCGAATTGGCAACATACTTATTCTCGGTTTGGTTATTCTCTGGTTTGTGTCTAGAGATAGTTGGGTAAAAAATTATCTTAGTGACTCAGAACACTTTTTGTATCAAAATTTTCTGCCAAGCTATTAATATTCCTGCTACACAGCATCTCACCTCTGCAAGTTTTTCTACCAAACTCCATATATTTATTTAGGAGGTCTCAAAATTTATTACCTAACCCTTGAGTCATACCAAACTTAGAGTTAAAGATACTCTCAGTTGACTAGCCAAGCAAAGGCGTAAAGAACATTAAAGGAGATTCAAGCTTCTGCACATCATAGGTTAGGCTACACATAGCTAGTAAACGCGATATCCGTAGCTTTTCTGTGGTTGACTAGTACCAAATTTGGGTTACTCTTAAAACGGATCGCCGTAAGCTATCATCTTTAATGACAGAAGTATATGAAGAAACAATAATTTTTAAAGTTCTGTCTGAAAGATTAAACTTGCAAACTGAATAGTTTGATACGGCAAACTGAACAGTTATCTCATACCCTAAGCTAGGTAGTTAATTAACTACTGCAAATATAACCGGGAATTGTAATGGATAGTTTACAATACCAGTGGGTAAGAAAATCTAAAAAAAATATAAAAGTGACTAAAATGACTGTGGTGTCTGGAGGACAAACGTGTTTCTGAGATTAGCACATCAACATCGGCAATTTGTTCAAGACTTGGTAATGAACCTACAAGCCTTGGCAATTGTACTAGAACGGCGTGGTTATCCTGCGTCTTGTTATACCTGTGGCGACCAGATGAACAGTGCTTCGTTTATGGTGAGCCTGGGAAATAACCATCTGATTCGATTTTTGGTATCAGATTATGGAATTACTTGGACAGAAATGCGGGATGACCGCGAATTAATGAAATTAGAAGGAGCGGAAGCAATTAACCAGTTACAGGAACTGGCAAATCTTGTGAAGCAATCTGTACCAGCTTATACAAGTGGTAAGACCTTAGCCAAGAAGAGTTAAGGGTTTCGGGATCTGATGGGTTATTTTCAAACAAACTCCGAGAATAAGTTGCTCATTAACAATGGCTCACTGGTAATTGGTAATTGGTAATTGTGGTAGGGTTTTTCATCCTCCATTACCTATTAACCATTACCTTCAATAAGATTGGCAAAGGGCTAGGTTGTGAAATGTTTTGTTTCTGTGAACTGAAGATAGAAACAATTTTGCGAATTTTGTGCATCTGCGACATTGATTGAAAAAAAATTGGGAATTGACCAAGCAAGAAACACTTGGTGATGTCATTGTTCTGTGTGACATTTAAAATCATTAAATTGTTGGTTGCTACATCTGTGATATGAGGGTCAGGCAACTGAGAGATATTTTGGCTGATGGTGATTTAAATTATGACATGCGATCGCAGGGTGATTTTGGCAGTCCTGTGGCATAGATGTCTCATTTTTGTGATATTCCAGAGGTGGAAAACCATAGTTAGTCACAAACTGGAAAATGTCTGAATCACAACCAAACCCAGCACTACCACCAACCGATGCTATTGAAGTTACAGAGAGTCGTGCGTTTGAGAGTTGGTTTGAATATCCGATTAGAGTACAACCCCATCATACTGACTATGCAGGTATTGTCTGGCATGGTACTTATTTAACTTGGATGGAAGAAGCAAGGGTAGAGTGTTTGCGCTCTATCGGGATTGAATTTGCTGATTTAGTAGCACTAGGCTGTGATTTACCAGTGGTAGAAATTTCAATACGCTATCACCGTTCCATTCAATTGGGTATGCAGGCTATTGTCAAAACTCGGATGACGGAAGTCACTGGTGTGCGGATTAATTGGGATTATGCAATTGTTTCTGTTGATGGACAGCAATTGTATGTCACCGCTAAAGTCACCTTAGTCGCACTAGATAGAGAAAGAGGTAAGATTATGCGCCAGCTACCTGCAAATGTTAAGGATGCGCTGGCGAAGATTGCGGGATTACATGGTAATTAATCAGGACTGAGGCGCAAATATAATCTGTGGAAACTGGGTTTAGGGTGTAAGGGTTTTGAATAAGTAAACCTCACACCTACACCCTTATACCCAAACTGTTTGGACAATCTTGGCGCGTAAGTCCTGAGATAATTGCGCCTGTATTCTGATTATTTATTCAGGCGAATTTGCAAAAGATTTTGAGTAAACTGAGTGATCTGATGCCAAATATCCATCGGTGTAATGCCAAAACCTACCTGTAATAAAATAATAATTGCCGCAATAGTCAGGGCATTACTCACAGTGGTTTTGATAACTTTCCATAATATTGTAAATACAATCCAAGCAATAATTAAAGTTGGGATCATAGTAATTATTTAAGAAGAATTCAGAATAAATTAGGGGATAAAATTAGGTAAAAACTATTGTGGTAATGATAGCGGAAATTACCGAGTAAATTTCTGTTTACGGCTATTCTTTAGAAAAAATTTATAAAAAACAAGATACCAGACTTATCAAAGAAGCCAGGTATCTGAATTACAGAATTGTTACAAATCAAAGGATTGTTATATCTGAGTTTTTAGTGCAGAGAAATCATCTGCGGGGAAGTTACTAAATTTTTAGTTGCGGTTAAAACTTCTTGTCTTGCCCATTGATCTGCTGCCAAAATGTCATCTAAAGAAGGATTTGTACAGTTATCATTTTGATGGCGATCGCATACCCATTCAATACACCGGGGAATATCTAAAAAGCTAATTTTCTCTGCTAAAAATAAAGCTACAGCTTGCTCATTAGCTGCATTCAACACGGCTGGCATCGAACCACCTGCTTTACCTGCGGCATAAGCTAACTGCATACAAGGATATTTTTGATGATCTGGCTCACGGAAGGTAAAACTACCAGCTTTGACTAAATCGAGACGTTCCCAGTCTGTGTAAATGCGATCAGGCCAAGATAACGCATATAACAGGGGTAAACGCATATCTGGCCAGCCAAGTTGGGCTAATACAGAGGTGTCTTGTAGCTCAATTAACGAGTGAATAATGCTTTGAGGATGGATGACGATTTCGATATTGTCGTAGTCTAAGCCAAACAAAAAGTGAGCTTCAATAACTTCCAACCCTTTATTCATCAAAGTCGCTGAGTCTACCGTAATTTTTCTGCCCATCGACCAGTTAGGATGTTTGAGGGCATCGGCGACGGTGACTTCTGGCAACTTTTCTACAGGCCAATCACGGAAAGCACCACCGGAGGCTGTCAGCAAAATCTTCCGCAGTCCGCCTGTGGGAACACCTTGCAAGCATTGAAATATGGCTGAGTGTTCCGAATCGGCAGGTAAGAGTTTTACCCCATGTTTTTCCACCAAGGGGAGAACTACAGGGCCGCCGGCAATTAAAGTTTCTTTGTTGGCGAGGGCAATATCTTTACCTGCTTCAATGGCAGCGATGGTGGGTAATAAACCAGCACAACCAACAATCCCGGTAACAACAGTCTCGGCATCGCCATAGCGGGCAACTTCAATCACTCCGGCGGTACCAGCCACTAAAATGGGTTGGGGATTGAGGTCTTGGATGGCGGCTTGGAGTGCAGGTAATTTATCTTCAGCTGCGATCGCTGCTATACTTGGTCGAAACTGCCGAATTTGATCCGCCAACATCTCGACATTATTACCTGCTGCCAATCCAACAATCCGAAATTTATCTGGGTACTGAGCGACAATATCTAAAGTCTGAGTACCGATGGAGCCAGTGGAACCAAGAAGAGTAATAGCTTTCACAATTGCTTAATAATTTAGAGATAACTCCCACTATAAATTGCTTGGGACTGATTTATAACAGCGATCGCCACAATTAATCATGAAAAATGCTGAGTTATGAAACTGCATTTGCAGTACAAAAAAGTGTGAAAATATTGGCATTGTTACTCAAACACCAAATTTTGGTATGGATAAAAATTTTTATCTCAAGTATGCGGCTGTTGAGGATCAACATTGGTGGTTTGTCGGTCGTCGCCAAATTGTAGAAAAATTGATTCGTCAACTCAAACTGCCAAACAATGCCAAAATTCTAGAGGCTGGCTGTGGTACTGGTGGCAATTTAAGGATGTTGGCGCGTTATGGTGAAGTTGCAGCGATGGAGTTTGATGAAACAGCTTGTCAGTTAGCGAATGAAAGGCAAGTTACTACAGTCCAACAAGGTAGTTTACCTGATCAAATTCCCTTTAACGACCAATATGACTTAATTATCATCTTAGATGTTTTAGAGCATATTGATGATGATTTAGCTGCTTTAGAAGCATTGTCTAGCAGATTAAAACCAAATAGTTGGTTATTAATTACAGTGCCGGCTTATCAATTTTTATGGAGTTACCATGATGAAATTAACTATCATAAACGTCGCTATACATTGAAAAGATTAAAAAGAGTTGTGAGACTAGCTGGTTATCATATCCGCTATGGTAGCTATTTTAATACTTGGTTATTTCCCTTGGTAGCTGGAGTACGTTTATTAAAAAATCTGCTCAAACTTGATAAAAAATCAGATGCCAGTGGTGATTTAAATTTACCCGCAAAACCCATCAATAAATTTTTAACTTTTTTATTTGCTAGTGAACGTTATTTTATGAATTCGTTCAGTTTACCTTTTGGAGTCTCTGTTGTCCTAATGGTACAGAAAAATTAGTCAAAACTATAAATTTAGCTAAACATTTTTATGCGATCACCAGCAATTAATTCTGTATCTTGGATGATAGGTGTAAGTGCATTAATTTTATTTTTATGTAGCAGTCTTAGACACGCTTTGTTTCAATCCACAGCACTTGATTTAGCAGTTTTTGACCAATGGGTGTATTTAGCCAGTCAAGGTCTACCGCCAATTTCATCATTCTTTGGGTTTCACTTGCTGGGAGATCATGCTGCTTTTATTCTGTATGTGATCGCCCTACTATACAAAATTTATCCTGATGTACACTGGCTATTTGCTATACAAGCGATTGCTTTAGCAGTAGGCGCTGTACCAATATATGCCTTAAGCTTACAAAGTGGTTTATCTATTAGTTATGCGCGAACTATAGCACTTTCATACTTGCTGTATCCTGCCTTATTTAATATTAACTTTTTCACTGACTTCCGCCCAGAAGCGATCGCTGTGCCAGCATTACTGTGGGCCATGTGGGCAGGAATGACTCACCGAACTTTGCAGTTAATTCTAGCTGTTGCTTTAACCTTAAGTTGTAAAGAAATTTTGAGTTTAACTGTAATTGCTTTAGGAATTTGGCTGTGGCTAATTCAACATCGTCGTCTGTATGGTCTAGGATGTATTTTTATAGGCACAGTTTGGTATTTAATAACAATTGGATATCTTGTTCCCATGCTCCGCAATGGTCAAGCTGGTGGGGTTGTATTTTTCCGTTCTCTTGGAGATTCACCTACACAAATTCTCTGGAATATCATTACTAATCCTGCTTTAATTTTAGGAAAATTCTTTGCACCAGAGACATTATTTTATTATTTACTTTTACTCTTACCAGTCCTTATTGGATTACATTGGCGAACCATAATGGTGATTTTGCCAGGCTTACCAATGTTATTACTCAACATTCTTTCTGATTATTCGGCACAGCGAGATTTAGTCCACCATTATTCATTGCCAATATTCCCGTTTATTATTGTATGGTTAGTGCATTCAATTAGTCATTACCAAAAACACCAAAAAAGAAGCTGGTTAAAGCCTCATATTTTATTAGCTTGGTCTATAGCTGCATTTTTATTACTGGCTAAGTATGAGTTTTTTGTGACTCGTTATCTTTCAAATTTACCAAACCTAAACTCTCTTTATACTGCTGTTAATTTGGTTCAAACTCATGGAAGCGTTTTGACAACATCAAGAATAGCCCCCCATTTGAGCCAGCGTCCAGTTATTAAATTAACTAACATGAATTTAGTACCAGACGGCGTTAATAATTTTGAGTATATACTAATAAACTCAAATACAACAAATAAACCTGAATTTTCTTCTAGCTTGATTACTCAATTACAAAGTAACAAAGCATTTCATTTAATTTATCAGCAAGATAATATATATTTATTTACTAAAAATTAGTTTTATAGTTTAGGGTTTGTATAGGAGCAAAATCAAAACACTATACATAGTTAGTTCACTGGTGGCGCAATTAAACTAAAATTTTCAGCAGTATCTAAAACTTTACTAACAGGTAAATCTAGGCGGGATAATGTGACATTATCTAAGAGTAAATAAGACTTATTAGCCAACATTTGTTTGAAGACTGGGGCATTTACTGGAATTACTTGGCAATCACAATAAAAATTTAAACTAGGGCGGCTATAAGCAAATGAGGTGTAGATTTTTGTACCTGGGGAGGTATGGGTGCGAATTAAGGCGGCGACGGGTTTAACCGGGAATGCCTCATTTAATTCCCAAATCCAAGATTGGGAACTCATCAATAGTAATAGTACTAAATACATCCCAGAAAATAACACAGGAATAAATCTGCGATCGCATTTATAAATCAACCATGCTGCTAAACTCAGACTCATCGTTAAAATTATAGCCATTGCAATTAATACAGGCTCTTCCTGGGCAATAATAAAGTAAACACAACCTCCTAAACCAGCCAGCGCCATTATAACTATAAATATTGCCCAAACTCGCCTATTAATTACTTGATTTCGCCAAACTTCACTCAGTTCTAACCCAATTGCCAAGGCTAAAAATGGATATATAGGCATAACATACCAAGGCAATTTTGTAGTTATCAAAGAGATAGCGACAAAGTAAACAATCGTACCAATTAAAATTAAGCGACTCCAACTAGCATCGCGTTTCTTCCAAGCTAGATAAAATCCGGCTGGCCAAAATAACAACCAGGGAAAAGCATACTTTAATAACTCAATTAAATAATACCAAGGAGCGCCTGTATTACCCTCAACAGGTTGGGATATGCGGTCAAATGTTTGCGCTTGTAAATTTATCTGGAAGAAATTACTACCATAATGCTGCCATTGGGCAATATACCACGCGATCGCCGGCGCAATTCCCAACACAATTCCAGCCCATAAGTAAGGGTTGTTTAACACAATTAACGGTGATGAAGCCAAGATAAATAATCCAGCAATACCTCCCAGCAACAAAACCAGCATTCCTTTAGTCAGGGTAATTAACCCTAGACAAAATCCCACACCTAAAGCCCAAGGTTTTTGCTGACGTGATTTTAATAAACAAAATAATAATAGTAAGAAAAATGTAATACTGGCACCATCTAGCATTGCCAAGCGTCCATGACGCACGACAGGTAAAGTTGTTAAATAAACGAAAGCCGCAAACAACGCAGGTAAACTATCGTTAAACAACAAAATCCCTACTAAATACAATAACGGCACTCCCAAGGCAGTTAATAAAGCACCCGGTAGGCGTGTTGTCCATTCATTTACACCGCCTAGAGAGTAACACCAAGCAATTAACAAGTGCATCAGAGGTGGCTTATTATGATAAGGTTCACCGCCTAAAGTTGGATACAGCCAATGCAGAGAACCAAAAGCAGCACGCCAAATTTCCCTGGCGACTTGTGCTACTGTACCTTCATCCCAGTCCCGTAAGGGGGAATTTCCTAAACACAGCAACCACAGCAGTAAAGCACCTATTAGCAAGGTTAATAGCCATTCAGTTTCTCGGAATGGGCGCATAAATAAATTTAGTTTAATTATTTTATTGATTGTTTATTGATTACGATCACTAGTACAACAAGGCAAAAGTAAAAGGTTAAAAGGAAAAAGAAAGAATAGTGTTCCCACAAGCCTTTTAACAGTTTCTTCTGGTCGGTTTATTTACGCCGATTTGTAATAGATATACGACTCATATTTGATTTATGAAAAAAATCCATACACTCAGATAATGCTTCTTTCCTACTCTCCACTCCCTATTCCCCATTCCCTGTCTACACAACTAGATTCGGAAATCAAACCAGATTCCTATATAATTTTAAGGAATTTTATATCAGGAACGACATCACCAAGTTTATAGTATATATCTATTTGAATCTGTCCTTTTCTTGCTGTCTTGATGAAATAATCTGATAAAAACTGTGATTCAACCAATATACTCTTTGGTCATTCCTATTTATAACGAAGAAGAGAATATCACGGAAATGTACCGTCGGCTGCATCATGTAGCAGAACAGTTAGATGGTGAGGTGGAATTTATTTTAGTCGATGATGGTAGCCGCGATCGCTCTTTGAGTATGATTCGAGAACTCCGCCATCGTGATAGTCGAGTTCGTTACCTCAGTTTTGCGCGAAACTTCGGCCATCAAACTGCTGTTACGGCTGGGCTAAATTTCGTCCAAGGCAGATGTGCAGTTATTCTGGATGCGGATTTGCAAGATCCCCCAGAACTAATTTTTCAGATGGTGGAAAAATGGCAACAAGGCTACGAAGTAGTGTACGCTCAACGTTTAGCTCGTAAACAAGAAAGTTGGCTCAAACGTTTTACAGCCTATGCCTTTTACCGCATTCTCCGACGTTTATCTCATGTGGATATCCCCACAGACACCGGAGATTTTTGTTTACTAGATAGGCAAGTTGTCGATATTCTCAATGCTATGCCCGAACGTAACCGTTACATTCGGGGTTTACGCGCTTGGGCGGGTTTTCGCCAAACTGCTGTACTGTTTGAACGAGAACCGCGTTTTGCAGGCAAAGTTAAGTATACTTTCGGTAAATCTTGGGCTTTGGCTGTGGATGGAATTATTTCCTTTTCTACAGTGCCATTAAAACTCGCAACCTACTTAGGTATGGTAGCAGCTGCGATCGCTCTATTGATGATCATCCTCGTCCTATATTGGCGTTTATTTGACCATGCTAGTCCTTTAATTGGTTACAGTTTAATTACAATTGCCATCTTTTTTCTCGGTTCTGTGCAGTTGATTTGTATAGGAATTTTAGGCGAGTATATCGGCCGAATTTATGAAGAAGTCAAAGCCCGCCCCATATATACTGTCAAAGAAACCGGCGGTTTAATTAAAGTCTCAGAAATGCAGTCTAAATAATGGCTGTTATATCAAGTTAAGCAACAGTCATCAAAATACATAACTGTTCCACATTTAACTTGCATATTTTTGATTGAGGAGTAAAACATCAGACTCTCTCCAGTCTGAATGTATAATTTAGGTGTGTAACAGCTTATGACCCCCCAAGAATTTAGTTTATTAATTGTATCCATTCTCATCAGCACAGCCGGACAATTTTTTCTGAAAATAGGCGCAAATAAATTAGGCAGGGTGAATTTAGGCAACGCCATCACTCATATTCTGGGTATTATCACAATCCCAGAACTATTAATTGGATTAACTTGCTACGGTTTTGGGGCGATGTTTTATATCCTGCTACTGTCTAGAGTTAACCTGAGCGTTGCTGGCCCATCTGTATCTATCGGTTACATTTTTTCTGTGTTGCTTGGCTATTGGATATTGAAAGAGCCTATACCTTTCATTCGCCTAGTTGGTTTAAGCTTTATTGTTGTGGGTGTCATCTTAGTAGTTTGGCGCAAATAATCAACTGTCTATGTCGTTGATATTTGATGTCTCAAACAAGTATGTATCGGGAAAACGAAATTTTTACGAAAATAGACAAGAGACTAAATAGTTGCAAGATATAGGAATCTGCTTTGATTATTGAAATTATCTGTAAAGGCTGGGGGTAGGGAGTAGGGAGTAGAGAGTAGCGAGTAGGGAGTAGGAAGTAGAAAAGAGCATTTTGTGGATGTACTGATTTTTTCCAGACATCAAATATGATTCCTATAGTTAGCAAGAATTATTATAGTTTTTTCTAACTATATACATAGAATACAACAATATTAAATTTTATTTAAATTTTTGACAAAAGTTATCTTCGACCCGTAGTATTGTTGTACAAAAATGTAGTTAAAATCATGGATTAATCATATCATTGCCAATGAATGATTAAAGAGTATAGAAATTAACGGCTTAATATTGCTTGATAATGAGAAACTAGCTTTTGTTGATGACCACTATATCAATCAAAAGCTAGGAGAAACTATTGTGTATGGAAAAACTTAATTTTTTATTCAAACAGAAAGAATATTTTTTAGCAGTAAAATATACAATATTAAATGCAACTTGCAGGGAACAAATAATCTATGCAAGTAGTTATTAACTGTATGTGGAATTGTATAAATTATGAATTTTATTGTTTGTATAAATCTTACAGGAGGCTTCTTGAAGGTTAAGAAAATGATTAGTAAACTAATACAAGCAGACTGTGATTACTATCAGTATGAGCAGTATTAATATAACGATAAAGAGTGAAAATACTTAAGTAGTCCGAGTGGCTCTGGGCGATCGCTTTCAGAGATATTACTGATACCATAACCCGCCTCATACGAAGGAAAATTCCAGATAAAATTCTGTAAAACTGAGGCAAATTTTCAGGATTAGTAGAAAGTAATTGGGAATCTAAATTTTAGAGAAAAGTGTGCTATAAATTACCGTCAGAACCATACATAATGGTTCGACCCTTGAAGGAGCTATGAAGTGGAAAACAATAAATCTTTACTTTGGCCGCAAGGTATATTAATTGCGTTGCTTGCCCTAGGTGCTACATTAAGCATTGCTATGATGATGCTTTTGAGGCCAAATGCTTCTGAAGCCCAAAGCAGTCAGAATATAAATATCAATAATAATTTAGTTGCCAAAGTAGGTACGCAAAAGCGCATTGAAGGATTAAAAGCAGCAATGCTGACAACTTGGCAACAAGAAGCACAAGCTAAAGGTCTTGGTTATGCTTTAGCGAAACGCTTTCAAGGAGCAGTTATTAAAGAGGCTAAACTTAGTCCTAATCAAAAAGTCATTGCACTCACTTTTGATGATGGCCCTTGGCCTGAAAGTACTGCTCAAGTTCTAGACATTCTCAAGCAGAATAATGTCAAAGCCACATTTTTTGTTGTTGGTCAAAACGTCAAAAATTACCCCGACTTACTCAAGCGGGTAAGTGCAGAAGGTCATGTTGTTGCTAACCACACTTGGCATCACTGGTATCATGTCATGAATCAACAGGCAGCAGCCTATGAAATTGAGCATACAACCGAGTTGATTTATAAAATTACAGGTGTCAAAACAAATTTGTTTCGCCCACCTGGAGGAATCATGCACAATGGCGTAGCCGCATACGCTAAAAACGCCAAATATGCAATTGTGATGTGGTCAACTGATTCTGTAGACTATTCTCAGCCTGCTGTACCCAAATTGATTAATAATGTCTTTCAACTAGCTAAACCAGGTGGGATTGTTCTGATGCACGATGGTGGTGGAAATCGCTCCCGCACTGTGCAGGCTTTACCAGAAATTATTAATAGATTTCGGAAACAAGGATACAGCTTTGTGACTGTTCCAGAACTTTTAGAAATGGAAGATAAAGCACAAAGTGTAGTTGCCCAGAAAAAGTAATAGTTAAATTACTAATTACCGATTATTAATATAGTAATCAGCTTTGATTTTTAAATTATGTGTAGGGTGGTCATGTTTAGGATTGACAAATGCCCACCTTACCAATATCTAGTTTTCTGCACAATCAAATATGAGTTTTATACTAGTCATATAGAGTGCGATCGCAACACTCAGATGTAGGGTGGGCATGATTGCCCACCAAGCTTTCATTACTATCAAGTCGCTTATGCAGAATACAGATTAAGCAATTTTCTATCGCTTTAATTGCTGTTGCCATTCATCTAAACTGATGTATTTATTCTCAATTACATCCAGAACTTCTATCAGACCATTGTTATTAAACACCCGAAACCAATAAATTGTTGAATCATAGTCTGATTGATTTTCAAATATACGAACCGTGTAGTAAGGTTCATTTTCCGTAGGAGAACCATCCACTACCGCCCCTAATTTAATCGTCCCTCTAGAAAGCTTGGCGATTTCCCTGGCTTTGCGTTGTACTTGTGGCAACTTCCAAACCAAATTCAAAGCTGTTTCTTCATCAATTTTGTTAGTCAATTCAGCAACTTTCACAACATTAGCTGGATTTAACTCAGATAATGTTTGTGCAGTAATTAACCCCGATTTAACATCATAGTTGGAACTTTGAGAAAGAGCTACTTGGCATCCCACACTCATCAATAAAGAAGACATTATCGGTAAGCAAATGAATCTTTTCATGGAGCAATCCCTGAGTGTTATGCTGTCGTTCACTTCATGTCATATATACACTAGGGTAACAGTCATCACCCCATATTTGAGGTGATTAATCATTTCTTCTTATTGGTATTAGTAATTGTACTGAGTTAGCATATATAGGAATCCGGTTTGATTTCTGAATTTATTTGTGTAGGTAGGGAATAGGGAATGGGGAGTCGGGAGTAGGAAAGAAGCCTGATCTGAGTGTACTGATTTTTTTCCCAAATCAAATATAAGTCCTATATCAGATCCCCGAATTATTTGAAAAATCAGTAATTTGGCACTTTACTAATAATTCATAACTGCAAAATAACTACTTTAACGGTATTTTTGCCTGTAAAAATACTTGCTCAACTGTAAATTCTAACCCTGGGAACAGTGCATCTTGCAGTATTTCATCCCCCATATATGTTTGTGGTGCTGCATCGGGGAAAAACACAGTAATACTTCTGGCTTTGCTATCAACTACCCACACTCGCAGCACTTTTGCATCTAAATAATCTTTGGCTTTAGCTATCATCTGACCAAAGGTTTGCCCTGGTGAAATAATCTCAATCACCAAATCTGGCGGAACAGAACATACTCCTTCTTCTTCCCAGTCTGAAGGTAAACGCTCGTTAGAGATGTATA
This sequence comes from Anabaena sp. FACHB-83, assembly GCF_014697485.1. Classification (NCBI taxonomy): domain Bacteria; kingdom Bacillati; phylum Cyanobacteriota; class Cyanophyceae; order Nostocales; family Nostocaceae; genus Anabaena; species Anabaena sp. FACHB-83. The sequence goes on along the minus strand of NZ_JACJRY010000006.1, from coordinate 114,017 downwards.
AAATATCAGGTACAGGAACCCAATCTCGTCCCCTACGAGTTAAAGAAACAGCCAATTCTGGACATATTTCTCCATTAGCTCCACATAATTGTTCAATCAAGTTAAGCAGGACGCGAGTCAGTTTAGAGTGAAATTTTTGTGGCGACATTTTAGAAATAGCTTGACCATCCACAAGTTCATAGGTAGTATCTCCCTCACCAGAAGAAAGATGCAAAAACTCTTGTAAAGTTAATTGATTTTTGGTTTGAAGAATCATAGCGCAAACTAGCTAATAGCTAGTTTAATTGTAATTAACCTGAGTTATGAATTAGCTTAAACCCTAATTTAATCGTTTTTTCTAAGAATATAGCAATCCTAAATGAGTAGTGAAAAACATAGATATGGAAACGAACCGCCAAGAAAGAGGCAGCGCATTGGACGGGTTTCCCGGCTTGAAGCGACTGTCGTGCCAAGGACGCAAAGGTAAGAAAGAAGAAAAAGATATAGAAATTTTACAAATGATTGTAGTACTTAAGTTCAGATAACATTTTGCACTTGTTCGAGTCACTTTTTTGAGTGTTGAGCCATAGGATGTTACACAGAAAAATCCTGTTTAATACTATCAGGACTTACGCAACTGGCACAGTGCGATCGCTACTCTAAAAGCATTTCCAAAAGCTATATAATCTATCAACGCGCAGCCCAAGCTAAACACAACTGGCGGAAGTCGTCACCGCGCACTTCAAAGTTAGGATACTGGTCAAAACTTGCACAAGCGGGAGACAGCAAAACTACAGGTGCTTGGTGTTGTTTAGCTAATTCTGCTGACCGAGGTACAGCTTTTGCCATTGTTTCCACGATTTCGTAATTGGTGTAACCCACTTCTTGTAAGCGTTGGGCAAAGGCTGGTGCAGCTGCGCCAATTAATAATACAGATGCGGCTTTGGCTTGGATTTTGGCTAACCAACCTGTATCATCGCCGGGTTTGGCTTCTCCCCCCGCAATCAAAATTGTCGGACTTTTCACTGAGGCTAACCCAACTTCGGCTGCGTCGTAGTTGGTGGCTTTACTGTCGTTGATAAAGTCCACGCCTTCCCAAGTGCAGATATGTTCTAAGCGGTGGGGAACGCCAGGGAATTGTTCAATGGCTTTGGTAATTGCGTCGGGTTGAATGTCTGCTAATCTGGCTGCGGCTACGGCCATGAGGAGATTTTGCAGGTTGTGTTCTCCGACCATACGCAATGCAGAGGCTGGAATAATTCTGGTTGGTGTTGAGGTGGCGTTGATTTTCTCAATCACCCAGCCATCTTCAATGTAAAAACCTTTGTCACCAATTAAAAAATCTTGACCTTTGACACTTGTCCAATAAGCATCAGGCCAATGATTCAAACCGACTTTATTTAAATAAGCATCATCGCCGTTAAATACTTGTAACTGAGACTGCTTTAACAGCTTGGCTTTGATGTCGTAGTAATTTTCTAAAGTTTGGTGACGGGCGAGGTGGTCGGGTGTAAATGTTGTCCACACGCCGATGCGGGGTGCTAAGGATGAAGATGATTCGATTTGATAGCTGCTAATTTCGCCAATTACCCAATCGGGAAGTTTGGGGGATAGGGCGACTTCACAAGCTGCATAGCCGATGTTACCGCAGGCGGGAGCATCAAAACCGGCTGCTTGGAAAATGGCGGCGATTAAGGCTGTGGTGGTCGTTTTGCCGTTTGTACCCGTGATGGCTACCCAAGGCTGGGATTTTAAATGTCGCCAAGCAAGTTCCATTTCACCAATTGTTTCAATCCCTAGTTCTCGTGCTTTGACTAACACGGGAATATCCCAAGGTACACCGGGACTAACAACAATTAATTGGGGTAAATCAGTATCGGTTAAATCTAGGGAATATCCTAGTTTAACGGTGATTTGTTCGGCAGCAAGTTCTTGTTGTTGTTGCAGGAAGGTATCAGAGGTGTTGCGATCGCCTAGATCCACCTCCCATCCTTCCCGTTTCAACAATCTCGCCGCAGCAACACCGGACTTACCTAATCCAATCACATGAGCTTTGGACATAGACTGTAGCAGAGACCCCTGGTTAAGCACTCATTATACTAACGCTTATTGGCAACATTTACACCATATTTTGTTGATTTATGCTACAGATTTTTGACGATCGCCCCAAAGTCAGCTAACACTCGCGCGTGATTTCGCAACAATCCGAGCAAATTCAAGCGATTGCGCTTAATATCTGGGTTGGTATCCATAACTAAGACGCTTTCCGGGCCATCAAAGAAATTACTGACAGTAGGGGCGATTTTTGCTAACGCTGCAATTAACAGTTGATAGTTCCGTGATTGCTGGGCAGTTTGGGTTTGGGGTACTAATTCCACAATGGCATCGTAAAATGCTTTTTCGGATGACTTTTGGAATAGTTCGGGATTGATTAAATTTGCTGGTTCTAGCTGTTTGGTGTCTAAATCACCTTGGGCGGCGAGGCGGGTAGAACGGTTGACAGTTTCGTAGATTTTATCGAGAGTACCATCGTTGCGGATTTGTTGCAGATATAAGGCGCGATCGCGGACATCTAATAAATCCTGCAACGCTCTTTCTGTATACTCTGGGTCATTTTCGCCCAATACAGCATTCACCAAATCGTAATCAATTTGTTTTTCTTCTTGCAATAATGTCCGAATTCTTTGCAGGAAAAATTCTTGCAAGCTTGTGACTAATGTCCCTGATTCTTTGTTATATTCCTGAGCAAAATTAGCGGCTGTTTGCTGCAATAAATTATCTAAATTAATTCCTAAATTCGCAGCCCAAGTAATATTAACAATTGCATTTGCCGCCCGACGCAAAGCAAAAGGGTCAGAAGAGCCAGAAGGAACCATCCCCAAACCAAAAATGCTGACTAAGGTATCTAACCTATCAGCTATTCCGACAACTTGACCTGTTAAAATTTCCGGTAAAATATCATCGGCTCCTCGTGGTAAATAATGTTCAAAAATTGCTGTTGCGACTGCGGCATTTTCACCACTGGCTAAAGCATATTTCTGCCCCATAATGCCTTGCAATTCTGGAAATTCATACACCATTTGGCTAACTAAATCGGCTTTACACAATAAAGCAGCACGGTGAATGTTTTGGCGGTCAGTATCAGCTAAATTTAGTTGTGCTGCAATGTGTCCGGCAATATTGATGATGCGATTTACCTTAGCACGTAGCGAACCTAAATCTTCTTGAAAAGTTACCTTTTCTAATTGAGGTAAAAAGCTTTCTAAAGGTTTAGCGATATCGGCGTTATAGAAAAACTGTCCATCAGCTAATCGGGCGCGGATGACTCGTTCATTACCTTTAGCAATGATATCTGATTTTGTCGGGTCGCCATTAGAAACTGTGATGAAATTTGGTAATAGTTCTTGATGATTTTCTCCTTTAAAAACAGGAAAATATCTTTGGTGGCTGACCATGACAGTTGTAATAACTTCTGTGGGTAAATTCAAAAATTCCGCGTCAAATTTACCCACAACTGGCGAAGGCCATTCCACCAAATTAGTTACTTCTGTTAATAAATCGGGATAGATTTCTGTGGAACCATTGACCGAATTAACGGCGGCGTGAACTTCTTTTGCAATTGTCGTTGCACGTTCATTGTCATCAACCACTACATAAGCAGAACGCAGAGTATCAACGTAATCAGTTGCTTGGTTAATAGTGATAGTTGCGGGATGTAAAACACGATGACCATGAGAAATGCGATCGCTGTTAATTCTATCCGAACCATTCACCAATTCTATCGGCAAAATTGCCTCATTCAACAACGCCACCAACCAACGCACCGGACGCGAAAATCTCACATCGCCATCACCCCAGCGCATCAACCGCTTACCTTCTAACGTAAAAATCCATTGGGGAACAAGTTCGGTCAAAATTTCCGCTACCGGGCGACCAGGAGTTTTTTTGTTAACAAATACAAAATCGCCTTTATCCGTCGGGCTAACTTGTAGCGCATCAAGTTCCACACCTTGCTTTTTGGCAAAGCCGATAGCTGCTGGTGTGGGTTGACCATCTTTAAAAGCTGCTTGGGCGGGAGGGCCTTTAATTTCTTCTTCCCGGTCTGGTTGTTGCTGTGGTAGACCCTTGATAAGCACCGCCAAGCGTCGGGGAGTACCGTAAACTTCTACCGCGTAACTGTTGAGACTATTAGCTGCCAAAGTTTGAGGAATGCGCGATCGCCATTGTACGATAGCATCACTGAGAAAATTTGCAGGTAGTTCTTCTGTACCAACTTCTAATAAAAAATCCGGCATAGGACAAGGTTCACATCAGTCAATTCCACCAGTTTACCTTGCCATCATACTGAAGAGGTGTACAGGCTAAAATCAGAAAGTCTCAGACCAAATACAGTCATGACCAGCAAAATTACGCTAGATATTGATGAAGCTTTGCTTCAAAAAGCAGAACGTTGGGCGCAGCAACACAAACTATCCCTTGCTGATGTGATTACTAATTTTCTACGTCAGTTACCAGACAATGATTTGACACCGCAAGATGAACATCCTTTAGCCAAATTTGCGGGAATTTTAAGCGATGCAGAAGCTAGAGAATTACAACAGGTAATTGCAGCCGAGTTTGAGCAGATAGACACAAATGAATGGTAATGTAGCCTTAGATACTTCTGTCGCTGTGCGCTTTTTAAATGGTGATCAAGCAGTTGTAGCTCAAGTACTGGCATTGACAACTGTGATTTTACCAACTGTTGTTGTGGGTGAATTATTATTTGGAGCAGAAAACTCCAGTCGTCCTTTGCAAAATCTGCCCCGTTATTTAGAGTTTATTGAAACCTGCGAAGTAGTAACATTAGGTCGAGAAACTGCTGTGGTATACGCTCAAACTCGGTTGGCATTAAAGCAGAAAGGAAGACCAATTCCTATGAATGATGTTTGGATTGCAGCACAGTGTTTAGAACATAGTTGGCGGTTAGTAACAGATGATTCTGACTTTAGCTATGTGGACGGACTGATATTGGAAAACTGGTAACATCTACCTTAAAAATATTTACGACCGCTTACTTAGTTTCATCTCTCAAACTCTCACTTTCTGCGCCTCTGCGTCTCTGAGTGAAACAAATTCATACTACCAATTACGCTCAACCACCATCACTTCAGTATATTCAAACTCATTCGGACTTTGCTTAACTAACGGATATCTTTCCTCACCCAACTCAATATAATCTTGCTCACAATCAGGCTTAGAGGAATAATAAGTCAACACATATTCCCGCCCAATTCTATTCACCATTTCTTGCTCTACTTCACCACGCCATTGAGTTTTCGTCACTAAAATAATTAACTGATTTGCTAACTCAGGTAATGTTTGAGCAATACGACGACGATAACTTTCATCCAAGCTACCAAATGGAGAATCCATCACAATGGGAAAAGTACTGCTATTCGGTACAGTTAAAACTTTGCGCTTTTCACTCCATTCGCGGACTTTATCAATAATACTGGCAATAAAAGACAAACTGAGAATTTGGTTTTCTCCTGTAGATGCAGCAACAAGTGATTCGACTCCGGTGGTATTTTCTACTAAAGTGAGTTCATATTTATCACTAATTTTCGGGAGATAAGGCGCAAAAGATATTGATGTGAATATTTCCTGTAATCGCTGTTCTAACTGCAACCGAAACTGTTTTTCTTGCCGATTTCTGACTTCAGTTAATCTTTCAATCGCGTCTTGAGTGGCGTTGATACGTCTTTGGGCGAGTAATTGCTTTTCTTCGTTGAGTTTTTGCTTGGCGATTTGTTTTACCAAAGCATCAATCTCAGTTTTTAAATGGGAAATTCGCTGTTGATTTGCACCTTGTTCTCGGTTTAATTCATCAATTTTACTTTCAATTTCATCTAAGCGTTTTTGTAAACTACTAATTTCTTCGTTCGCATCTTTACGCAACCGTTCTTGAATCGTGTCTAATTCAAGTTCAATTTGTGAGATGTTTTGCCGTAACTGATTAATTCTTGTTTGTTCTCTATCGACTTCTTCCCAAAATGCTACGGCTTGCTTATCAATTTCATCGACTTGGGCGCTCATGCGAATTGCTGTTTCTTCCACAACCGAAGAACCAGCCTTTTCTAACCAATGGTTTACATGAGTATGATGATGACTGCCAGCATTTAATTCTGTTCCACAAATACAGCGATTACTTTTGAGTAATTCGTTAATAAATTCCCGCGAAATACCCGATGTTAATTCGCCGCGTGCTTTCAAATCATTGAGAATTGTCCGAAATTGTTGAGTAGTATCTGACAGCAGAATTGTATAACCGCGTGCAGAAATGATTTTTTTGAGTGCATCTCTGGTTTGCCGCCATGATTCTTGATACGCGGCTTTTTGATTTTCTAATTCTTGTCGTCTGTCTTGCAATTCTTTCGCTGCACTCAGTTCGAGTAAACGATTCCCGGTTTCTTTTTTAAAGCTTTGTTGATATTCTAACTCTTGTTTAATTTCTGTTTGTCTGGTGTTTATCTGGGCAATTTCCTGTTCTAACTTGTCTTGTTCTTTGAGAAGTTGTTTAATTTCTGAGTCACCGATGGCTTTTAATTCATTTTCTAAACTTTTCTTGGCTTCACTAAGATGTTTTATAGAACGGTTAATTACCTCCACACCCAAGAAAATTTTGATAGCTTCGGCTATTTCGGCTTTTTTATCAGAACGAACTATTTCTTCAATGCGTTCTCCATCAAAGAAGAAGTATTGATGTAAACTTGCGGGTAAAATCTGCCCAATGATTTCTTCTGGTTTTTGCAGTGGAAAATACCATCTACCATCATCCCCAGCCACTTGCATTAATAATTCTGTTTTGAGAGATTCCAAGTCAGTTTTATCTTTATATATGCGACATTGGCGTTTGGCGTTGTAACGTTTACCTTCATGTTCCCAGTTTACTTCTACCCAACATTCTATCGATTGCCCAGTTTTAGCTTCTGCGATCGCTCTTTTGTTCACCAACTGTTCTGTCGAGGCAAAGGCAGCACTAAACTTCTCATATAATACCCAGGTAAAGGCATTCAGTAAACTGGTTTTTCCCGCTCCATTATTACCATGAATAATCGTGGTGTTGAGAATATCACCCCCAGCCAAAACTATCTCCGGTGTTCTGCCATAAAAAGAGCGAAAGTTACACAGTTTAATGGAAGTGAGCTTCATTGTACGGCTTCCTTGACAATTGCCAAAATATCATCGTTGATGGGGCTATTACTTTTTTTATCTAGCCTGCTTTTTTCTAGGTTCCAGACTCGCTCAATAATCTGCCGCACTTCCGGCGAGGCGCTAGTAATTGGCTCTTGCACATCATCGATATTCTGTTCTGGCAACATCTCAGTTTCGTATGCGTTATGCTTTATTTTAGCCGGAGATGATTGATAATTTTACATCCGCCATCTGACTCTTACTCGCATCTTTAATTTAGGGTAATTATGGGGAGGAAAATTTTAAAATTTTTTGACAAAATTAAGGTTAATTATGGGGAATTTACTGATATACTGATTTTAGGTTGAATATTGATCATAATGGAGTGTTTGTCGCTTTAAAAATTTCGCTCCTATCCCATTATGATCAATATTAATTATTCCATGAATCACCGAGATATTTTCAGGTAGCAAACAAAATTTTACAAAACTAACCACAGGCGGATTAAACATCTAATAATCCATAGCGTTTTTGTAAGTCTAACAATTTCATTCTCGCTTCCCCAGCGTTATCGGCTAAATCGGCAAATTCAACAAAGCGCCGCAGTTCTTTTCTTAATAAGTTACGTTCAACTTCTATGGTTTCCCTATCTAAATCTGGCGGCAGCACAATCATATCGTAAATAGTCGCCCGTTCCTTACTCGGATGGGGACGTAAAACTCTGCCCCGGCGTTGAATAAATTGGCGAGGATTTCCAGAACTCGATAATATCACCGCAGTTTTAATGGCGGGAATATCAACGCCCTCATCTAAACAACGAATGGCGACTAAACCTTGTAACTCGCCATTTTCAAATTGACGGCGTAAAACTTCTCTTTCGGCTAAAGGCGTTTGGGCTGTATAGGTACTAACTTTATAACCTAAATCTCCTCCCAAAATTTTCACAACGGCTTTGAGTTGTTGGAGAGATGAACGTCCCGTTTCCAACGAACCATCACTACAATAAAACAGTGTATGAGTAGTTTCGCGGCGTGTTGCCATTAATTGCCGTAAGGCGGATAATTTATTGGCGGCTGCACCAATTAATCTCGCCCGTTGCATTAATAAAGGTTTTAAATCTTCGTTGTCTTCAAAATTGGGTGAATTTTCAGTTTTGCGTTCTCGATAGAGTAAAGAACGCCCAATTTTTTTAGTTAACTTTAAATAGGCAATGCTTTCGGTTTCCGTTAACTCTACCAAAATTGGATAATATAAATAATGTACCAAAGCTCCTTGTGCGATCGCATCCCTTAAAGTAAACTCTGGTTGCAGCACCGGGCCGAAATAATCAAATAAAGATTGCGTACCGCTATCATCAAAATATCTTTCCGGTGTGGCAGATAAAGCCAACCGCAACCCAACCCGTCGGGGTAAACTTTCCTCTAACTTGGGTGCGCCCAAATTATGGGCTTCATCACCAATAATTAAAGTTTTCGGCGGTAAATACTTGAGTTGCGATTGAAAACCTTCACCAATTAATGTCGAGTTGGTAGTAATGATGGTAATAAAGCCTTGAGAACCAGAACGCAAATTGTAAAGTTGAGTAGAAAGTTGACTTTGCCAACTGCGGACATTCTCAAAGGCTAATATCGGTTGTAAATTAAACTTTTCGCATTCTCGCGCCCATTGGGTAACAAGATGGCGATAGGGACACACCACCAACAGCACTTGTAAGTTAATTTGCTGGTACAATTCACAAGCGATCGCCAATGCAGTAATAGTTTTACCACTACCAGTCGCCATTTTTAACGTCCCTCTGCCATTATTCGCAAACCAGTTAGTAACAGCTTGGCGCTGATACTGGCGCAATTGCAGAGATGACGGTATCTTCGGACATCCTGGTAGTGCTTGGTGATGGTACTTACCCTTATCTTCCCTAGCAAACGGTATTCTTAGCCGGAAAGTAGGTAGCTGCTGCACTGAATTTTGCGTCAGGTACATAAACAATAATGGGAGTAGTGAGTGGTGAGTGGTGAGTGGTGAACAGTGAGTAGTGAATAGTGAAATTGCATCCCCTACTCCCTACTCCCAATTCCCCACTCCCTATTCAGTTGTATCCACGCCAAACGCCGACAAGAGAACCTTGCACCTGTACCTGCATTGCCGAAACTTCAATCGGGCTATACTTTTGGTTAGCAGGTTGGAGAGTAACGCGATCGCCATTGCGGTAAAAACGTTTTAATGTATTACCGTAACCATCCACCCTTGCTGCCACAATTGTGCCATTTTTTAACTGATCTGGTTCTAGAACAGGCCTTAAAAATACCACATCACCATCAGCAATTAAATCTTCAATCATACTGTCGCCTGTCACCCGCAAAGCATAGGTTTGTGGCGGTAAAGCAAAGTTGCCAAAATCTAAATAATCGGCAGCCTCAGTGTAAGGTTCAATTAAACCACCAGCCGCAATATTACCTAAAATTGGTACACCTTGCTTGGCTGGATGTAAAATCCGAATTGTGCGAGCTTTACCTTCAGTCCATTCAATGTAGCCTTTATTTCTTAAATGTTCTAAGCGGCTTTGAATTGGTGCTGGCGACTTTAAATTCATCGCTTGCATCATTTGGCGAATTGAAGGAGAATGTTGGTGAAGTCGGATATATTCTGCCAACCATTCATATAATTCTTGTTGCGCTTCTGTTAGTCGTTCCATAATAATTATTGCCAGTAAATACAAATGTCCCTAGAACATTAGTACTACAAAAAATTCCAGATAACAAGATGAAATAAAAAAATAAAAGGCAAAAGAAAGAAAAAATTTACTTCTTTTGCCTTTTATCTTTTTAATTTTTCCTGTTCACTCAGCCCCCAAAATACTAGCCAGTAAGGCTTTTTGTGCATGGAGACGATTTTCGGCCTGATCCCAAACTCGTGAGTGTGAACCTTCAATTACTTCTTCGGTAATTTCTTCACCGCGATGGGCTGGTAAACAATGTAAAACAATTGCATCTTGATCAGCCAAACTCAGCAATTGTTCCGAAATTTGATAAGGTTGAAAAATTGGCATTCGGTCATCAGCTTCTTGTTCTTGACCCATACTTGCCCAAACATCAGTATAAAGTACAGAAGCATCCTTAGCGGCTAATTCTGGGTCATGAGTCAGCAGAACTTCTGTTTTACCAGATGCGATCGCCCTTGCTTGTTCTACAATTTTGGCATCAGGTTCAAATCCTTTAGGAGTAGCAACCCTGACATTCATCCCCGCCAACGCACAACCCAGCAACAAAGAATTTGCCACATTATTGCCATCACCCACATAAGTCAAAGTTAAACCAGCCAAATTCCCAAAACATTCTTGAATCGTCAACAAATCAGCCAATATCTGACAAGGATGTTCCGCATCAGTCAAAGCATTAATTACCGGAATTTTGGCATAGTTAGCGAAAATTTCTAAATCTTCCTGGGCAAAAGTCCGAATTGCCAAAACATCTAAATATCGATCTAACACCCGTGCTGTATCTTGAATCGGTTCACCGCGACTCACTTGGGTAACATTAGGATGAAGATCAATTACCTGTCCACCCAATTGGTACATCGCCACGGTAAAACTCACCCGCGTGCGAGTCGAAGCCTTAGAAAACAACAAACCCAACACCTTATTACAGCGCAACTTTAGCTGTTGAGATTTTAATTGCCCAGCCAATTCCAGAATTTCTTGAAGTTCCGTTGGACTGAAGTCCGCCAGACTTAATATATCTCGCCCGATTAACACTGCCATGTTTTTGATCTGTAAAGAACAATTATCTATTTCTTTACCTAGCCGTGTCAAAAAAAATACAGTTAAACACTGTATTCAATCTTTTTGCGTCCAGCCCAGGATTTTGAGTTAGCTTTTGCTATGAATATTAATTTATCAACTTTATCGACCCATCAAATCAAGGATTTTTTTGCAGCTTCCTCTAGACAACCATTAAGCTTGTGCTATAATTAGAAATCGGTGATGCCTAATTACAACGCCAGCATAGCACAGTGGTAGTGCATCCGACTTGTAATCGGAAGGTCGCAGGTTCAAATCCAGCTGCTGGCTTTTTAACAAATTGTATAGTGATTAATTATTTGTCATCGGTGACAGATTATTGTCATTGAAGACAAAATAGTTAAGCCTTGTTAGAGAATTGGTGACTAATTAATGTCATTTAATATGGAATCAATCACTTCTTTAGTCCTTATTTTTTGATGGTTTTTCGCCAAAAAAAATCAAATCATTTGTTCAAAAAGCGATCGCTAGGGGAAAACTGGAAACAATACTGAATAGCTAAGGTGAATTATCACCAACAGCCCCAAACAAGATGAAAATCCTACCCTACGATAGTTTTACAGTTACAGCACCAGAACCATTACCCATAGTAGTGCAGAGACTGAGTGCCAATATTGAACCACGACAAGCATTTAGATTCTCTAGACAACATACTCTGTATCAGGGAACAATTTCTGATGATGGGTTTCAAATCATGCGAATTATTAACTATCGCAATTTGTTTTTACCAATGATTCGCGGGCGATTTGAAGCACAACCTCGTCAAACCTTGGTGCATATCCAAATCAGCGTAAATAATGTTGTGATGGCTTTTTTAGGCTTATGGCTATTCATCTGGTGTAATACAGTTAGTCCCATCACCTTCACAGATGAAACACCTCATTTTGTAGCCGCCTTATTTGTGGCTATGCCCATCTTAATAGTACTTATCTTTTGGATAGCTTTTTGGTCAGAAGCAAATCGTAGCCGTGCTGAATTGACAAAAATTATTCAAGGACAAGTGTAAGGCAAAGCTTGGTGGGAGTGCAGATATCCCAGTTGATTCTAGAAGATAAATATTAGTTATTTATGTGCGGTATCTAGCCAAATATATGAACCCTCAAACTGTATATTTTTTACATCAATGGGCAAGATGATCAAGATAAATTAATGGCTGAGTTGAGATTCAGCACTTAATATAAAAATATTTGCTTTGATTACCAGTTAATGTGTGATTGCAATTCCAAAAATTAAATTGGTAGAGTAATCACAAACTTTGTTCCTTGACCGGCGGTAGACAAGCAGTGGATGTTGCCATGATGTTTATCCACAATAATTTGATAGCTAATTGCTAATCCTAGTCCAGTTCCCTTACCCACAGGTTTAGTTGTAAAAGATGGTTCAAAAATTCTTGCTTGCACTTCTGGCGGCATCCCTAAAGCATTATCTTCCATACAAATTGTGACAGTTTCTTGCTGCTCATCAACAGATGTCGTAATTTTAATGGTGTATTGACAAGCTGCTATCTCCTGTTTTGCAGCATTTTGATGTAAATCATCAAACGCATCAATAGCATTAGCAATAATATTCATAAAAACTTGATTGAGTTGCCCAGGATAGCAAGTAATTGGTGGTAGTTCACTGTATTGGGTGACAACTTCAATTTTCGGGCGATCGCCTTGATCTTTGAGGCGATGCTTTAATAGCATAATAGTACTATCAAGTCCTTCGTGAATTTGAAACTTGACTTTAGAAGCAATATCAGCCCTAGCAAAAGTCCTTAAAGAAAGGCTGATATCTTTGAGACGCTCAATTCCCTGGTGCATTGATAACAGAAGTTTTGGTAAATCTTCATATAAATACTCCAAGTCAATTTCTTCGATGAGTTCTTCCACTTCTGGATCTGATTCTGGTAGCTTTTGCTGTTGTAAATCCACCAAACGAAACAAATCATTGACATATTGTTCAATATAAGAGCAGTTACCACTAATAAACCCAATTGGGTTATTAATTTCATGACCAATACCTGCAACTAGTTGTCCTAAAGTGGACATTTTCTCACTTTGGATGAGTTGTAGTTGAGTTTGTTGTAGTTGTTGTAGAGAATGGGTTAATTCGGCGGTACGTTCTTGTACCCGTTGTTCTAAAGTTCTGGTGAGATGGGAGATTTTGAGGTGTAGTTTCAGTCTGGCAATCACTTCTTCCTGTTGAAAAGGCTTAGTAATATAATCAACTGCACCAATTTCTAGTCCTTTGACTTTATCTGTAGCATCAGATAAAGCCGTCATAAAAATTACTGGAATATTCTGAGTAATATTATTAGCTTTCAGCCTGCGGCAAGTTTCAAATCCGTCCAAACCTGGCATCATGACATCCAGTAAAATCAAATCAGGATGGGCGTATTCTGTTTGTTCAATTGCTGACTCGCCATCTGTTGCCATCAGTGCTTTCCAACCACATCCTTTAATCGCTTCTGATAGCACCTTGAGATTATTGGGATTATCGTCCACCAATAAAATGTGCATTGGTTTCAAAACAGCTTCAGTAATCATTGATGTGACTCCGTGGTAACAAATGTTTTCAAGAACTTACGGATTTTTGTGGTTTGGAAATTGGCAGTCATTTTACCCAAGGTAGTAGCAAAAACAGTAAATTGACTATCTTGCTTGATTAATTCGGCAATCATAGCCTCAATCGCAGGAATGTCTCCCATCATCGCCAAATGATATAGTTGTTGCAAAATCTCCTGAGATGGCAAAATCAGTTCATTATTATTGTCTGATGGCTCATTTTTAGCAGGTAACGACTGCGATATTGATTCGGCATAAATCCAGTCCACATTAAGTAGCGATCGCAGTGCATTTAATAGTTCATCAACTTGCAAAGGTTTAGGTAAAAATGCTGTTGCACCAGCCTCTAAACTTCGTTGCTGATTTTCTTCAAAAACTCTAGCACTAGAGACAATAATCGGAATCAAACTTGTTTGGGGATTTTCTTGTAATTGCACCATTAACTCAAAGCCATCCATATTTGGCATAGCTAAATCCAGCACAATCATATCCGGTTGAAGTTCAGTTGCCACCTGTAGCCCTTGTTTACCATCGGTTGCCTCTAAAGTGCGACAACCAATTTTTTGTAATAAACTACTCAAAATCGAGAGGTGGTTGCGATCATCATCAACAATCAAAATTTGTGGTATGCGTCCACGAATCCCGATAATTTTGTGATGACTGGCATTCACCGTCAATGTATTCCAGTCATGGGAAACTGGTATTGGTACTGTGATATCAAACCAAAATAAACTACCTTCGCCTAAATTACTCTGCACTTGAATTTGACTACCCATCAATCCAGCAATTCTTTGACTGATAGCTAATCCCAAACCAGTACCTTCAGATTTCCTCCCCGCTTCACCTACTTGTTCAAAAGCCAAAAAGATTTTCTCTAATTGCTCTGGTGACATCCCAATACCTGTATCTTCTATTTGAAAGCGAATCTTCTGATCAGTGATTTCTGGATTTTCCTGGCTCTTTTGTGACAAATTTTGCTCGATCACATCGATTTTCAATGTGACGCTGCCGCTATCTGTGAATTTGATAGCATTACCCAGTAAGTTAATTAAAATTTGTCGTAGCCGCTTTTCATCGACTTGAATCACAGTCGCCAAAGAATCATCAGCTACGATGTTAAATCCAATTCCTTTTTGTTCGGCTCGAATATTACAAATCTCTGTCACGCCATGTAAAAAAGTTGCTAAATGTACATTAGTTGCTACCAATTCTAATTTACGAGCTTCAATTTTTGAGAGATCGAGAATATCATTAATCAGCATCAGTAAATGGGAACCACATTGATAGATAATGTTGACTCCTTCTCGATTTTTATCGGTCAAGTTTGGCGATAACTCTAGCACCTGGGCAAAACCCAGAATGCCATTTAATGGTGTGCGTAACTCATGACTCATGTTAGCTAAAAACTCACTTTTGGCTTCGTTAGCCGCATCAGCCGCTTGTTTGGCTTCCAGTAGTTCACGAGTGCGTTCTTCGACTTTAAACTCAAGAGTTTTAGAATAATCTAGAAGTTGAGAATTGGCAATTTCTAGTTGTCGGTTAGCTTCTTCTAACTTTTGTTGTTTATAGGCATTGGTTGTGGCAATCACACTACTAATAAAGGCAGCTAACCCTGGGGTGATGGGAATCAACAAACCCTGTAAAAATATTCCATAACCACCCACCAGAAAACCACCACTGATGCCTATTGTTGCCCAGAGAATTTTGCCACCGGGAATGTTGCGCTGGGTACGCCAACTTGCTAAACACCAACTACCACCAGAACCAATCAAAGACCACAAAATAATCCAAAATGACGTGGTATTGCCAGAAAAACCATGTAGGTTTGCTTTACCTGTTTTTGCTCCTTGGACTATTTGATGGGCAATATTGGCATGAATCACGACTCCAGCTGTGGGTTTTTGAGCAGCAATCAAAGAGGAACTAAAAGGGGTGCTAAAGAAATCATTGGTACTAGAGGCCGTTGAGCCAATAAACACCATGCGATCGCGCATCATATTGGTGGGGATAGTTCCTGCCAACACATCCCGCATCGCCACTGTGCGAAACGACGTTTCAGCACCATGCCAGTTGAGCAGAATTTGATAACCACCCACATCAGTATCGGAATAACCTGCTTCTCGGTTTTGCAGTGGCAGATAAATTTGATTATTTAAGCGAAACTTCTGTTGCTCTGGATTTACTGGTTCTAAAGCAATTTTGTCTGCTTCCAGATACTTGAGGGCCACCATCGTAGCCAATCCGGCTTTAATTTTTCCGTCTTGTTTGGCATCAGCAGCTGTGAGTAAAGCACGCCGCACATGGCGATCGCCATCTAATACCAAGTCTGCTAATCCAACTTGTTCTAGTTTTTGCAATTCTGGTGGGGGATTGACACGCTCCCCAGTAATTTTTTCCACCCCAATTAAATTAGGCGTGCTGCGAAAAACCTCTACCAGTTGCTTATATCCTTTGCCTTCTGGTAAATCTCGGTAAAGATCCAAGCCAATGGCGCGGGGTTGCTGCGATCGGATTTTCTGGAGTAATTGTGCTAGTGACCAGTCTGGAATCGGCCATTTACCGACCGATTGAATATCTCGTTCATCAATTGTCACAATCACGATTTCGTCAGCTATGGTATTTTGCGAACGTTGTCGCATCCATTCATCACGAAGTTTCCACTCCGGCAAATTAAAAAGTCCCAATGACTGCCCAACAATAACTGTAAGAGCGACACTGGGAGTAATAATTAAAACGCTACGCGAGCGTTGCATCAAACCTTGGAATTTACGCCACATAATTTCGCCGGAGGCACATAACATTGATTAGCATTGGTCAGCCATGACTCCACTAAAACTTGTTTGAGCGGAGGATAAGGGGCAGGGAGCGGGAAGGGGGAGAATATGTACCCAATTCCCCCTGCAACCTTGCCTCCTGCCCTCTGTACCCCTGCTAGGTCTACACAGCATTTCGGATTGGTGAACTACTAGTCATCAGTCCCTAATTAGCTGATGCGACTAAGGGAGCAGCTGCAATATCCTTTAAGCTCACGGAAGAGAGAAGTTCTTGCCATTGCTTAACAATTGTAGGATTTTCGGGTTGGGTCGTCTGTAGTGCAGCCATTGTTGCTACACAGTCATACCACACCCCGCTTTTACCAAAGGCAACTGCCCGTTGGAGAGCATCTGACTGCTGCATTGCTGTTGTCAATTCAGCAGTTGGCTGGATACGTTCAATCCAACCATCAACATAAGGCGTACTGGGGCTAAGTGTTCCATCCACTTTCAGCGCCAAGAACCATTGATAGTTTTTCCCAACAGCTAAAGCAGGTGCATCTGCTGGTAATTTGATTGCCATGACTCCAGTTTTGTCAGCCACCGGAATAGTCATTTGATATTGGGTATCACCAGCTTCATCCTTGAGGCTAAATACAGCTTCTTCGGCATTAGAAGCAGGCAGATAAACCAAAATGGTCGGGTGTGCTGAAGTTGTGGTGCCATAAAAGCTTTCAGGCAGAAGCGCAATTAAGGCGGCTGGCCCGGTTGCGGCTACAGTTCCAGGATTCAAGTAGTAAGTACCTAAACGGGAAGCTCCGCCGTATGCTTCTTGAGGGGCGCTGTTACCTTTTTTGGGGGTAAAGATATTCCCACGAGAAGCCCCACCTGACGCTTCTTGAGGGGCGCTATTATCTTTTTTGGGGGTAAAGATATTCCCGCGAGAAGCCCCACCTGACGCTTCTTGAGGGGCATTATTATCTTTTTTGGGGGTAAAGATATTCCCGCGAGAAGCCCCACCAGTTGCTTGTCTGGGCGCACTATTACCTTGGTTTGGGGTAAAGATATTGCCACGAGAAGCTCCACCAGTTGCTTGTCTGGGCGCACTGTTACCTTTGTTGGGTACAAAGATACTGCCACGGGAAGCCCCACCGGTTGATTGTCTGGGTGCACTATTACCTTTGTTGGGTACAAAGATACTGCCACGGGAAGCTCCACCAGTGGAGTCTCTGGGCGCAGAATTTTTGACAGGCGGGGTAAATGTTACAGCATAGGCACTAGCCCATGTGCTACTAGCAATCAGAGCGATAATGCTCAATGTGCTAGTTAGATATCGTAGTTTTTTCATATTTGACCTCATCCCATTGATGCAGTAATGGAAAATACATTGAAGTCCATTGAGAGAACAATTTCTGGAAAACTGATAAACTCTGGTTAACCTGGGAACACTACTAGCATTTATATCTGAATCACTGTGAAAAAACCATAAAGCTAATGTTTTTCTTGATTCAAACAATCTAAGTAATATTACAAAATCAAGACCAGTTCCCTACCAAAACAAAGGCAGACCAAAAGAACGGATCACGGAAATCGGTTTGGCGAATCAGATTAATTTGGGCTTGCCTTAAAGCTTCAGCTTTGGTGATTTTGGGTTGTTTTAGCTGGTCATAAAAGCGAGTCATGAGCATTTGGGCAGCTTTATCTTTCACTGGCCAGAGTGTGGCAATGGTGGAACGTGCGCCAGATTTGACGGCTAAACCCGCTAATCCCAGAGCCGCGCGATCGTCACCACTGGCAGTATCACAGGCGCTCAAGACTAATAATTCGATCGCTTTGGTAGAATTACCACTACGATTTTTTAAGAGTTCAGACAGCTCTTTAACGTTGACTTCGCCATCCCATGTCAATAAAAAAGTATCTTCCAGACGAGAACTAAATTGTCCGTGGGTGGCGAGGTGAACAACATTCGCCTTACTAGATTTGACATAATCAGCGAGGGCTTCACTGGTGAATTGCTGGTTGAGCAATGTGGAAGAAGGAACTTTTTGAGAGATTTGCTTAACTTCTGATTCCACTGCTGGTAAAGCACTAAAACCAGAACGAGATTCGCTAATACCTCCGATAATGGCATCAATGCGGCTTTGTTGGAGCGATTGAGCAGCCATCAGTTGTAATCCGGGTGAGAGCGCCACAGCATACTTTTCAATCAGATATTGCTTACCGTCGTATAAGGCGGCCATGGGAATATTCCGCAACCGTCCATCTAAGACAAATACTAATGTTTTGGTATCTTTAAAGGCTTGCTCGGCTTCTGCGGGACGAATCAGCCAATCATAAATCTGTTGGGATAATTTCTCTCGCTCGCTGGAGTCGGAAACTGGGTTAAGAGCCACCAGGAACTTATCTAGGGTTTCGTCAATTTCTGCTTGAGATTTAGGAGTGGCATAGTAACGCAGTGGTTTTCCTGCTTGGGAGAAAATTATACCCAGGCGATCGCTTAAAATAATCGGATAAACTACTGTTGCTGTCGGGTCAACCTTATCAATTTGCTGGGCTTTATCTAAACAAGCTTCCCGGAAAAAGTTATCTAGTTCAGCAACTTGTAATGATTCAATCAATTCTCGCGCTTGAGTTAATGCGGTCTGGCTGGGTTGGTCATCTAGCAATAAACTCACTAGTTCTCGATAAACAGGCTCAACACTTTCCCGGAAGGAAAACTGCACATCAGGATTCACCGCCACCATATCTCCGCGCAATGCCTTTAATGATTTCACGGCTTCGGTGTAAGCTGTAATTGCTTGGGGGCGGCTACCTTGTTTTCTATACAACTTCCCAACCTGCCAAGCTGATTGAGCAATCAAATCATCCGCTTGAATTTCACGGGCAATCTTCAGGGATTTATCGGCTAATTCCTGTGCTTGAGACCACTGTTTTTTACGACTGTAGAGTTCTGCCCATTCATGTAGTGCATAAGCTTGGGCGCTACTGTCCTGAATTTTTTGGGCAGATTTAACAGTGTCTGCCAATAGTTGGGCTAACTCTTGACTAGGTAAAATTCGCTCGGAATTTTCGACGCGATTCATGGTGGCAACAAAGTTAATTGCTGCACCTAAAGAACTATGACTAGGTGGTAATTCAGCCAACTGTTGACGCAATTGTGGTGCAAGGGGAATGGCGTATTCTAGTTTGTTGTAATCCACCAAGAGTTTGAAGCGAGCTAACCGCGCCTGTAAAGCTTCATTAGGGTTAGTAGCAGCTGTTTCTGCATCTTCAAAGTAATTTAAGGCGGCTTCTGGGTCTTGGAAATCAGAAGCTACTTTCCCCAAACTTGCCAGAATCGAACTTAACTGGGTTTTAGCTGCAATTTGGTTGGCTGCGGCTAAACTTTTTTCTAAGATTGACTTGCTATTACGATCGCCAATGGCATGTAAAGCTAAACCCAGCGATCGCAATCCACTGACTTTAATTTCCGAATCGGGCATAGCCGCCAACTTCTGCGCTAAAGCCTCTAACTGTTGCTTAGAACGACGGTAAAATCCTAAACTTTGTAGGGCTTGGGCTTGGTTAATTTGACTACCTAAACTGCCAATTTTGTCCCCCGCCTGCTCATAATATTTTTGGGCTTGTTGCCAAATATCTAAGGCTGTTTCTGCTTTACCAGTGCGGAGTTGTAAATTGGCTTGAGTATTCAGTATTTGCGCCCAGATAATAGCATCGGCAGTTGGTTGAGCAGTTTGCAAAATCTTTACACTTTGGGCGATAGATTTTTCTGCTGCTTCCCATTGATTAAGTTCTTGTTGTGCTAAAGACAAGTAACTCAAACTTAAGGCTTCGTTGGGGCGATCGCCTTGGTCATGGTAACTTTGTACTGCCATTTGCCATGCGTTCACTGCTTCTGTAAAGCTACCAGATTGATAAAGTTGTCGTCCTTGTTCCAGCCAATTGGTAGATTCTGTAGCCGATACATTGAGATTGAGACTAGCAACAGAATTGGTCGATACTGGTCGAGATGCTTGAGCGGGTGTGATGGTTACTGCCAAACACAAACTCATAATACTTAGACTGATATATAACCAACGACGTTGTTTGATGAGGAAATTCATAGGTAGTTATAGGTTAAAAGTAGAGAGAGAAAATTTAGGGAGTCAATGAACTCTGCAAAAGCGCACTACAGGTTAATTGCGGCTGTGTATTTGTGGGGAATGTCGCTGCGATTAACTCAACTTGGCCTTGGGCATTACGTCGCCAAGAAGTTGCTTGCACCATCACTTGTGGAAGAGGAGGTGCTTGTGCATTAATACTGCCTAGTTTGCGAAATGCAGAGATGTGGCGGACATCAGACCAAGTGCGATCGCTCCAAACTTGTTGAGTCGGATTTTGTGGTATTCCGCCCCTGCCAGTGGCAACAAAACTACTACCTTGATTGCGATCGCAAGCATTCGCTATTTGCTGCGATGGATCAGTTAAATTGGCTGGTAATTCCACTAAACCAGAATTGGGGTCAACACCAACGTTATTCACTTCCACTGTCCCATTCACCCCAAACTGTGAACTGGCAGTAATATCATTTTCTGGTGTCAATTGCGAACGATATTCTAAACCGATAATTCCCTGAGTGGTAATTTGAATATTACCGCCACGACCTTGAATTGCATTGGCAATAATATCGCTATTTTCTAACCCCACAATTATGGGTGCATTAATATTGATATTGCCTCCAGTAGAATTACCACTGGCATTAGCACTAATTTTGCTACCATGCCTTAGTAATAACACCTCATCTACTTGTAGTTGAATATTCCCCTGACTGCCGCCATTCACTTCTGAACGTAGACTAGCGCCATTATCCAAGAAAATCTGCCGAGCATTGAGATTGAGATTCCCGGCATCGCCTGTGCCTATATTGCTGACAGTGATTTGAGCATTATCACGTACACGTACTGTATCAGCTTGAATATTTACCGAACCTGCGGCAAAGTTAGTTGTTGAAGATGCGGTGATGCTACTGGGTAAAATCTGACCATTACTTAAGGGCTGAGATATACCCTGCACATCCAAATTTTTCACTTGTAAGTTAATACCGCCAGCATTTCCCTGACCTTGTGTCGAGGAAGTGATTTGACCACCATTGAATAATCGTAAGTTCTCTGCTGTTAAGTCAATAGTGCCACCTAGACCAACTACATTTTTACCTACGGAAGTATTGATGCCAGTCACTAAACCGCTAAAAGTTTCAATAACTGGGTCGCTGATGGTCACATCTGTAGCTTGGATAGTGATATTGCCAGCAGTACCATTTCCCGCTAAGGTGCTGCGAATTGAACCACCATTACTCACCGTTAATCTGCCAGTCTCAATGTCAATATTTCCGGCTTGACCTACTCCTGATGGCTGGACAGAAGTTGTCACTCCAGAAGCTAGGGAACTTTGACTTTTGGTTCCACCTGCAATTTCAAAACTCTCGGTTGCTCGAATATAAATATTTCCGGTTTTACCTGTAGCGGTTAATCGACCACCAAATAAATCAGAACTAATTAATCCACCATCAACTGTACGTAGTCGATTTGTTTCTATCGTGATGTTGCCACCGATATTATTTGTTCCGCTAGAAACAGTGTTAATGTCAGTAGACGAGATCATATTCCTATTAGGAATAGTATTAGTACCTATCAACTCTATATCGGTAGTATGGATATAAATATCACCTGTTCTAGAGTTGTTACCCCTAGTTGTAGATTGAAGCGATGCGCCATTAGTAATGCGTAAGCGTCCTGTTTTAATTACCACATCTCCTGCACGACCAGTACTTGAGGCACCAATAGAAGTGCCAAGGGAAGTCCTGGGTCTTCCTGAAGTAGATGCTCCCAATATTTCAACAAAATCTGTGGTGTTAACAATAATTCCTTTACCTTGACCACCGGAAGTACTAGATTGAATATTTGACCCATCTTGTAAAGTCAACCCCCGCCCACGAATATTGATAGCACCACCATTAGTTCCATTAGTGTTAATCGATGAGGCTGTTTGCAAAGTAATCGTACCCCAATCAGGTGTATTAGCTATGCTTGTTAATTGCCAGCCTGCTTGATTGTCAATTTTGATATCGGCATTTCGCACCGCCCATAACTCCACACGCCCATCGGGAACCCTCAGTCTGGCTTCTGTCAGATTAATTTGACTCCCAACTAACGCCAAAGTTTGGTTAGTCGGAACTTGTAATTGTCCTTGTACTTGGATAGCGCCGGCGTTAGTCCCCAGTTGTAAACCAACAGGTACGCTCATAGTTAACACAGGAGTTTGAGCGATGTCAGTGCTGAACTCTTTCCCATCCGCAAATGTAATAGTGTTGGCTGTTGTCCCAATAAAGGAACCAGCAATACTCAAACGGGCATTTTTACCAAAGATAATCCCGGCGGGGTTGAGTAAGAATAAATTGGCATTAGCGTTGATGGTTCCATCAATGTAGGAAATACTATTGCCAGTAACACGACTAAAAATGTTTTGAATACCGGAAGTAGTTTTGAAGAATACAGAAACGTTACTAGGTATGGAGAATTGGCTGAAGCTATGAAACAAATTATTACCAACAGCAGTGCCGTTTTTGATCTCAATCTCAATAGGGTTGCTGTCATCAATATGGGTTTTGAGAGTGCCATCAGGCTTTACTTGCGCCAGAGTAGGACGGTTGCACAATAAGAGAACTCCTAATGGCAAGAGCGTCGAACTCAAAAGTACTTGATTCACCAAACCCATGAAAACTCCCTTGATAAACTAGTCGCAGTCTGTACTCTATGTTTAGTATTCCCACAATGACCTAGTTTTTAACTCCACTAGCAAAAAAAGGGAATGGGGAGTAGGGAGTAAGGAGTAAGGAGTATTTACTAGGACTTACGCAAGAACTCTCTCAAGCTCTTATGACTTAGTTTCCTAGCCTGCGGGTAGCCGAAGAGCAGTTTACTTTTTTTCATAATTTCGTCTAAGAGGATGTTTGAAAAGTCTAAATTATTACTCACCGGGCGATTGGAAATCGCGGCTACAAAGACGAAACCTACCTACATGGTTTTAAAAACCTTGATTTTGTGTAGTCCATGTAGGCGGTCACTGAGCTTGCCGAAGCGTGGACTTTGCTTGTGTAGTAGCGAATTCTATTCACCCAATACTTTTCTCATTACTCATTACTCAAAGAAGTACAAAATCAACAGCCAACTTCTACACAGCTACTTCCTGCTCGCAACATATCACCTACCATTAAATTTCCCTGTGTAAGTTAATGATGGGCGTTCAATCTCAGATTGCCAAATTGGTGGTTTATCCAGATAAATCAACCATTTGCCATCGGCGGCAGATTTATACAGCCATTTATTACCTGAGCAGATATTTGATGGCATTTCTGATAGCTCTCTGGGTAAGGCTTTTCCTGGATGAATAGCTGCTTTTACTTGTAAGACTTTTTGTAGCATTTCTGATTCCAACATCAGATCATGTGCCTTCAAAATCTGCTTGACATAGCTGGGACTAATTGTGGCATTTTGAGGAAAATACTGTTTTTCTAAAGCTTGTATATTCAGAGAACAAAGATTATTTTTTCTCTGTGCGATCGCAGCATAAAATTCTTGATTTATTTTAAAGTTATTCATTCCATACCAATCACGATATAACTGAGATAATTGTGTATCTTTTTCTGGAGGAATGATTTTATCTAACCCTTGCCACTGGGAAAAAGCTTCTATATTTAGTGCTTGAATCATGGCTTGGGTATAGTCTTGTTCTAGCAATCGCTGTTGCCAAACTACAGGTAGATTATCGATTTTCTCCAGTACGCGGAGTTGCGATCGCCTAATAATTATATTCACCAGTTGACCAATCAAAGACGGTTCATCTTTTAATGATTCACTGAGTTTCCAAGATGCTTCTAGCGATTTCAGCATCTCTTGGTTATTTCCTTGCTGTTGCTTATCTAAAATATCAATGATTAATAAACGTTGTAAATTCACTACCCCGATATAGCTAGGACTAGGAGCCTGAAAATCTCCTTCTTTAATCCACTTGTAATCTATACCCCAGCGTGGTACTTCATTATTTAATAGTAAGTTACGAATAGTAGCGATCGCAGTTTTATTTTTATTGACATAACTACGTAATTTCTTATCTAAGTTATGATTCAATACCTGTGATTTATCATTAAACTGTTTTTGCAACAAGTCCGCAACATCCACAAAAGCTAATACTTTGTTTTCGGGTACTTTAAACTCTTGGCTAGGTACAGTTAAAAGATTAAATCCTAATTGCCAAGCTGCTATCTCTTGAATTTTTCTGGCTGGGCTGTTTGCTTTTACAGAAAAACTATCAAACACCCCAGACATTTCTGATTTGATGGCTTTTTTTTCTGCTAACAGAGAAGGTTTGGCTGCTTGTAAAACAGGTGTGATTTTCTTAAAAAAATTATCTACAATTGGATTAAAGCTAACTTCTTCAGTCATCACTGACAAAATATCATACTCATTAATTTCTAAAGCTCCTAATGCTAGATAATATTTTTGTAGAGCATCGAGATATTTACCTTCTTTGGCTAGTTGATCAGCAGTTTGTAAAATCTGTGTCTTTCGAGGTTGATTAATTTCGATAATTTTAGCCTGATAAGTTTTAAAATTTTCTAGTTCTTGGTTGAGAGTGGTCGTTTCTTCTGGACTCAGACTGACTGGGGTAAAATTTTGAGGACAATCTAGGAAATTATTTAAGGGAAGATTTTTTAATTTTTCTAAATTTAGAGATGCTTTTTCTGGCAGTTCACAAATAATTGCTTTGGGCTGTTCTATTTGAGATTGATTACGTCTAACTATCCCCAGATAACTTTTTTGTGCTTGACTAGGCAGCAATGCAATACTAATAATTCCATTTTGGAGATTATTGATTGGCAATAATTTAATTTTTAAATCTTGATTTGAGATAAATTTATTTACAGAAAAACCAAAAAGCCGATCAATATCATCTGTAAAGCCTTGATTCTGGGAATAATATTGCTGTTGTAGAGAATTAAGCAGACTCACGATGAATCTCTGCTCTTTTTCTTTTTCTAGCTGTTCAAATGTTTGATTTTCCCTATCACTCAGTTCTAATTTTCTAAACCCAGAGGGACATTCAATGCCTTGATTCTTGGGGAATTTAGTTGGTAATTTAGGAATTATTAATTGATTTTTCTCACTTTCACACAGAGTGGAGAGTGTAAGATATTCATTTCCATCTGTTATGGTAAACATAACAAAGTTAACATAAGTCCGAGAGTTATTTTTCTGGGGTGATAATACAGTCATGGCAACTTTTTTAGCTTTTTTATCAGTGAATATTTGCCATTTATAACCGGGGATACTAGTTTCAAAATTGCTATCTAGTCCTAATTGTTTAATTTGAGTGGCAAAAACTTGCTGTTCTAGAAAATATGCTTGTTGGGCGCGACCTACTGAACCTAAACGGAATAAGATTTGCTTTTTCAGGTCTAATTCTTGAGCAGATATTTGTTGATTTTGTTTGTCAGTAACAGTATTAGCTATAACCTTTGATGTTGTAGTAAAACAAAAAATGAAACTGAGACTAGATAATAAACCAAGTACAGATAATTTCATTGGTGTTATGTGTTTATTTAGTTAACAATAATTAATTATTAATACTAAATTGAATATAGATAGTTTGTGTTTAAACTTCTAAATCTAAAATTCTCATACCAATTCTATGAGAAGCTGCAATTTATAAATCCTGTAGAAAATTTGTATACAAAATTTTTACAACAAGCGATTAATTACATCTTCATAAAGAAACTAACTTAGTATTATCACCTGTTATAGATTGTTTTAACGACAAACTACATCCCTAGCATTACTTAAAATATGGGAGTAAGGGCGTGAGGGTGTAAGGACTAGCTAAAGCGATCGCTAAATGATAATTCAGAGTTTCTGTGAGTAAATAAATGGCAGGTAGTTCGGCAATATTATGTTATCGGGAAATTCCAGCACAAGTTAATGATGGTTGCATTTGATTGGGAGAGTTATCTGCAACCAGTTCAATTTTGCCTTGGGCGTTACGTCGCCAGCCAGTTGCTTGGAAAAGCACTGCTTGGGGTTTTGGCATTTTTGCTTGTACTGGTTGTTTGGTGTTGAATGCAGAGATATCACGAGTATCTGACCAAGTGCGATCGCTACTCAATTCCTCTGTGGGGTTTTGCGGTATACCACCCCTTCCTGTAGCAACAAAACTACTACTACTATTATCTGCACATCCACTAGCAATTTGCTGGGATGAGTCGATGAGATTTGCTGGTAATTCTACTAACCCAGAATTGGGATCAACGCCAATATTATTAATTTCTACATTGCCATTAATATTAAACTGAGAACTGGCGGTAATATCATTTGTGGTGTCAACTCTTGGAGTGAGAGTATCACGAAATTCTAGACCGATAATACCTTGAGTAGTGATGTCGATATTGCCACCATTTCCTTGCACTGCATTGGCAAGGATATCGCTGTTTTCTAAGCCCAAAATAATAGGAGCATTGATGGTGAGGTTGCCACCATTACCCTTACCCTTAGCTTCTGTAGAAATGTAACTGTTATTGCGTAAAATTAAGTCAGATTTGAGATTTAAGTTAATACTACCACCTTCCCCAGAAGCAGTATTAGCAATTACTTGACCCTGGTTTTTGAGTCGTAGGGAATTCGCATTTATACTTAAAACTCCTCCATTTCCCGAACCTTCATTATTCACTCTCACTCTTGCTCCATTCTCTATTTGCAATGTAGGAGTGTTAATGGTTATACTGCCAGCATTTCCACTAGGGCGATCGGGAATTCTCAATGTTTGACGCAAAAGTGTAGGAAGAATTGGAGCAGATGCGTTAACACTGCTATTTAGTTCACCGTTTGGACTTCTACCCCTGATTTCTACTGATTTAGCGGCATTAATGGTTATTGTGCCACCAGCACCAATATTTAAGGTTGCAGTACTAACAGTGCCTCCATTTTCTATAATCAGTTTGGATGTATTGATGTTCAAAGAACCACCATTACCTTGTCCAAATACAACCGAGCCAATATTGGTAGGAGATAAATTTCTTGACTCTATACCTTTAAGTTCTATAGTTCCAGAAACATTCACATTTATGTTTCCACTATCCCCCTTTGCCAGATTGACGCTATTAATTAAGCCACCGTTGGTAATGGTTATATTCGATGCAATGATGTTCATATCGCCCGATTTTCCAGAGCTATAGGTAGTTGTGCCAATTCCACTATAAATATTCGGAGTTAGCAGTGCTGTACGATTAATTTGAATATCTCTAGCAATATTTACATTAATATTACCCCCAGAGTTGGGGCTAAAGTTTTGTGTCAGCAGCAGACCTCCGTCATTGAGGCGTAAATCTCCGGCAGAAACATCAATATCCGCACCTTTTCCTTGGCCTAGATTTTCAGATGTCAAGCGACTAGACATAACTCCTGTCACAATTCCTAAATCTGGTGCTGTCCTGACATCTCCAGAAAGGTCTAATACACCTGTTGCACGAACGCGAATAGTATTAGGTGCTTGGCTGCCCACAGTTTGAATCAAAGCCACAGAACCATCTTGCAGACTAATATTTTTCCCTTGTAATTGAATCCCTAGACTAGTTGACCCACTGGCATCTACTAAAGACCGATTTGCAAATTGGATGTCTCCGAAACTCTCAACACTTGTATAGTTTAATTGCAGATTTGAAGATGTAGAATTAAGATTAACTGTACCTGCTTGGACTGCACCTAATTCAATTCTGCCATTTTCCGCAGTTAGAACACCACCTGATAAATTGATATTTTGTCCAATTAATGCGATCGCATTTCCTGATTTCACCTCTAAGGTCGATTTGTTATTACTCCTAATTACAGGGGTACGCACTCCTCCTGTTAATTGATGTCCATTACCCTGCACTTGAATATTTCCTGAATCCTTACCCATCTGCAACCCCATAGGTACAGTCATTGTCAGCAAAGGTTTATCCACACCTTGGACAGCACTAAATTCTGTCCCATCAGCAAATTTGATACTATTGGCTGTTGTCCCTATAAAAGAACCACCAATATTTAAGCTGGCATTTTTACCAAAAATCATCCCGGCTGGGTTGAGTAAGAATAAGTTAGCACTACCATTGGCATTTATGGCACCATCTATATTGGAAATATTACCACCAGTCACTCGACTAAAAATGTTTTGAATATCAGTGTCATTATTAAATGATGCCGAACCGCCACTAGGTATAGAAAATTGGCTGAAGCTATGAAATAGATTCTTGCCTACACGAGTACCATCTTTGATAGCGTAACTATTATTACTAGCTTCAACAACCGTTTTGAGAGTGTTGTCAGAAGTTACTTGTGCGTGAACACCATTGTTGTAAACAGCAGATATGCAAATGACACCCAGAACACTCAACCCAGCAAAATTTACTTTCATTAGTTTAGTTCTTGTTTAGATTAAATATATATTGTTCCCATTTGGGTAATCTTTGTAACAATAATTATTTTTCGGCTACAGCAGCACAAGTTAAGGCTGCTGGTATATGCGGAGGTGATTTGGCTGCAAAAAGCTCAATTTTACCTTGGGCGTTACGTCGCCAACTAGTTGCTTGCACAAGGATTTCGGGAGATTTTGGTATTTGCGCTTGTATTCGTTGTTTGGTGTTGAATGCAGAGATATCACGAGTATCAGACCAAGTGCGATCGCTCCTCAATTCCTCTGTCGGATTTTGCGGCACACCACCCCTTCCTGTAGCAACAAAACTACTACCACTCGTATCAGCACAACCACTAGCAATTTGCTGGGATGAGTCGATGAGATTTGTTGGTAATTCTACTAACCCAGAATTGGGATCAACGCCAATATTATTAATTTCTACTGTGCCATTAATATTAAACTGAGAACTGGCGGTAATATCATTCGTGGTGTCAACTCTTGGGGTGAGAGTATCACGAAATTCTAGACCGATAATACCTTGAGTCGTGATGTCGATATTGCCACCATTTCCTTGCACTGCATTGGCAATGATATCGCTGTTTTCTAACCCCAAAATGATAGGAGCATTAATAGTGAGGTTACCACCATTACCCTTACCTTTAGCTTCTGTAGAGATAAAACTGTTGTTTCGTAGCAACAAGTCAGATTTGAGATTTAAATTGATGTTACCACCTTCTCCAGAAGCAGTATTAGCAATTACTTGACCCCGATTGTTGAGTCGCAAAGAATTGGCATTTATATTTAAAATTCCCCCATTTCCTAATCCTTCATTATTAACAGTAACTCTTGCTCCATTATTTATTTGCAATGTAGGAGTATTAATAGTTAAACTGCCAGCATTTCCACTAGGGAGTACGGGAAGTCCAAGTGCTAGACGAAAAGCTGTCGGGGAAATTGGAGCAGATGCGCTAATATTGCTTGGTCGTTCACCATTTGGACTACTACCCCTGACTTCTATTGATTTTGAAGCATTAATAGTTATTTTGCCACCAGCACCAATATTGAAGGTTGAAGTAGTAACACTTGCTCCATTCTCGACAATTAGTTTGGATGTATTAATATTCAAAGAACCACCATTACCTCTGCCAAATACAGTTGAGCCAATATTGCTAGAAGATAAATTTCTTGACTCTACGCCTTTGAGTTCTATAGTTCCAGAAACCTTCAAATTGATGTTGCCACTATCCCCTTGTGCAAGATTGTTAGTATTAATTAAGCCGCCATCTGTGATTTTTATATTCGATGCAGTAATATTCATATTTCCCGATGGACTAGAGCCAAAGGTAGTTGTGGCAATTCCACTGGCAATACCTGGATTGAGCAGTGCTGTGCGATTAATTTGAATGTCTCTGACAATATTTACATTAATATTACCCCCAGAGTTCAAGCCATAGGTTCTTGTCACCACAAGACTTCCGTCATTGAGGCGTAAATCTCCGGCAGAAACATCAATATCAGCACCCTTTCCTTGAACTAGATTTTCAGTCATCAAGCGACTAGACATAACTCCTGTCACAATTCCTAAATCTGGTGCTGTCCTGACATCTCCAGAAAGTTCTAAAACACCTGTAGCACGAACACGAAGACTATTAGGTGCTTGGCTTCCCCGCGTTTGAATCAAGACGGCAGAACCATCTTGCAGATTAATATTTTTCCCTTGTAATTGAATTCCAAGACTGGTTAAACCACTGGCATCTACTAAAGACCGATTTGCAAATTGGATGTCTCCAAAACTCTCAATACTTGTGTAGTCTAATTGCAGATTTGAAGATGTAGAGTTAATATTGACTGTACCTGCTGGGACTGCACCTAATTCAATCCTGCCATTTTCCGCAGTTAAAACTCCACCTGATAAATTGATATTTTGTCCAATTAATGCGATCGCATTTCCTGGCTTAACCCCTAAAGTTGATTCGGTATTGTTCCGAATGATGGGAGTAAATAGTCCTCCGGTTAGTTGATGTCCCTTTCCTTGTAATTGAATGTTTCCCGAATTCTGCCCCATTTGCAGTCCGATGGGTACACTCATCGTCAATAGGGGTGTTGTTGAATTGACAGCACTAAACTCTGTCCCCTCAACGAACTTAATACTATTCGCCGTTGTCCCCACAAAGGAACCACCAATATTTAAGCTGGCATTTTTCCCAAAAATAATCCCGGCTGGGTTGAGTAAGAATAAGTTAGCACTACCACTAGCATTAATTCGACCATCAATATTGGAAATATTACCACCAGTCACCCGACTAAAAATGTTTTGAATGCCAGAAGTAGTATTGAAAGTGGCAGAACCGCCTGTGGGGATAGAGAATTGTTGAAAGCTATGAAATAAATTATTGCCAATAACCCTACCGCCATTAATGGTATAGTTATTCATACCAGACACATCAGTATTAAGAGTTCCATCTTGTATAACTTGTGCCTGAGCATGACTGTTACCCATAGCCAAGATGTAGACTGCACCAATTAAGCCTAAGTTAGCAAGATTTAATTTCATCAGCTTGTGTTAATTATCTACTTGCTGTCTAGTTTTCCCAAGATGTATTGATTAATTGGGCTATCTATGTAATTTTATGGTGAGATTTTTTCAGATTTTGTTAACAGCAGAACAAGTTAATGAGGGTGATAAATTCACAGAAGATTTATCGGCAATTAACTCAATTTTACCTTGGGCGTTAAGTCGCCAGCCAGTTGCTTGCACAAGGATTTCGGGAGATTTTGGTATTTGCGCTTGTATTCGTTGTTTGGTGTTGAATGCAGAGATATCACGAGTATCTGACCAAGTGCGATCGCTACTCAACCCTTGTATCGGATTTTGTGGTATCCCACCCCTACCAATGGCGACAAAACTACTACCAATATTAGCAGTACAACCATTAGCAATTTGTTGGGATGGGTCAGTCAGGTTCGCGGGTAATGTAACTAAACCAGAATTGGGGTCAACACCAACATTATCAATATCAACTGTACCATTCACCCCAAACTGTGAACTGGCAGTAATATCATTTTCTGGTGTCAGTTGCAAACGGTATTCTAAACCAATAATTCCCTGAGTGGTGATGTTAATATTGCCGCCTTTACCCTGAACAGCATTAGCCGTAATATCGCTGTTTTCTAAACCGACAATTATGGGTACATTAATGCTGATATTGCCACCTGTAGCTGTACCTGTGGCACTAGTATTAATTTTACTACCATAACGCATCAATAGAACATCAGCCACTAGACTAATATTACCTTGATCGCCAGCAGAAACTTCTGCAAGGAGACTGCCTCCTTCCTTCAGTTTGATCTGATTGGCATTGACTAACAAGTTACCTGAATTACCACCACCTGTATTACTGACGGAAATTTGCCCATCATCAAGAACATTGAGCCGATCTGCCACTAGGTTAATTGAACCAGCATTAAAGTTGGTAGTAGAAGTTGCTGAGATGCTACTGGGTAAAATCTGACCATTGCTTAAAGGTTGAGAAATACCCTGTACGTCAATATTTTTAACCTGCAAGTTGATATTACCAGCCGCACCCTTGCCATTTGTGGAGGAGGTAATTTGTCCACCATTGAAAACGCGCAAACTATCTGCGGTCAGGCGAATGTTGCCTCCCTGACCTATAGAATTCTGCCCTATTGCTACAGTGATGCCACTGGAGATGTTATTCACAATATCAAGCACAGGATCGCTAACTTGCACATCGGTGGCTTGAATAGTAATATTTCCGGCTATACCGCTACTCGCCTGTGCAGAGATTGGACTTCCTGAAATCGCACTAGAAATTTTTCCACCGTTAGCAAGGGCGAGTTGCCTGGTGTTAATCGTAATATTGCCCCCTTGTCCCTCTGCTGACATCTCCAGCGCACTGAGTACAGCACTCGTAACACCGCCAGGAGTTTTACCCCGAATATCTAAACTCTCAGTTGCCGTGATCAAAATATCCCCAGTCTTACCCGTTGTCGGATTGGGAAAACCGAACAGGCTAGTACTGATGCGTGCGCCGTCTAGCACTCGTACCCGTTCAGCGTTCACCGTAATTGTGCCACTGGTATTCTGTTGCCCGCCCGAAACTAGGGTTGTAATGGCGCTGATAGTAGGGAATCCTGAGATTGGGTTTGTAAATGGACTATAGCCGCTAACATCTACATCGGTAGCACGAATTGTAATGTTACCTGTTTTAGCATTGTCAATAGACGCAGAAGTCAAGAAGTTAACACCAAAGTTGAAGGAGTTGATCCATGCCCCATTAGCAAGGCGTAATCGTGGAGTATCTACCGTGATATTTCCAGATGTCGCTCTACTGCCAGTCACACTGGTACTTAACCCTGGCAACGCATAATTAGCGGGATGGGAGATACCCATTAAATCCACGAATTCGGTGGTCTTGACAGTAATACCCTGTCCTTGCCCATTCGCTCTAGTAGAGGATTCTATATTTGAGCCATCTTGCAAGGTTAACCCACGTCCCCGGATATTGATTGCCCCTCCCATGTCCCCACTGGTGTTGATATAGGAAGACTGTTGCAGAGTAATTTTGCCCCAGGTTGGTGATGTTGATAAACTCGCTAATTGCCAGTTGCCAGAGGTGGGTATATTCACTGTGCCATTTTTTATTGCCCATAATTCCACATGACCATCTGGTGCAGAGATACTGGCACTCTTGATATCGATTTGTCCCCCAATCATCGCCAGAGTTTGATTTGCTGCCATCGACAATGTTGGCATCCGAAATAAGAAATTGTTGGCAGGTGTACCTTGCACTTCGATTGCTCCGGCATTACGTCCCATTTGCAAGCCTACAGGTACATTCATCGTCAATAATGGTGTCCCCGTCGGATTCACTGCACTAAATTCAACCCCATCAGCAAATTTAATACTATTGGCAGTCGTAGCTACAAAGGAACCACCAATATTTAAGCTGGCATTTTTGCTAAAAATAATCCCGGCTGGGTTGAGTAAGAATAAGTTGGCGTTACCATTGGCTTTAATTAAACCATCAATGTGGGAAACATTGCCGCCTGTTACCCGACTAAATATATTTTGGATGTCTGCGGTATTGCTAAAGACTGCGGAACCATTGCTAGGCACTGAGAATTGGCTAAAGCTATGAAATAAATTGTTGCCGACACGAGTGCCGTTGGTAATTGCGTAATTCTTACCACTAATACTTACAGTCGTGTTAAGAGTCTCATCAGGAGTGACTTGTGCATTAACACCACGATCGCAAACAGTAGAGATGCAGATTGCACCAAGAAGGGCAAACCCAACAAAATTTAATTTCATGAAACAATATCTTAATCTTATATTTGATTATGTATATATAGTTCCCTTGTCAGTAGCTTATATAACATTTAATTTGTCAAGTTAATTAATTTTGAGGTGTAGCAGCACAGGTTAATGCTGTTTGTACCTGAGTGGGAGATTGATTGGCAATTAATTCAATTTTGCCTTGAGCGTTACGTCGCCAGCCAGTTGCTTGGACAAGAACTGCTTGGGGTTTTGGCATTTTTGCTTGTACTGGTTGTTTGGTGTTGAATGCAGAGATATCACGGACATCAGACCAAGTGCGATCGCTACTCAATTCCTCTGTGGGGTTTTGCGGTATGCCACCCCTTCCTGTAGCAACAAAACTACTATTACTAGTATCAGCACACCCTGTAGCAATTTTTTGAGATGGATCGCTGAAATTTACTGGTAATTCTATTAAACCCGAATTGGGGTCAACACCAACATTATTCACTTCCACCGTACCATTTACCCCAAATTGTGAACTAGCAGTGATATCGCTTTCTGCTGTCACTTGGGGACTATATTTTAATCCGAAAACTCCGTGAGTTGTAATGGCAATGTTCCCACCTCTGCCTTGCACCGCATTAGCTACAATATCACTGTTTTCTAAAGCAAAAATAATTGGTGCGTTAATCGTAATATTACCGCCATTACCTACACTACCTGATGTGGCGTTGATGGCACTATTATGGCGCATCAATAAAGTATTAGCATTGACAATGATATTACCACCTTCGCCAACTTGTGTAGTTGCAGTAATAGCACCCTGAGTATCTAACATCACAAAGTTAGCATCAATCCCAACTTTTCCTGCATTACCTGTACCATCATTCCTGACATTCACTAATCCACCATCAGCCACCCGCAACTGCTGGGTTGTAATATGCACATCTCCACTATTCCCAGTCAACACTCTTGAGGAACCAGCTTGCTGCACAGTTGATGAACCGATAAAACTTGGAATTAAGAAAGATTGTGCTGGCTTACCAGCAACTTCCACTGACTCGGAAGCATTGAGAATGACATTGCCAGCATTGCCACTAGCATAAGAAGAAGCTTCAACTCTTGCCCCATGATGAACCGACAATTTAGCTGTATTCACAGTTAAGTTACCAGAATTACCCGCACCCAAAGTTGAAGAACTCAAGGAACTAGGCGCAAAACTAGTTGAAGCAGTTTCAAAACCAGAGACGTGGATAGATTCGGCGGCGTTGACTGTCAAATTTCCCGCCGCACCCGTGAAAATTGTGGAAGTTGTCACCACAGCACCATCTAAAATCACTAATTTATTTGTAGAAACATTGACATTTCCACCTTTCCCAGAAAAAAAAGTCAAACCAGAAATGCCACTACGATTACGTGGTATTTTGCCTACTCCTGCTACTTGAATTGTTCCAGAGGCATTAACTGTCATATTACCTCCACCTACAGAAGTACCAGAATTATTTGTCAAAATTATGCCGCCATTATTGGCAATCAAATCTTTGGTAAATATTTCAATATTAGCTACCATCCCAGTACCAACTGCGCCGGCTCTAATTGCACTGGTTGTACTGCCACTAGTATTATCACCAGTGACTGTAAGTAATTCCGATGTATGAACCGAAATCTTACCTGGTTTATTGACATTGGTATTATTCTGCACCGACACACGAGAACCACCACTCAAGGTTAAATTCGCACCCCAGATGTTAATTTCGCCATTTCCACCTGTAGAAAGTAAAGATTGCTGAGATAGAGTAATATCCCGAAAATTCTGCACATCTTGATAACCAAGGCTCCAGCCTAGATTATTAGAAGTGAGGCTGACAGTTCCACCATCAACAGCACCGAGTTCAATTCTTCCTTGAGGAGTGGAAAGAGTACGGCCACTTATTGAAACATCTCCGCCAACTAATGCTAAGGTTTTGTTTGTCGGGACTTGCAGTGGGATTGTAGAATCTTGAACTTGGATTGCGGCTGGATTCTGCCCCATCTGTAAACCAATGGGTACACTCATGGTTAACACAGGAGAAATTGTTGCGTTGGTGCTAAACTCATTGCCATCTGCAAATTTGATGCTATTTGCTGTTGTGCCGATAAACGAACCACCTACATTTAAACGAGCTTTGTCCCCAAAGATAATTCCTGCCGGGTTGAGCAAAAACAGATTCACACCGCTATTAGTTTTGATGGAACCGTTAATGTAGGAAACATCACCACCAGTCACCCGGCTAAAAATGTTTTGGATGCCAGAAGTACTGTTGAAAGTGGCAGAACCGCCTGTAGGGATAGAGAATTGCTGAAAGCTATGAAATAAATTATTGCCAACAGCCGTACCGCCAGTGATGTTGTAACTATTACTTCCAGACCCAGGAGACACAGCAGTGCCGAGAGTACCATCAGGTTTGACTTCTGCCTGAGCATGACTGTTACCAATAGCCAAGATGTAGACTGCACCAATTAAGCCTAAGTTAGCAAGATTTAATTTCATCAGCTTGTTTTAATTATCTACTTGCTGTCTAGTCTTCCCAAGATGTATTGATTAATTGGGCTATCTATGTAATTTTATGGTGAGTTTTTTTCAGCTTTTATTAACACCAGCACAAGTTAATGAGGGTGATAAATTCACAGAAGATTTATCAGCAATTAACTCAATTTTGCCTTGGGCATTGCGTCGCCAGCTAGTACAACAAGGCAAAAGTAAAAGGGAAGAATAACTATACCACAAGCCTTTTAGCAATTTCTTATGGTCTGTTGATTTCCGCCGACCTGTACTAGTTGCTTGGACAAGTGTTTCTGGTGATTTAGAAATTTGGGTTTGTACTGGTTTTGTGGTGTGGAATGCAGAGATATCACGGGTATCTGCCCAAGTGCGTAGACGCAGAGGGTCTTATCGCTAGACATCGCTCCTCAGCTTCACCCCTGAGAAAATTCAATGTTACTGCTATTGTTTTTCGTTCAATCTGGCTTTTGCTGCTGCTCGTACAACTCGATTTGCATCTTGCAAGAGAAATTGGAGAATTTCTGTGGTGACTTGCGGATGTTGGCTAATAACATAACGTTCATACCAAGGAAATGAACGTAATTTTTGTAAATTTTGAGCTAAATATTCAATAGGTGCGGCGGGATGTTGGAGAAGAACTAGACGAAATGGTATTGTATCCAGGGTATAAAACCTGGGTTCAATAAAATTAGCTAGATATTTACTCGCAATTGTAGGAGAGATTTGAATTAATCTTTTAACTGCCGCTATAAAAACTTTATGCTCTTTACGCTTATGCCCACGCGAATAACAAATATATTCATAATGGTCATATTGATAATTA
This sequence comes from Anabaena sp. FACHB-83, assembly GCF_014697485.1. Lineage (NCBI taxonomy): Bacteria > Bacillati > Cyanobacteriota > Cyanophyceae > Nostocales > Nostocaceae > Anabaena > Anabaena sp. FACHB-83. The sequence goes on along the minus strand of NZ_JACJRY010000006.1, from coordinate 76,635 downwards.
TTAGCCAAATTTTCTAGTATATGAATCGGAGTATTGATATTATTAGCAACAGCTAGTTGTACAAGTTTATTTTTGTCTTGGGCGAGTTTTTCTAAGCAATTTTTACTTTTGGGACTGCTATAGGCTTCTATTATCCGAGGATTTTTGGCAACGGCTTCGCGGATCAGTACTGATTTATGCTTGGCTAGTTCAGCTAATTTTGGCAGTGGCGTATGCTCATCAATAGCCTCGTTGTATTGAAGGATAAAATTACTTGTATTTGCAGACTTTTCTTGGTAAATTTTTAAAGCATATTGACGAACTTCCGCATGTGTATCGTACAATGATTTCTCGATAAATTCTGATGATGTATTGGGATTTTGTAACATCAATAAACGTAATCGATATTCTTTAAATTTGGCTATTCTCTCGCAAACTACATCAGATATATGTGGATGAGAAGCTACTGCTGCATATACATCTACACTACGAATATCTAAAATGTCTAATAAGATTTCTGAAGATAGCTCAGGATTACAAACTACCTGTTGATAAATATTCCGTACTGCTTCCCAATAAATATCAACTGGTGTAATTCTCAGTAGTTCTAATAATTGAGGAATTGGAGTCATTGCACTTGTGGCTAGTGCATGTTGTCCTTGTTGATGTATGTCTTCAATTTGAGTTCCTTCATAGCTATATGGTTCGCTAAAAAGTCTCCAGTGTAGATAAATATTATGAGGTTTTGTCTGAGGAAAGTGTAACTGTAATTGCTGTTGTAATTCTTGTGGAAGAGCAGGATTATAGGCAAGCTTTTGCAGTATACGGCTATCTTGGTTTTGGTAAAGAAGCAGTAAAATCTCTAATGGAGTATGCGGATTTTTAGCTACATTAGCTTGAACAGATATATTGCGATCGCCTGATAATCTCTCCAAACATTCTGGCGGTGTTTGACTATTTAATGCCACTGCTTGACGAACACGAACACTCTTATCTTGGGTTAGTCTTTGAAGTATATCTAAATCAGCACTAGGATGACCAGCAACACATTCTCTGACTCTCCAATCAGAGGATTGCGCTAACGATTTTAAGTCACTTAATTCTAAATTGGGATGTTTTGCAACTCGCCATCTAATCAATGACCATTTACTTTGACAAAGTTCCCGTAATTTTTCTACTTGTGTATGGGGATGGGTGGCTAAAAATCTTTCTTGGAAAAAATCATTAACGATTGACCTTGGTAAACTAGGATTTAGCATAGTAGCTTCCCTTATTACCCGACTACGATGATCGGCAAGTTCAATTAAACATTCAAGAGGTGTGTTTTTATTTTTAGCAACTTCAATCAGGGTGGTAAGTTTAAATTTTTTATTTAAGAATTGACGTAAATATGCTGGTGGAGTATCGCTAGATTTAGCAATGGCTACTTGCACATATTCTGAAGTTTGCTTGAGTTGCAAATCAGGTGTAATTCCCAATTGCCACAAAATAAATTGATAATAATGTCCTTTAGAATGGTTAATGCTATTGCATCCAACTGCGGCAAAGTCAGAAAAGCTTGCTGCGATAATCTGTGGTAATTTATTTTCTGCATATTCTTGCCACCCTGAATCCATTTCTCCGGCAATATTGACGTGCATTTTGATTAATTCATGAATAAACACATCGCCAGAGGGATTTTCTGCGGCTAATTCTAATACTTGTTTACTAACTTGAGGATTCTGCACAATTCCCACTAAATGATAATGATATCCAGAAATGGCGAATCTGTGTAACCATTCTTGAGGGGCATCGTCACAAGCTAATATTGTCTGTAGGGATGAACCGGGAATTACTGATTCTGGATTTTCTAAATCTAGTGTCGGGAAAATAGGATTGTGAAGAAAATCTTGGGGAAATTCTTCTGCCAAGAGAAATAAAGTATAAGTTGGAGTATGCGGATTTCTAGCTACAGCTTGACGGACTTTTATATCTTTATGTCTTGCCAATTCTGTTAATAATTCTGGTGTCGTATTCAGACTTTGGGCAACAGCAATTTCTGATTGATCACTGACTTGCATCAATTCCACCACTCATCCTTTGATAGACTAATATCCTGTTCACTATTGAGAAATAGCTTTACAGGTTAATTGTGTTGGTACAGGAATAGAAGATTTATTGGCAACTAGTTCAATTGTACCATCGAGACGACGATGTACACCTGTTGCTTGGACAAGTGTTTCTGGGGATTTTGGTGTTTGAGCTTTGACTGGTTGTGTTTGCTGGAATGCAGAGATGTCGCGCACATCAGACCAAGTGCGATCGCTCCTAATATCCTGTGTCGGATTTTGTGGTATTCCACCCCGTCCTGTGGCGACAAAACTACTACCACTTGTATCAGCACATCCAGTAGCAATTTGTTGGGATGTATCGGTAATATTCGCGGGGAGTTCAACTAAACCCGAATTGGGATCAACACCAACATTATTAATTTCTACTGTGCCATTCACCCCAAACTTTGAACTGGCAGTAATATCATTTTCACTGGTCAGTTGTGAACGATATTCTAAACCGATAATTCCCTGAGTGGTAATGTCAATATTACCGCCTTTACCTTGGAAAGCATTAGCAACAATATCACTATTTTCTAATCCGACGATGACAGGAGCATTAATGGTAATATTGCCACCGTTGCCATTACCGCCTGCTTCTGTTGTGATTGTACTACCATCACGAAGCAAGAGAAAGTCTGCAACATCTAAATTGATGTCGCCACCTTGCCCAGAGGCAGTAGTCGCTCGAATACGACCGTTCTCCAAAAAAATTTGCTCTGCTTGAATGCTTAACTGTCCCGCATTACCTGTTCCAGAGTTTGTCAGGTTGATGTAAGCACCATCGCGGACTTTGAGGCTGTTGGTTGTAATATTCAATCTACCTGCATTACCCGTAGGAGCATCTGGTAAACCATAAAATTGTCTGGCAGTCTCATTGAGAATGGGCGCACTGGCAGCAATGGAAGAACTGAAGATATTTTGCCCCCCTATTAAAATATCATTTGCCTGGATAATTAATGCCCCTGCATTGCCTGTGGCTTGGGTGCTGGTGTTGATTGATGCACCATTTTGGATAACTAATTGATTGGTTTGAATCGTCACATTACCTGCTTCCCCATTGCCTAATGTCATACTGCCGATCAAAGTTGGAGCTTGAGTGAACTGATTGATGCCAGTGATGATCAGGCGTTCTGCCACATTCACACTGACATTGCCACTATTTCCTAAATTATTTGATTGTTTAGCATCGCCAAATATGCCAAATACTGGTAAGCTACTTGCCGACAACACAGATCCAGCTTGCATTGTCAAATTTGGAGTAGTAACAGACACATTACCCCCATGCCCAGAACCTGTGGTAAAGCTACCGATACCACTAGTCAGGGTTGGTAAGATTGGGTATACACCTACCATGTCTATGGATTGCTGTGCTACTACTGTGACATCACCCGCATTACCCCTACCCGTCCCAGGTATTCCCGCCAGCCGGATAGCAGAGGTAAAAATATCCCCTCCATCTGAAAGCTGTAATTTTCCTATAGAGACATGGATATTGCCGCTATTACCAGTCCCTGATGTATAAGCATTAATTCCACTAGGAGTAAAACTGATCGGATGAGCTGCGATCGCTGTCATATCTTCTGCTACCTTGACGGAAATATCACCCCCATGCCCAGTTGCACTAGGAAAGACAACCGTTGTAATTACGCCACTTTCTTGCAGATGCAATTGACGCGCTACTACATTCACATCTCCTCCATCTCCTGATGCGTAAGTTTGACTAGCAATACGGCTACTGCTAGTTCCTGTTGGTAATAAAGGAGATTTGACAGCAACAGTCCCACTAATAGCAACTGTATCTGCTCCTACCTCTACCTTCCCTGCTGCTCCCCTACCCAGGCTCAAGGTTTCAATCGCTGCACCATCTTTTAAAGTCAACTGTCCGGCTTGAATCTTGACTGCTCCCCCATTTCCCGTTGCTGTCTGCGCCACCTGATTGACAATCCAAGCACTGGGAGCTTGAGCATTGGCATTGATTCCACCCAAAAACAGCGATTGCTCTGCATTCACGGTAATATTACTACCCTGTCCACTACCTGTATTTGCACTAGCAATTTGTGATTGGTCGAGGCGAATGTCTCTCCCTACTACCTGAATTCCGCCAAACGGATTACCTACAGGATTGGGATTCCATAAGGAAGAGCGTTGTGTAAAGTGAATATCGCGGAAATCTTGCACTTGTGCATAATCTAGCTGTAATCCTGTGGGTGTGGAGATTAAATTAACTGTCCCACTCCCGACTGCACCGATTTCAATGCGACCAACTGGTGCAGTAATTACACCCCCTGTCAAGTTAATATCTCCACCAACTAAGGCAATGGTTTTGGTCGGACTGCCAATTATGCCTAAATTATTGGTCGGGACAATCCCATCATTGCCTTGTCCATTGACTTGAATTGGTTGTGCATTACTACCCATTTGCAACCCAATAGGTACACTCATTTTTAACAATGGTGTATTACTGGGATTCGTGGCACTAAATTCTACGCCATCGGCAAATTTAATACTATTTGCTGTCGTCGCTACAAATGAACCGCCAATATTTATGCTGGCATTTTGCCCAAAAATAATCCCGGCTGGGTTGAGTAAAAATAAATTGGCACTATACTGGGCGCGGATTTCACCATCAATGTTGGAAATCTGACCACCAGTCACTCGACTAAAAATATTTTGAATATCAATGTCATTATTAAATGATGCAGAACCATTTGTCGGGATAGAGAATTGACTAAAGCTATGAAATAAATTGTTGCCTACACGAGTGCCATCCTTGATACTGTAACTATTGCCACTACTTTCTACAAGCGTTTTGAGGGTGTTATCGGGAGTTACTTGTGCGTGAACACTATTGTTATAAACAGCAAATAAGCTGATTACACTTAGCACACCAAACCCGACAAAAGTTAATTTCATTGATCCAGTTCTTGTTTTTATTATGTGTTTATAGTTCCCAATCCAGTCAATTTTGTAACTTTAATTAAGTTTGAGGTACAGCAGCACAGGTTAAGGCACGTTGTATCTGCGAGGAAGATTTAGCGGCAATTAATTCAATTTTGCCTTGGGCATTACGTCGCCAAGAGGTAGCTTGGACAAGAGGCTGTGGTGATTTTGGTGTTTGGGCTTGTGCTGGTTTTGTGGTGTGGAATGCAGAGATATCGCGGACATCAGACCAAGTGCGATCGCCCCAAATCTGTTGCGTGGGATTTTGCGGTATTCCACCCCTACCTGTGGCGACAAAACTACTTCCACTATTAGTAGAACAACCATCAGCAATTTGCTGCGATGGATCATTCACATTTGCGGGTAGTTGATTTAAACCAGAATTGGGATTGACGTTGGGTGCGGTGATCTGCACAGTCCCATTCACACCAAACTCAGAACTGGCTGTAATATCATTGTCGGCAGTTAGTTGGTTACGGTATTCTAAACCGAGAATGCTGTTAGTCGTAATGTTAATATTCCCACCACGACCACGCACAGCGTTAGCAATAATATCACTATTACCAGTGGCGATGACAAACGGCGCATTGATACTAATGTTACCACCGTCGCCTGTATCGCCTGCTTCAGCATTCAGGAGACTGCGATCGCGCATCAGCAAAAAATCAGACAGATTTAACACTAAGTTACCACCATCACTAGCAACAGTAGAGGTGCTGATTTGAGCATTTTCCTTAAGAATAAGCGATCGCCCGGTAATCTCCACCGTCCCACCATTACCTGTTCCGGTGCTGCGACTGGTAATTTGTGCGCCAGTTTGCAAGTTAATGCGATCGCTGGCGGTAATGTTTAAGTTACCTGCTTTTCCTGATTGGGAGGAGGCGGTGGAAACAGTAGCATTGTCAATTAAATCTAAAGTTCCAGTGGTAAATTTCACCGTACCACTGTCACCACTACCCGAAGATTGACTACTAATTGTGCTTTGATTAAGTGCGATCGCGTTAGCTTTGACATCAATTGCACCAGCATTACCAATACCTGTGGTGTTGCTAGAGATGATACTTTGATTGTTGAGTTGTAAAGTACCTGTATTCAGGGCAATTTCTCCACCCTTGCCACTACCACTGGTATTAGCTGAGATTGTACTATTATCAAGTTCTATGGTGTTAGGCACATTAAATATAATATCTCCCGCATTGCCACTGGCAGAGGTTGAAGAGTTAACAGAACTACCATTGAGGAAGGAGAGGCGCTTTGTGGTGACATTGACATCTCCAGCTTGTCCAGTACTGTTTGTAGTGCTGAAAATTTGGCTGTTATTCAATGTTGTTAAACCAGGACTGGTAAGGGTGACATTACCGGCGGAGTCCCTACCTTTGGTATCGCTTTCAATTAGGGTGTTAGTTAGGGTAAGGTTCCCCGCACTACTAATGCTGACATCGCCTGATCTCCCTGTCTCATTAGATGGAACTATTGTTACAAGTGAGAATCCTGCCTCAATGGTCATTGGTTTACTCGTTTGGATTGTCAGATCAGTGACCTCCAAATCTCCCCGTCCCAAAATCGACACCGCCCCCGCCTCAGCAGAAGAAGATGTTGTTAATATATTCAGTCCAGATATCCGGTTTTGAGCATCTAATGTTACAGAACCACCATTTTTTGCAGTTCCTTGGGGCGCAACACTAAAACTATACAAGCTACTGCCGTTGCTCAAAATATCTCCATTTTGTGCAGTTAGGGCAATATTACCACCCTGGCCGCTATTCCCTGTGTATGAGTAGGAGAATGATACTAAGTTGCTCTCATTTAAGATGTTGCCATTGATCGCAGTTAGGGTGATATTCCCGCCGTTGCCACCACTTGATTTGGAGGAAGATATCAAAGATATCAAATCTTCTTCGCCTTTGATAGAGAGGTTACCATTGATTGCAGTTAAGGTGATATTACCGCCATTGTTATTTTGACCAAACTCGCTATCGGCGAATGCGTATATTTCGCCATTGACAGAAAGATTGCCGTTAGTTGCAGAAAGAGTAATATCTCCAGCACTTGGAGACCCATCGAAGCTGGATACGTATGAAGCTATAGAGCCACTGACAGAAAGATTGCCGTTAGTGGTAATCACGGTAATATCGCCACCATTCCCACTTCTAAGGAATGAGGAAGACGATGAGTTTAGATAGCGAATCGAGATATTGCCATTAGCCAAAAGCTTGATATCTCCGCCATTCCCACCATTCTCAAAAAAACCCAAAGACCCGGACTCAAAACCTTGGGCGACAATATCCCCAGAGGCAGTTAAGTTAATTGAACCACCATTGTCGTCTGTCATAAAACTCCTTGTGGTGATACTGCTTACCCTAATACTTCCCGGTGGCAAACCTGCCACTGTCCCCGTCGTGAAGCCTAATTGTGGCAAATTCGATGTCGGTACTGATGCCACCCCTGCCCGCAAAATCGCCGCCGGCTCAGTTGTGAGTATCAGATAATCCGGGTCAGTGCTGGGAACGCTCACATCAGGGCCGGTAATCACAATATTACCCCCCTCAATGCTCCCTGTGGCTTCCACCTTCAATGCTACTCCTGTGTAGTCACCAAACACCACATCCCCATTGGCATAAATTATCGGGTCAAACAAACTCACAAACTTCCCTGGAATCCCTGCTAAAGTCTGAAATGAGATATTGCCACCACTCAGGAAATGTGCATCCCCAGAAATATTCCCGTTGCTTACCAAACTCAGATTACCCCCACTCTGAAGTGCTGCTACTGGATGATTCAATGCCAGGATATCAATGTTTTGATTTCCTTGAATTGTTAAGTTTCTGCCTGCTTGGGCAAGAAATGGAGTTGTAAGAGTATCCCTAATTTGTACTGTATCTTGGGCTTTGAGGGTTAAGTCTCTCCCTGCTACCAATTCTCCCTGTAAGTCTAGGCTACCCGCTTCTAGTGTTAAATCTTGTCCGGCGGTGAGATGACTCTCGACTCGAATCGGTGCGGAATTCTGCCCCATTTGTAAGCCAATTGGTACACTCATGGTTAACAATGGTGTATTACTGGGATTTGTGGCACTAAATTCTACGCCATCGGCAAACTTGATACTATTGGCTGTTGTAGCGATAAATGAACCACCAATATTTAAGCTGGCATTTTTCCCAAAAATTATCCCGGATGGGTTGAGTAAAAATAAGTTGGCGTTACCATTTGCTTGAATTAAACCATCAATATAGGAAACATGACCGCCTGTGACACGGCTAAATATATTTTGGATATCTGCGGCATTATGAAAGACTGCCGAGCCGTTGCTGGGAACTGAGAATTGGCTGAAGCTATGAAATAAATTATTGCCGACACGGCTGCCGTTAGTGATGCTGTAATGATTACTACCTGTCACAGAGGTGTTGAGAGTCCCATCGGGAGTTACCTGAGCCTGAACATCACTATGATAAATAGCAGATGTCAAAATTGCACCAATTAAGCCCAAACCAGCAATAGTTATTTTCATTAATCTATTTCTTGTGTTCTATTCCATATTTATCTTTCCCCAGACAATAATCTTTTTAACAGTAGTTAATTTTCGGCTACAGCCGCACAGGTTAAGGCTGATGGTATCGGTGAATTAGTATTAGCTGCAACAAGCTCAATTTTGCCTTGGGCGTTACGTCGCCAAGATGTAGCTTGCACAAGGGTTTCTGGTGATTTTGGCATTTGGGCTTGTACTGATTGTGTTTTATGGAATGCAGATATATCGCGGATGTCTGACCAGGTGCGATCGCTCGTAATATCCTGTGTGGGATTTTTGGGTACACCACCCCTACCGGTAGCCACAAAACTACTACCAGTATTGCCAATACAACCACTAGCAATTTGTTGGGATGGATCGGTGAAATTATTTGGTAATTCTACTAAACCAGAATTGGGATCAACACCAACATTATCAATCTGCACAGTGCCATTAACATTGAATTGAGAACTAGCGGTAATATCATTGCTCAAAACTTCTCTGGGATTCAGCAGATTACGATACTTCAACCCAATCATTGCCTCAGTGGTGATGTGAATATTACCACCCCTGCCCTCGACTGCATTGGCAATAATGTCACTGTTTTCTAACCCGATAATATTGGGAGCATTAATTTTAATGTTACCCCCATTACCGCCTGCCTCTGCACTGATGTAACTACCATGACGCATCAATAAAACATCACGCACTTGCAAGTTAATATTACCGCCTTCACCTGCCTTAGCTTCCGATCGCAGTTTGCTTGCTTGATCCAACTTGAGATAATTAGCTTGGATCAGCATATTACCAGCATTTCCCGTACCTTTGCCACTCACTACAATTTCGCCGCGATCGCTCAGACTCAAATTCTTCGTGGTCAGATTTACTGAACCCGCAACACCAGGGCCTGTGGAAGAAGCATACAAGCCACTGGGGCCAGTCGCATCCAACGAGTAAAGTAGTTGCCCACTCGGCACTTGACTGACACCTGCAATATTCACAGAATTGGCTTGAATAGCAATATTTCCGGCTGTACCGTAGGTTTCAGTTGAAGTAGAAATTCGACCTCCATCCAGTAAGTTGAGTTGACCAACATTAAAAGTAATATTGCCACCAGTTCCCTGACCTAAACTAATCAGTTTTTCAGTAGCGAAATCATAGTTACCATTTGTTGAGGCAAAAAATCGGCTGGCGACTCCCGTTGAAGAACTACCAGCCACCGTTACTTCGTCAGCATTCACAATAATATTGCCCGATGCACCTTCACCATAAGTACCAGTCCGAATACCAGGGCCATTTAAGACTTCGAGTTTACCGACATTGAGAATGATGTCTCCACCCTTGCCAGTAGCGTATTCACGGTTACTGGTACTCATCCCGGTTAAAAATGCAGGTTCACCTGTGGCAGTTTCACCAGTCACACTTAAGTTTTGGGCTGTAACAATAATATTGCCCCCATCACCAGTACCTCTGGCGGTAGCACGCAATTCAGCCCCATCTCGAATGTTGACTTGTGCAGCATTAATGGAGACATTACCACCCCGACCTTGAGAATTATTCATGGTATTAGATGCTAAGGTACTCACACTAAATCGCTGTTTTGTTGGTGTATAGATTGCTTCCCCGATTAAATTGACAGTTGCAGCTTTAACTGTGATGTTGCCTGAATCGCCAATTCCATAGGCACGGGTGTTAATTTGTGCGCCATTTAAAACATTGAGAGTTGGCGTTTCAATGGTCACATCCCCACCTCTTCCCTTAGCTGTTGGTTGGGAGTAAGCTGCAATTGCCGTGTTAGCCAGGGCTGGCTGACCAATTAGTTCTAGGGATTCCGAAGCTTTGATGAGAATGCCTTGTCCTGAAGCTGTGCCTAAAGTGTGGGAAGTAATAGTAGAAGAGCCAGACAAAGTAATTTTCTGCCCTTGGAGAGCGATCGCACCACCTTGTTTTCCACTGGTATCAACCTTGGCTGCGTTCCTCAAGTTCATATTTTGGAACTGATTTACACGATTAAAATCTAAGCCAAATCCAGCCGTATTTGCCGACAGTCCCACAAAATTATTTGCCGCAACGCTACCTAATTCAACTCTGCCATCACTCGCAGTAATTGTACTCTGATCAAAATTTAAGTTACTGCCTACTAGCGCAAACGTATTTTTCGCGGGAACTGCTAATTTTGCCCGATAAACGTTAATCGCACCAGAATTGCTGCCCATTTGCAAACCAATTGGTACATTCATCGTCAATAAGGGTGTGGTCATCGGATTGACGGTAAATTCATTGCCATCAGCAAATTTGATACTATTTGCAGTTGTGCCAATAAAAGAACCACCCACCTTTAACTGAGCTTTGTCCCCAAAGATAATCCCTGCTGGGTTAAGCAAAAACAGATTCACACCGCTATTAGTTTTGATAGAACCGTTAATGTAGGAAACATCACCACCAGTCACCCGGCTAAAAATGTTTTGGATGCCAGAAGTACTGTTGAAAGTGGCAGAACCGTCTTTAGGAATAGAGAATTGTTGAAAGCTATGAAATAAATTCTTGCCAATAACAGTACCACCATTAATGGTATAGTTATTCATGCCAGACACATCAGTGTTAAGAGTTCCATCTTGTATAACTTCTGCCTGAGCATGACTGTTACCCATAGCCAAGATGTAGACTGCGCCAACTAAGCTTAAGTGAACAAAATTTAGTTTCATCAGCCAAACTTGTAATGATCTGCTTGCTGTCTAGTCTTCCCTAGATGAAGTGAGTAATTTGCTTGGCCGTGTAATTTTGTAGTGAAATTTTTTCAGCTTTTATTAACAGCAGAACAAGTTAATGAGGGTGATAAATTCACAGAAGATTTATCAGCAATTAACTCAATTTTTCCTTGGGCATTACGTCGCCAGGATGTAGCTTGGACAAGTATTTCTGGTGATTTTGGTTTTTGGGCTTGTGCTGGTTTTGTCTGGTGGAATGCAGATATATTGCGGGTGTCTGACCAAGTGCGATCGCTCCAAACTTCCTGTGTGGGGTTTTGCATTATTCCACCTCTACCTGTAGCGACAAAACTACTACCATTGGTATTAGAACAACCACTAGCAATTTGTTGCGATTGCTCAGTGAAATTTCCAGGCAGTTCAACTAAACCAGAATTTGGATCAACACCAACATTGTTAATTTCCACTGTACCATTCACCCCAAATTGCGAACTGGCAGTAATATCATTTTCTAGGGTCAATTGCGGACGATATGCTAAACCGATAATTCCTTGAGTAGTGATGTTAATATTGCCACCCCGACCTTGAACTGCATTGGCAATAATATCACTATCTTCTAAGCCCACGATGATTGGAGAATTAATTGTGATACTGCCACCATCACCTGTACCTCCTGCTGTCGCAATAATCTTGCTACCGTGGCGCAAAAGCAACACATCAGATTGCAGATTAATGCTTCCGCCTCTTCCTGAATTGGTGTTAGCCAAAATTTTGCCAGCATTATCTAGCTTGATCATCTCTGCATTAATGTAGAGATTTCCGGCATTACCAACTCCTTGATGATTGACTCGCACCAATCCCCCATCTGTAATTTCTAAGATTGGTGTATTAATAATCAGATCCCCTGAATTACCTGTAGGCAAAGCAGATAGTCCGAAAGCTTTTTGAAAGCTTAAAGGTAGAACCGTTGCACTCGCACCAATCTGACCTGATTTACCCGATGCGGCACTCACACCACTCACAAGAATCTTCTCTGAAGCATTAATTTGTAAAGTTCCAGCATTGCCTTGACCAAGGGTAGTAGCCCCAATACCTGCGCCTTGAGATACTTTTAGCCTGGGTGTATTGATAGTGACATTCCCTGCATTCCCCCTATTAAAGCTAACAGTTCCCAGCAAAGTGGCACTGAAACTGATGGGAGTTTCACCAGACAAATCAATAGACTCAGAAGCAGTGACAAATAAGTTTCCGGTTGAGCCACGACCGAAACTAGCACCTGTAATCGAACCGCCATCTTGGGCTTGCAATTGCCGTGTTGTGACTTGAATATCACCAGCCCTTCCCACTCCACGAGTTTCTGACATAATCCCACTCCGATTGGTTGCAGGTTTTAAAGGTGAAAACCCAATCAGTTGTATAGAATCTGCCTCTACGAAAATATTTCCTGCCCTTCCAGAACCGTATGTATGAGCGTTAATTCTTCCCCCATCTTGAAGTAGTAATTTTGGTGCAGTAATCGTCACATTACCACCAGCACCAGTGATGCTATTCGTCACCAATAGGCTTTGGCTAAATCCAAAATTACCAACTCCTCGAAGTTCTAGAGACTCACTGGCATTGACTATAATATCGCCAGAACCTTGATTTCCTTGGTTGGTGAGCAGAATTACAGAACCTTCCTTCACACTAATATTTCTGCCTTGTAATTGAATCGAACCGCCAGATGTACCACTGGTGTTAGCAAGAGCTTGATCTGAAAAGCGAATATCTCCGAACTTCTGCACATTGCTATAGTCAAAATTCCAGCCGAGAGATGATGAACTGAGATTAACTGTTCCAGCAGCACTGCCAAGTTCTAAATGTCCAGAAGGGGCGCTCACAATGCCACCATCTAAGTCAATCTCTCCTCCTATAAGTGCTAGAGTTTTACCAGAAACCTGCAAACCAATGGGTGTTGTTCCCATCTGAGGTGGTGTATTTCCTTCTATCAAACGATGTCCGGTATTTTGGACAGTAATTTTTCCAGGATTCTGCCCTATCTGTAAGCCGATGGGGACACTCATGGTTAATACAGGGGATTGAGTTATGTCGGTATTAAACACCTTACCATCAGCAAATTTAATACTATGGGCTGTAGTTCCGACAAATGAACCACCAATACTTAAACTGGCATTCTTCCCAAAAATAATCCCCGCAGGATTGAGTAAGAATAAGTTGGCACTACCATTAGCACTGATAGCGCCATCTATGTTGGAAACATTACCACCAGTCACCCGACTAAAAATATTTTGAATATCAGTAGCATTATCAAATGATGCTGAACTACCTGTAGGTAGGGAAAATTCGCGGAAGCTATGAAATAAATTGTTACCAACACGAGTGCCATCAGTTATGCTGTAATTATTACTACCGATCACATCAGTGTTGAGTGTGTTGTCAGGAGTTACTTGGGCGTGAACATAACTGTTGTCAAAAGCACAGATACAGATCGCGCCAAGAACAGCAAACCAGACAAAAGTTAATTTCATTAATCCAGTTTTTGTTTTTACTACGTATCTATAGTTCCCAATTCAGTAAATTGTGTAACGGTAATTAATTTTCGGCTACAGCAGTACAGGTTAAGGCTGGTGATATCTGCGAAGAAGATTTAACTGCCACTAACTCAATTTTTCCTTGGGCGTTACGTCGCCAGCCAGTTGCTTGGACAAGGGTTTTTGGGGATTTAGGGATTTGTGCTTGTGCTGGTTTTGTGGTGTGGAATGCAGAGATGTCACGAGTGTCTGACCAAGTGCGATCGCTTCTCAATTCCTGTGTCGGATTCTGCGGTATCCCGCCTCGTCCTGTAGCCACAAAACTACTGCCATTTGTATTAGAACAACCACTGGCAATTTGTTGTGATGTATCAGTGACATTTGCTGGTAATTCTACTAAACCAGAATTGGGATCAACACCAATGTTGTTAATTTCCACTGTGCCATTGACATTAAACTGGGAACTAGCAGTGATATCATTTGTTTGGTCTGTGCGGGGAGTCAGGGTATTGCGGTATTCTAGACCAATAATCCCTTGGGTTGTAATGCTAATATTCCCACCACGACCTTGAACAGCATTGGCGATGATGTCGCTGTTTTCCAAGCCCACAATTACTGGTGAGTGAATTGACAAGTTCCCACCATTCCCTGTAATCGCAGCAGTAGCAGAAATAAAGCTACCATGCCGCATTAACAGATAATCTTGCAAATTTAATCCGACATTTCCTCCATTTCCAGAGGCGGTTGATGCAGTGATACTACTTTGGTTATCTAGAAAAATCGAGTTGGCATTAATCTGCAAATCCCCTGCCTTACCGAGTCCTTCGTTTCGCACACTGGTATATGCCCCATCGGCGATCCGTAATGAAGGTGTGTTAATAGTGAGAGAACCTGCGTCACCTTTGGGAAAGGGAGGGAATCCATAGACAGCTTGAGTGATGGGATCGGCTATCTCCGCGTTAGAAACGATGCGGCTCGATAGTACTGAACCTTTAGCCTTACCCTGAATATTCACGTATTCAGAAGCGTTAATTACAACATTACCAGCCGAACCTGTAGTCACGGTAGTAGACCCTAAAAATCCCCCATCCCGAACCACTAACCTGGATGTTTTGATTAACGTATCATCGGCATTACCAGAACCTACCGTTGATGAACCTATGGTAGTTGGTGAAAGTGTGATAGAGTTGTTGCCCACAATTTCGATTAAGTCTTTTGCATTAATTTGCACTATCCCACTTTTTCCTGCACCTGCGGTGACAGAGAAAATAGCTCCATCCAAAAGCTTGACGTTGCCAGATGAGACTGTAAGATTGCCTGCATGGGTAGAACTTAACGTGTATGTTGCCAAACTAGACTTGTTACCATTGCTGGGGGCAAAACCATCTAAAACGATTGAGTCTGCAATATTGGCTGTAATCTTGCCACCAGAACCTTGATTAAATATCCTGGTAGCGATTTGTCCACCATTTTGGATGGATAGCTGTTTGGCAGAGATGGTTATATCACCTATTTGACCCGTTCCTAAATTGTCACTTTGGATAATACTTCCAATACTGCCATCGGTAACATTCCCCGTGAGATTCAGGGACTCAGTGGCCTTGACTGTAATTCCCCTAGAAATTTGTGCGCCTAAGTTTTGCAGTAAAATAGCAGAGCCATCGCTCAAGTTTATATTTCGCCCTTGGAGTTGAATCGAGCCATTGCTACCACTAGCATCAAGCAGTGATTGGTTTGTCAGGTGGATATCGTTGAATTGCGCCACGGCTGAATAATCTCCCTCCCAACCTGTAATAGTGGGTTTGAGTTTGACTTGACCTTCGCTCACACTCCCTACTTCTAGATGTCCACCTCCATTAGTGCTAACAATTCCACCGGAGAAATTAACTGCGCTACCGATCAGCATCAGTGTATTGCCTGTCTCCACTTGTAACCCAATAGAATTATTGCTGCGATCTGCGGGACTGAAAATGCCAGTGGTTAAGCGATGTCCGCTATTCTGCACACTAATCTCCCCTGAGTTTTTCCCCATCTGCAAGCCAATTGGTACACTCATAGTCAGCAAAGGAGTACCCGAAGCATTCACAGCACTGAATTCTATGCCATCAGCAAATTTGATACTGTTGGCAGTCGTCGCCACAAAGGAACCACCAATATTTAACGAAGCTTTCTCCCCAAAGATAATCCCGTTGGGATTCATTAAAAATAAACTGACGGGGTTACTGCTATTGAGCGTGCTAATCATCCCATTAATATGAGAAATATTACCACCCGTTACACGGCTAAATATCGTTGTAATATCTGGAGTATTCTTTAAATCAAAGGTGGCGGTTTTACCTGTTTCTACAGAAAAGTTACTAAAACTGTGGAATAAATTATTACCTTTATTTATGCCATCGGTAATAGTATAGTCATTGCCATTAATGCTGACACTGGTATTAGTTGTGTTATCTTGTATGACCTGAGCCAAGGTTGGTGTTGATAGAGATGATGTTGCGATCGCCGTTGTGAATGCAGCTAAAAGCCACTGTTGGTAGTACCTTGTCTTTCCATAGGTTAATCTCATACCCAATACCTAAACTTTGTTGCCTGACCATATACTTCCCGTGACAGTATAATTAATAACTAAACTTAATTTTTCTTAACAGCAGTGATAATGACTATCTAGCAAAGACTTTGGTATTACAATGGCTATTTTTTTGAAGTGTAAGGAGAACTATTTTTAACATTAAAATGCGGACATACGGAATGATTACTGAGGATATGGACATTAGATATATAGGACTCATATTTGATTTGGGAAAAAAATCAGCACACCCAGAGCAGGCTTCTTTCCTACTCCCTACTCCCCATTCCCTACTCCCTGCTTACACAACTAGATTCAGGAATCAAACCGTATTCCTATAGTAGGGGATAGGTAATATGTGACAGTTTACAAAGTACCTTGAAAAATCTGATTAGCAGTTAGTTGTAAATTTGGAAAAGTGAGAGATACAATCCGTTCGGAATTTCTAAATTGAGTAACTTGATATTCTTCGTCAACTAAATGGTAAATAGAAATTGTTGGTTGTTTAGGATTACCAATAAATTTTTTAGCTCCCAAAGCAGCATAATCGACAATCCAATATTCGGGAATTTTCATGGCTTCATAGTTCCCTAACTTAGTATAGTAATCATCTTCCCAGTTTGTACTCACAACCTCAATAATCAAAGGAATAGATTCACTGTGCATGACGGTCGATTCTTTGTCCCATAGTTCCTCATTATGAAGATTAGCATCATTAATCAAAACCACATCTGGCGAGTAACCAGATGATTTTCTTGGTGGTTTGACTAATGCTGTCTTAGGGATAAAGTATGGTAATTTTAAGCGTTTATATTCAACAGTGATTTCTCCTGCTAAAAAACCCGTAACTTTTTCATGTTTTCCACTTGGTTGAGGCATTTCTACGACTATTCCATCATGTAGTTCGTAACGTTTTCCGGTGTTTTCCGGCAGCCATGCCACAAATTGTTCAAAGGTTAATAGTTTGGGTAAAACTTGAGCCATGACAAAACCTCCGCTTGTTTTGACTTTAGCATTCTGAGCAACCAAAGTGATTAGTTGGCTACGGCAGCACAGGTTAAATCCGGTTGTGTATAGCCACTGTGAATAGCAACTAACTCAATTTTTCCTTGGGCGTTACGTCGCCAGCCAGTTGCTTGCACAAGTGTTTCTGGTGATTTTGGTGTTTGTGCTTGTGCAGGTTTTGTGGTGTAGAATGCAGAGATGTCACGAGTGTCTGACCAAGTGCGATCGCTCCTGATTTCCTGCGTCGGATTTTGCGGTATTCCACCCCGTCCTGTGGCGACAAAACTACTCTCTGTATTCCCAAAACAACCACTAGCAATCTTTTGCGACGAATCAGTAAAGTTTCCTGGTAATTCCACTAAACCCGAATTGGGGTCAACACCAACGTTATTAATTTTGACTGTGCCATTGACACTAAATGCAGAACTAGCTGTAATATCATTGGTCAAATCTGTTCTAGGGGTGAGGGTATTGCGATATTCCAGCCCGATAATGCCTTGAGTTGTGATGTTAATATTGCCTCCACGACCTCCGACTGCATTAGCAATAATATCGCTATTTTCTAATCCCACAATAATTGGAGAATTGATGGTGATATTGCCACCGTTTCCCAAGCCTCCTGCTGTGGTTGAAATTTGACTACCCTGACGTAATAATAGAGCTTTCTGAATATCAAGGTTGATATTACCGCCATTCCCTGATGTTGTTAAGGCACTAATTCTGGAGCTATTCTTCAACGTCACAATATCCGCAGTGATTTCTAGTTGTCCCCCTTGGCCTGTTTGGCGGTTTTCTACAGAAATGACAGCACCTTTATCTATGTTTAATGTCGAGGTGTTGATAAATATAGATCCGGCACTACCGGTTGCTGTTTCAGGAAGTCCTAAAATTCGTCGGAGTATAGCTGGTGCAGCAGTAACACTAGAAGTGATCTGAGTATTAATAAAATTACCATTAGCAATACTCAAGTCTAGCTGTTGAGAATTTGTAATCTCAATAGAATCTTCGGTATTAATGATGATTTTACCAGCATCACCACTAGAAAAAGCCGTAGTAATAATAGCACCACCATCGTTGAGTCGGAGTTTAGGTGTATTGACGATGGTGGTACCACCATCCCCTGCACCAAAAGAAGTTGAGACGATCGCACTATTAGATACAGAAGACGTTCCAGCCAAATCAATTAGGTCGGTTGCAGTCACACTTACTTGACCCGCATTACCAGATCCTAAAGTTGTAGAGGTAATTTGTGCGCCACCTCGAACAGTCAGTTTGCCGGTTGAGAGGGTAAGTGAACCAGCGTTACCCTGACTATAGGTTGTAGTGGCAAATGCACTCAGGCTAGAGGGGTCGAATGGGGAAGTCCCTGTGAGTTGAACAGAGAGCGGAGCATTAATGCTGACTTTACCACTAGAGGCAGCACTGAAAGTGTGGGCAGCGACAATCCCACCATTTTGCAGCATGATTTGAGGTGCAGAAATATTGATGTCACCACCTTTACCCAAGCCCAAAGCTTGAGTTGCAATTTGGCTGGGGAGAATAGACGTAGCGCCAGTAATTAAGAGAGATTCACTACCAATGATTTGAATTTTTCCACCAGGTTGCTGACCAAAATTCTGTCCAGCAATCACTGAACCATCTTGCAATGTAATGTTTGCACCATTTAACTGCACAGAGCCTGCACTGATACCACTCACATTCACTAGTGAGCCAGCTCGGAGTTGAATATCCCCAAATTTTGTAGTTGGAGTCATGCTCACAGTTGCAAGTTGATTGTTTTCTCCTAGTAACCATTCTCCATTGCTTAATGCCCCTAATTCAACTTTGCCAGAGTCAGCTATCAGTAAACCACCATCTAGAGTGACGTTACCCCCAACTAAAGAGAGTGTATTGCCAGATTTTACCTGTAACCCTGTAGTTGGGGTTGTGATGTTAAGTAGGGAAATTCCGATACGTTTGACATTATTACTATTGCCTGAACCTTCAACCCGAATATCTCCTGAACTTCCCCCCATTTGTAAACCGATGGGTACACTCATTGTCAGCAAAGGTGTACCCGCATCTTGTACAGCATTAAATTCTGTTCCATCAGCAAATTTAATGCTATTGGCTGTCGTTCCCACAAATGAACCACCAATATTCAACTTAGCATTTTGTCCAAAGATAATCCCGGCGGGGTTGATTAAAAATAAGTTGGCATTACCCTGGGTGATGATTTCACCATCAATGTGAGAAATATTACCACCAGTCACCCGACTAAAAATGTTTTGAATATCAGTAGCATTGTCAAATGATGCAGAACTGCCTTTAGGTAGGGAGAATTGACTAAAGCTATGAAATAAATTATTGCCGACACGAGTACCATTGGTGATATTGTAACTATTACTTCCACTTACAGAAGTATTGAGAGTATTATCGTGTATGACTTGCGCGTCAACACTGCTGTTGCAAACGGTAGATAAGCAAATTGCACCAATGAAGCACAGACCAGCAAAACTTACTTTCATTTACTTAGCCGTAATTTTTGACTCTGTGTTTATTCTGCCCAATAGATGTTTTTTTTAGTTCAGTAGTTTTGTAATTTTATTGTGATTTTTACTTAGTTTTTATAAAAACTAGCACAAGTTAATGATGATTTCCCGGAAGTAAGAGATTGATTAGCAACAAGCTCAATTTTGCCTTGGGCGTTACGTCGCCAGCCAGTTGCTTGCACAAGTGTTTCTGGTGATTTTGATATTTGGGTTTGTGCTGGTTTTGTGGTGTGGAATGCAGAGATGTCACGAGTGTCTGACCAAGGGCGATCGCTTCTGATTTCCTGCGTCGGATTTTGCGGTATCCCACCTCTACCTGTGGCGACAAAACTACTATCAGTATTACCAGAACAACTACTGGCTATTTGCTGAGATGGATCAGTAAAATTCGCTGGTAATGTAACTAAACCAGAATTGGGATCAACACCAATGTTATTAATTTCCACTGTGCCATTGACGTTAAATTCAGAACTAGCAGTAATGTCATTGGTCAGGTCAACTCTTGGAGCCAGGGTATTACGGAACTCTAGACCAATAATTCCTTGAGTTGTAATAGCAATATTGCCACCCTTTCCTTGTACGGCATTGGCAATAATATCACTATTTTCTAATCCCACCAGGATGGGTGCATTAACACTAATATTACCCCCATTTCCATTACCTTGGGCTGTTGCAGTAATTTGGCTACTCTCACGCAGTAGTAACAAATTTCCAACTTCTAAGTTGATATTACCGCCATTGCCAGATGCTGTCTTGGCATCGATTACCGCTTGATGTTTTAATTGGATAGTATTGGCAGTGATATTGATACTCCCACCATTGCCACTACCTTGATTGGTCACACTCAAAGTTCCACCATTCTTTAATGATAGGTAGGGTGTTGTAATGCTCACTGTACCTGCATCAGCAGTGAGATTATTATTGGGAATGCCGAATAATTTCTGTAATGCTGGGTTTAGACGCATACTAGAGGAGGCAATGGTGCTTGGATTTGTCTGATTGCGACCACTAACTTGAATAGATTCTGTGGCATTAATCCGAATATCTCCTGCATGACCAACAAAAAACGAACTTGTAGCAATTGCTCCCCCATCCAGTAGTTTTAGCCTAACAGTATCCAGCGTCAAGGTTTTAGCATTGCCAATGTTGAAGGTGGTTGAGCTAATTCTGGTGTTGAGGATGGAATTATTGTTGCCCTGCACAATAGTATCCTGGTTGCGAATCATCACCTCACCACTGGAACCAGTACCGCGCGATACTGAAGATAGTCCGCCACCATTGGATAATAGTAAACTATCGCCACTGACAGAGATATTACCAGCATTACCAGCACCTAATGTACTAGTGTTGATAAAACTACCATTTGAATTGAGGGGCGAGAAGCCAGTTATCTCTAGTTTTGTGGCATCGATCTGAATATTGCCAGTGGCAGATGTTCCATAAGTGATATTACTTAATATTCCTCCCTCCTGAATGCTTAATCGAGGAGTAATGACGCTGATATTCCCGCCAGTACCAGTGCCAAAGTTTTCACTCCGAATCCCACTGAATGCACCCCTCAGATCAATTCCGGCGGATGCTTGAAGATGCAAATTACCACCAGGAAGATTACCGGAATTTTTGGCTAATATCAGTGAGCGATCGCTAAATTGAATCTCTTTACCCCGAACTCGAACAGAACCGGAATTGAAACCACTGACATCCAAAAGAGATTTCTGTATGAGTTGAATGTCAGCAAAACTTTGATCATTCTCATACTTCAATGTATAGCCTAGAGTAGTGGGGACTAAACTAACTAATCCCGTACCGCCCAAACTACCTAATTCTATTTGCCCTTTTTCAGCACTCAAGGTAGCTCCATTGAAACTCAGATTACCACCCACCAGTGCCAGGGTTTTTCCTGGCTGTACTTGTAATTTGGTTGGGCTAGGAACGCGAATTACAGGAGTCTGACTATTAGTAAAATTTAAGGCATATCCTGTACCTTGAACAGTAATATCTGCGGGCATTTGTCCCATTTGCAACCCAACAGGTACACTCATCGTTAACAATGGTGTTGCCGTCGGGTTAACAGCACTAAATTCAATTCCATCGGCAAATTTAATACTATTGGCAGTTGTGGCTATAAATGAACCACCAATATTTAAGCTGGCATCTTTCCCAAAAAGAATCCCGGCTGGGTTGAGTAAAAATAAATTGGCACTATGCTGGGCGTGGATTTCACCATTAATGTTGGAAATATTACCACCAGTCACCCGACTAAAAATATTTTGAATATCAGTAGCATTTTGAAATGATGCAGAATCACCTCTAGGGATAGAGAATTGACTAAAGCTATGAAATAAATTGTTACCGACACGCTCGCCGTTGGTGATGGTGTAAAGATTACTTCCATTTATAGAATTAGTGGAAGTTACAGAAGTATTGAGGGTATTATCTTGAATTACCTGGGCGTGAACACCATTGTTGTCAACAGCAGATAAGCAGATTACACTCAACACAGCAAACCCAACAAAAGTTAATTTCATTAATCCAGTTCTGGTTTTTATTATGTGTCTATAGTTCCCCATCTAGTAAATTTTGTAACAGTAATTAATTTTGAGGTGTAGCAGCACAGGTTAAGGTTGGTGGTATCTGCGGAGGTGATTTAGCGGCAATTAATTCAATTTTGCCTTGGGGATTACGTCGCCAGCCAGTTGCTTGGACAAGTGTTGCGGGTGATTTTGGTGTTTGGACTGGTGATGTTTTTTTGGTATTGAATGCAGAGATGTCGCGGATATCTAACCAAGTGCGATCGCTCCAAACTTGCTGCATCGGATTTTGTGGCACACCACCCCTTCCTGTGGCGACAAAACTACTACCAGTATTGGCATCACAACCACTGGCAATTTGTTTTGATGAATCTGTAATATTTTCTGGTAATTCTACTAAACCAGAGTTGGGATCAACACCAAATTGATGAACATCTACTGTTCCGTTTAAGCCAAATTGCGAACTAGCAGTAATGTCACTTTCACTAGTGAGTTCGTTACGGTATTTCAAACCAAAAATTCCTTGAGTGGTAATGCTAATATTTCCCCCATTGCCTTGAACTGCATTGGCAACAATATCACTGTTTTCTAAGCCAAGAATCACGTCCGAGTTAATCGTTATATTGCCCCCATTACCAATACCACCTGCATTAGTCACAATTGAACTACCATGACGCAAAACTAGATCGTTGGAATTAATCAAAATATTCCCGCCTTCACCTTGAACTGTAGCGGCTGTAATGCTACCACCATTGTCCAGTCGGATAGAATTTGCATTAATTTCTAGTTGTCCCGCATCTCCAATCCCTTGATGATCAACTCCTACAATTGCCTGATTTGTGATTTGTAAGAGGTTGGTGTTGAGGGTGAGTTTACCGATATCACCTGTAATCACATCCGGTAATCCAAATAATTGCCGAATTGGTGGTGCAAGTAATTCTGCCCTCACACCAACGCGGCTAGGAAGACCAGAAATACTACCCACCCCACTCACCTCAACTTTGTCTGAGGCATTAATCACTAAATCACCAGCATTTCCTTGATTGACAGTCGAGACAACTATCCCTCCGCCATCTCGTACCCTCAGTTGAGAAGTTGTGATAGTTAATGAACCTGAATTGCCTTCGTCGAATGTGCCTACTACGATGACACTATCAGCCAAGTTTTGTGAATTTTCTCCGGCTACTTCGATAAAATCAGCTGCATTAATGGTGATGTCCCCTCCTATACCATTTGACCAAGGCGAACTACCAATGACAGCGCCATCTAAAACTTGCAATTTTTTGGTAAGTACTTGAATATCGCCACTTTTCCCAGAACCTCTAGTGATGGTATTCAAGGAACTAGCAAATCCGCTTACTGGTGATATTCCAGTTATTTGAATTAAATCCTGAGTTTCTACAAAAATATTACTTCCCGAACCTTCAGCAAAATTAATGCCATGCAGAGATCCGCCATTTTGAAGGAATACTTGCGAAGCTGAAACTATAATATTACCTCCACTGCCGCCACTGAAATTATCAGCACGCAATAGACTTTGGGGAAATCCTATAGTGCCGATTCCTCGAAGCGTTAAAGCTCCACTCGCATTAATATTGATATTGCCTGAATTGCCACTTCCTTCATTTACTAATAAAGCAGCAGAAGCATCATTCAAACTAATATTTTGTCCGACGAACCCAATAGAACCCGCAGGAGTACCACTTGCATCTGCTAGAGATTGATGAGATAGCTGAATATCACCAAATTGCTGAATATTACTATAGTCAAACCTCCAAATTGGAGAGGCGATGTTTAAATTAACTATCCCATTACTGGCGCTCCCAAGTTCAATATGTCCTGATGGTGCATTTAAAACTCCCCCATCTAAGGCAATTTCTCCCCCGATTAATGCCAAATTATTCCCATTAACATTTAACCCTTCAGGATTGTTGCTGCGATCTGGAGAAGAGACTAAGGGGTGAATCGGAAATGCCAACTGATGCCCAGTGTTCTGGACAGTAATTGCACCAGGGTTGCTTCCCATCTGCAAACCCACAGGTACACTCATAGTCAGCAAAGGAGTACCCGAAGCATTCACAGCACTGAATTCTATGCCATCAGCAAATTTGATACTGTTGGCAGTCGTCGCCACAAAGGAACCACTAATATTTAACGAAGCTTTCTCCCCAAAGATAATCCCGTTGGGATTCATTAAAAATAAACTGACGGGGTTACTGCTATTGAGCGTGCTAATCATCCCATTAATATGAGAAATATTTCCACCCGTTACACGGCTAAATATCGTTGTAATATCTGGAGTATTCTTTAAATCAAAGGTGGCTGTTTTACCTGTTTCTACAGAAAAGTTACTAAAACTGTGGAATAAATTATTACCTTTATTTATGCCATCGGTAATAGTATAGTCATTGCCATTAATGCTGACACTGGTATGAGTTGTGTTATCTTGTATGACCTGAGCCAAGGTTGGTGTTGATAGACCTGATGTTGCGATCGCCGTTGTGAATGCAGCTAAAAGCCACTGTTGATAGTGGCTTGTACTTCCATAGATTAATCTCATACCCAAAACCTAAACTTTGTCGCATGAATCTATAATTCCCATGACAGTATAATTAATAACTAAACTTAATTTTTCTTAACAGCAGTGATAATGACTATCTAGCAAAGAATTTGGTATTACAATGGCTATTTTTTTGAAGTGTAAGGAGAACTATTTTTAACATTAAAACGCGAGCATACGGGATGATTACTGAGAATTTGGACTTGAGCCATGACAAAACCTCCGCTTGTTTTGACTTTAGCATTCTGAGCAACCAAAGTGATTAGTTGGCTACGGCAGCACAAGTTAAATCCGGTTGTGTATAGCCACTGTGAATAGCAACTAACTCAATTTTGCCTTGGGCGTTACGTCGCCAGCCAGTTGCTTGCACAAGTGTTGTGGGTGATTTTGGTGTTTGGGCTTGTGCTGGTTTTGTGGTGTGGAATGCAGAGATGTCACGAGTGTCTGACCAAGTGCGATCGCTACTCAATTCCTCTGTGGGATTTTGCGGCACACCACCCCTTCCTGTAGCGACAAAACTACTACCAGTATTCGCAAAACAACCACTGGCAATTTGTTGAGAAGGATCGGTGACATTAGCTGGTAATTCGACTAAACCAGAATTGGGGTCAACACCAATGTTATTAATTTCCACTGTCCCATTCACCCCAAACTCGGAACTGGCGGTGATGTCATTTTCTGGTGTCAGTTGGGAACGGTATTCTAAACCAATAATTCCCTGAGTGGAGATGTTAATATTACCGCCTTTACCTCGCACAGCATTGGCAGTGATATCGCTGTTTTCTAAGCCGACAATAGTAGGTGAATTAATGGTAATATTACCGCCATTACCCGTACTGCCTGCGGTGGTTGTAATTTTACTGCGATCGCGCATTAGTAGCACATCTCCTACTTGCAAACTGATATCACCACCATTACCCGATTCTGTTTGCGCCTGAATTAAAGCTTGATTTTTCAATTGGATCTGATCAGCAATAATTTGCAGATTTCCGGCATTCCCTGTACCTTGACTAGTAACTGTGACTGTTCCGCCGTCGGTGAGTGTGAGTTTTGGTGTAGTGATACTCACACTACCTGCATTTGCTGATAGTATATTTGGCAACTTAAACAATTGACGTAATTGTGGACTTAAACGCACAACCGAAGAATTGATATTACTGTTATTATTACTACTGCTACCACTAATGGCGATCGCTTCACTAGCATTGATTTGGACATTACCGCCATTACCGATAAAGAATGCAGATGAACCAATAGTGCCACCATTGAGTATTTGCAAAGTCCCTGTATTTAAGATTAAATCTTTGGCATTTCCATTGGCAAATGAAGTAATACTAATGTTGCTGTATAGTCCAAAAGGGTTTTCACCCATGACGGTGGTATTTTGATTGTGAACTATCACCTGACCACTAGAGCCACTACCAAATGTCACTGATGATAATGAACCTCCCCCAGAGATGAGTAAATTATTCCCATTCACTACGATATCTCCAGCCGCTCCTTTTCCATAAGTACTAGTAGCAATGGAGGTTACACCAGTGGGATTGAGGGGTGAAAAACCTGATACTTCTATATCTGCGGCTTGAATCTGAATGTTACCACCGTGAGCAGTTCCATAGGTTAAAGCATTAATTCCTGAACCTTCTTGCATGATCAAGCGGGGAGTAATAACGCTGATATTGGCACTAGATCCAGTTCCCAAAGCTTCCGCACGAATCCAACTACGAATTTTAGCATCGGGTGTAGTGCCAATAATGGCGATCGCTTCTGATGCTTGCAAATTAATTTCCCCCGCCGCCAGATTGCCATAATTCTGCGAGAAAATCAACGAACCATCGGTAAATTTTATATTTCTTCCCCGGAGTTGAACTGCACCGGAGTTAAACCCACTCACATCTAATAGTGACTTCTGCGCTAGTTGAATATCAGCAAAACTTTGTCCTTGCTCATACTCCAACTTATAGCCTTGGGTGATTGGTACTAAACTAACTAATCCTGCTCCTTCCAGACTCCCTAATTCTATTTGACCTTTTGCCGCGCTCAGAGTCGCACCATCCAAACTGATATTTCCACCCACTAATGCCAAAGTTTTTCCTGACGGCACTTGTAATTTTGTAGAGCTAGAATTGGAAATTACAGGAGAAAAAGTATTAAGACTATTTAGGCTATGTCCTGTACCTTGGACTTGTATTGGTGCGGGATAATTACCCATTTGCAACCCAATGGGTACAGTCATTGTTAATAATGGTTTAGCGGCAGTATCCACAGCACTAAACTCTTGCCCATCAGCAAATTTAATACTGTTAGCTGTTGTTGCTACAAATGAACCACCAATATTTAAGCTGGCATTTGCCCCAAAAATAATCCCGGCTGGGTTAATTAAAAATAAGTTGGCACTACCATTGGCAATAATTTTACCATCTATATTGGAAACATTACCACCAGTTACCCGACTAAAAATATTCTGAATATCAGCGTCATTATTAAATGATGCAGAACCATTTGTCGGGATAGAGAATTGACTAAAGCTATGAAATAAATTGTTGCCTACACGAGTGCCATCCTTGATACTGTAACTATTGCCACTACTTTCTACAAGCGTTTTGAGGGTGTTATCGGGAGTTACTTGTGCGTGAACACTATTGTTATAAACAGCAAATAAGCTGATTACACTTAGCACACCAAACCCGACAAAAGTTAATTTCATTGATCCAGTTCTTGTTTCTGATTCTGCAATTTATTGTTCCCAATAGAGTCAGTTTTGTAACGGTAATTAATTTTCGGCTACAGATGCACAGGTTAAGGCTGATTTTATCTGCGAAGAAGATTTAGCAGCAATTAATTCAATTTTGCCTTGGGCATTACGTCGCCAAGAAGTGGCTTGGACAAGTGTTTCTGGTGATTTTGGTGTTTGGGCTTGTGCTGGTTGTGTTTGATGGAATGCAGTCAGATTGCGGGTGTCTGACCAAGGGCGATCGCTCCTCACTTCTTGCATCGGATTTTGCGGTACACCACCCCTACCTGTAGCAACAAAACTACTACCAGTATTGGCATTACAACCACTAGCAATTTTTTGGGAAGGATCAGTGATATTTGTAGGTAATTCTACTAGCACAGAATTGGGATTAACACCAACATTTTTAATTTCCACTGTGCCATTAACACCAAATTGAGAACTTGCAGTGATGTCGTTTTCTGATGTGAGTCCGGGACGATATTCTAAGCCGATAATTCCCTGAGTAGTGATGTTAATATTGCCACCACGACCTTGCACTGCATTGGCGATAATATCACTATTTTCTAACCCAATAATCACAGGTGAGTTAATCGACAAATTACCACCATTACCTGTCCCCGCAGAATTGGCAGAAATTAAGCTATCGTGCCGCATCAGCAGGTAATCTTGCAGATTCAAGTGAATATTTCCCCCGTTACCAGAGGCGGTTGAGGCTGAGATACTACCTTGGTTGTTGAGAAAAATTGAGTTGGCGTTAATTTGTATATCTCCAGCTTTACCTGGGCCATCATTTTTCACCGTGACTAATGCGCCATCCTTAACCCGTAATGATGGGGTGTTAATCGTCAAAGCACCTGCATCACCAGTGGGAATGGCTGGTAGCCCATAAATGGCTTGAAAAACAGGGTCGAGAATTTCCGAGGTGGAAGCAATGCGACTCGATGTGATTGATCCAGGTGCGCGACCACTCACCTCGATAAAATCTGAAGCATTAATCGTCACACTTGCTGCTGAACCCTGACCGAGAGTGCTAGATCCGAGAAATCCTCCGTCTCGAATAATTAATCTGGATGTGTTGACCACGGTGTTATTTGCATTACCCATAAAAAGCGTTGACGAAGTAATTGAGCTGGGTAATTTTGAAATAGGGTGATTGCCAGCAATTTCGATCAGGTCTTTGGTATTGACCTGTACTTTTCCAGTTTGTCCAGACGCTACACTAGAAGAACCAATACTACCCCCATTCCCTATTCTGAGGTTAGTGGTAGAAACAAGAATATCACCTGCATTACTAGAGCTAGTGGTGATTGTGACAATCGAAGAGGGGATAGACGGATTACCAGGGACAAAGCCATTCAAGTCCATCAAGCCTTCAACATTGAAAGTAATATTCCCACTAACTGCTTTGGTAAAGATCGAATGCCAAATTTGCCCCCCATCTGCCAGGGAAAGTTGATTAGCTCCAATCAAAATATCTCCGGATGAACCTGTTCCCAAATTCTCAATTTTGATTATGCTGCCTAGTCTTTGGTCTGAAGTATTACCTGTTAAACTCAAAGACTCTGTGGCGTGGACAGTAATTCCTTGTGATTGTTCCCCCAAGTTTTGCAGCACGACAGCCGAGCCTGCGCTCAAGTTGATGTTTTTTCCTTGGATTTGAATTGAGCCATTGCTACCACTAGCATCTAGCAGAGATTGTTGCCCTAGATGGATATTATTAAATTTCTCAACTTGGGAGTAATCTCCTACCCATCCTGTCCGAGTAGGATTGAGCCTGACTTTACCCTGTTCCACACTCCCTAGTTCTAGATGTCCACCTCCATTGATTGCCACAATACCACCTGAGAAATTCACCTCATTACCTATTAGTGCTAAGGTATTGCCTGCCTTAACTTGTAAACCTGTAGGATTCTGAGTGCGATCTAAAGGTGTAAAAACATCACCAGTTATCCGATGCCCTAAACCCTCGACAGTAATCCCCCCGGAATTTTGACCCATTTGCAAACCCACGGGTACACTCATTGTCAGCAAAGGTTTATCTGCACCTTGCACCGCACTAAATTCTGTGCCATCGGCAAATTTGATGCTATTGGCTGTAGTTGCGACAAATGAACCACCAATATTTAAGCTGGCATTCTTACCAAAAATAATCCCGGCAGGGTTGAGTAAGAATAAGTTGGCACTACCATTGGCACTAATAGAACCATCTATGTTGGAAATATTACCACCAGTCACTCGACCAAATATATTTTGAATATCGGTAGCATGATCAAATGATGCTGAACCACCTGTAGGTACAGAAAATTCACTGAAACTATGAAATAAATTGTTACCGATACGAGTGCCATTGGTGATAGTGTAATTATTACTGCCAGTCACCAAGGTATTTAGGGTGTTATCTTGAGTTACTTGGGCGTGAACACTATTGTTGTCAATAGCAGATATGCAGATTGCACTCAGAACACCAAACCCAACAAATGTTAATTTCATTCACCGATTTCTGATTTTTTGTTACGTATTAATTGTTCCCAAATTAGTATAGTTTATAACATTTATTAGTTTTCAGCTACAGCAGCACAGGTTAAGCCTACTTGCACCTGACTAGGAGATTGATAGGCAAATAACTCAATTTTGCCTAGGGCGTTACGTCGCCAGCCAGTGGCTTCTACTAGAACTTCTGAGGATTTTGGTATTTGTGCTTGTGCTGGTTTTGTGGTGTGGAATGCAGAGATATCGCGGACATCAGACCAAGTGCGATCGCTCCTAATATCCTGTGTCGGATTTTGCGGTATGCCACCTCTGCCTGTGGCGACAAAACTACTACCATTGGTATTATTACAACTACTTGCTATTAGCTGCGATTGATCAGTGACGTTTCCCGGTAATTTCACTAACCCAGAGTTGGGATCAACGCCAATACTACTAACTTCAACTGTGCCGTTTACTCCAAATTGGGAACTGGCGGTAATATCGCTGTCGAGAGTTAGCTGATCACTAAATTTTAGTCCCAAGATACCGCCAGTAGTGATTTGAATATTGCCACCACTTCCCAAGACAGCGTTAGCGGAAATATCGCTGTTTTCTTTTGGTACAGTCACAATCAAGCCTGCATTGATATTGATGTTACCTCCTGTAGACAGGCCGCGAGCATTGGTAGTAATATTACTGCCCTGGCGTAATAACAGGACTTCATTGGCCTGAAGTTGGATATTACCTTGATCGCCTTCATTTACTTCGGAACGCAGACTTGCGCCATTCTTAAGGAAAATTCTGTTGGCGGAAATATTCAGATTACCAGCATCACCATTACCTATATTACTGACGGTTATTTCTCCATCATTGCGAACATTTACCGTATCAGATTTGATATTAATTGACCCCGCCGCAGAGTTAGTTGTTGAAGATGCGGCGATCGCACTATACAGGTAATTACCGTTAACTGTGGTGGGGGAAATTCCTTGGACATCAATCTCTTTCACTTGTAGGTTAATATTACCTGCATTTCCCCGCCCTTGAGTAGAAGCGGTAATCTGTCCACCTTTGGAAACTTGGAGACGATCTGCGGTCAAGTTAATTGTCCCACCAGTACCTATGACATTCTTACCCACAGAAACCGTAATGCCACTGGCTAGTTGACTCAATTGATCCAATACTGGTTCACTGACAATTACTTCTGTAGCTTGAATATTAATATCTCCCGATGTCCCATTTCCAGCTGCGGCACTGCTAATAATTCCCCCGTTGCTGAGTTGTAATCTTCCAGCCGTAATTGTAATGTCTCCAGCCTGACCTCCCCCAGAAGGTTGAAGCGCGGTGGTTACTCCAGAGCGCAAACCACTGGGTGTTCCTCCAGAAATTTCAAAACTCTCATTAGCGCGGATAGAGACATTACCACCATTCCCGGTAGCAATGAGATTATTCAAGCCCAGAGTTTGCCGCAAGTTAAATATACTGCCACTGATCAATCCACCATCAACAGTACGCAAGCGATTGGTTTCAATGATAATATCGCCACCTTGATTGTTTGTTCCCGCCATAATCAAGGTAGTAATATCGGTAGGCACAAAAATACCAGCCGCATTCGGCAGAGGATTAGCCCCGATTACTTCTACATCTGAGGCTCGAATAGTCAAATTTCCGGTTCTGGAGTTGCTACCAAAGGTGGTAGATTGCAACCAAGCTCCATTATTCATGTATAGCTTGCCAGTTTCAATTAATACATCTCCGGCTCGCCCGGTGGCTGGTGGCCCGAATACAGCCCCTACCGAAGTTCCAATTCCTGGATTGAAAATAGGTCTGGGGCTTGAAGCTCCCAACAAATTAATAAATTCCGTGGTTTTGACAACAATACCTTTTCCGACTCCAGACTGGGTAACAGAAGTAATATTTGAGTTTTCTTTAACCGTTAATCCCCGCCCTTGAATTTGGATTGCACCGCCGTTAGTGCCATTAACATTAATCAATGAGCCTTGCTGCAAAGTAATTGTACCCCAGTCAGCCGCAGCCGCAGAACTCCCTAATTGCCATCCTGTTTGATTGTCCATCTTGATGTCAGCATTTCTGACCGCCCACAACTCCACCCGACCATCTGCGGCTCTCAGGGTGGCTTGTGTCATGTCAATTTGACTACCAACCAAAGCCAAAGTTTTGCCAGTAGGAACTTGTAGTGTTCCTTGAACTTGGACAGATCCGGCATCACTTCCCAGTTGCAAACCAATCGGTATCTTCATGGTTAACAAAGGGGATTGAGTTATGTCAGTGCTGAACACATTACCATCATCAAATTTAATCCCATTGGCAGTTGTACCGACAAAAGAACCACCTATTCTCAAACTGGCATTTTTGCCAAAAATAATCCCGGCAGGGTTGAGTAAAAATAAGTTGGCATTACCATTGGCACTGATTCGACCATCAATATGGGAAACCTGACCACCAGTCACCCGGCTAAAAATATTTTCTACAGTAGGATCATTACCGAATGATACGGAGACACCTGTAGGGATAGAGAACTGACTAAAGCTATGAAATAAATTGTTGCCGATGCGAGTGCCTTTTGTAATGCTGTAACTATTAACATCTGTGTTGAGAGTCCCATCAGGAGTTACTTGGGCGTGAACACTATTGTTATAAACAACGGATATGCAAAAGACACTCAGCAAACCAAACCCAGCAAAATTTACTTTCATTAGTCAGTTTTTGTGTTTATTACGTATATATTGTTCCCAGTTGGGTAAGTTTTGTAACGGGAATTAATTTTTGGCAACAGCAGCACAGGTTAAGGCTGATGGTATCGGTGAATTAGTATTAGCTGCAACAAGCTCAATTTTGCCTTGGGCGTTACGTCGCCAGCCAGTCGCTTGCACTAATACTTCTGGAGACTTTGATATTTGGGCTTGTGTTGGTTGTGTGGTGTGGAGTGCAGAGATATCACGAGTATCTGACCAGGTGCGATCGCTCCAAAGTTGTTGCGTCGGATTTTGTGGTATTCCACCCCTACCCGTAGCGACAAAACTACTACCATTCGTATTAGAACAACCACTTGCTATTTGCTGTGATGAATCACTCACATTTGCTGGTAATTCCACTAAACCAGAGTTGGGGTCAATACCAACATTATTTACTTGTACCGTACCATTTACCCCAAACTCGGAACTGGCGGTGATATTGTTTTCTGCTGTCAGTTGGGAACTGTATTCTAAACCAATAATTCCTTGAGTGGTGATGTTAATATTACCGCCTTTACCTTGAAAAGCATTAGCAGTGATATCGCTATTTTCTAAGCCGACAATGATAGGTGAATTAATGGTAATATTACCGCCATTACCTGTACTGCCTGCGGTGGTTGTAATTTTACTGCGATCGCGCATCAGTAGTACATCTCCTACTTGCAAACTGATATCACCACCATTACCCGATTCTGTTTGCGCCTGAATCAAAGCTTGATTTTTCAACTGGATCTGATCGGCAGTAATTTTCAGATTTCCCGCATTCCCAGTACCTTGACTAGTAACTGTGACTGTTCCACCATCTGTAAGTGTGAGTTTTGGTGTCGTAATACTCACACTCCCTGCATTTGCTGTGAGGATATCTGGCAAACCGAACAATTGACGTATTTGCGGACTTAAACGCACAACAGCAGAGCGAATGTTACTATTATAACTAATACCACGACCACTAATGGCGATCAACTCACTAGCAGTGATTTGGACATTGCCACCATTACCAACAAATAACGCAGATGAACCAATTACTCCACCATTTAATATTTGCAAGTTTCTAGTATCTAATCTCAAATCTTGGGAATTGCCGTTAGCAAAGGCAGTCATACCAATAAAACTAGCAAGCCCAAAAGGATTCTCACCAATGACGCTGGTATTTTGATTACGAATCATAATCTGACCAGTAGAACCGCTACCAAATGATACCGACGATAATGGAGATCCTCCAGAGACTAATAAATTATTCCCATTAACCGAGATATCTCCCGCAGATCCTTTTCCAAAAGTGCTAGTGTTAATGGCTGTGACTCCAGTGGGATTGAGGGGTGAAAAACCTGATAATTCTATATCTCCTGCTTGAATCTGGATGTTACCACCCTTAGCTGTTCCAAAAGTTAAAGTACCTATTCCTGAACCTTCTTGGAGCGTCAAACGGGGGGCAATTATATTGATATTGGCACTAGATCCAGTTCTCAAAGATTCCGCACGAATACCACTGCGAATTTTTACATCGGGTGTGGTGCCAATAATAGCGATCGCTTCTGATGCTTGCAAATTAATTTCACCCGCCGCCAGATTGCCGTAATTCTGGGACAAAATCAACGAACCATCGGTAAATTTGATATTTCTTCCCTGGAGTTGAACTGCACCGGAGTTAAACCCACTCACATCTAATAGTGACTTCTGCACTAGTTGAATATCAGCAAAACTTTGTCCCTGTTCATACTTCAATTTATAACCCTGTGTAATTGGTACTAAACTCACTACTCCTGCTCCTCCCAGACTACCTAGTTCTATTTGACCTTTTGCTGCATTCAGAGTCGCACCATCTAAACTGATATTTCCACCCACCAATGCTAAGGTTTTTCCTGGCTGTACTTGTAATTTTGTCAAGCTAGGATTGGGAATTACAGGGGAAAAACTATTGGTTATATCTAAGCTATGTCCTGTACCTTGGAGTTGTATCGATGCAGGATTCTGCCCCATTTGCAAACCAATGGGGACATTCATTGTTAATAATGATTTAGCAGCAGTATCCACAGCACTAAATTCTGACCCATCAGCAAATTTAATACTATTGGCTGTTGTCGCTACAAATGAACCACCAATATTTAAGCTGGCATTTTTACCAAAAATAATCCCGGCTGGGTTGAGTAAGAATAAGTTAGCACTACCATTGGCACTTATTCGACCATCTATATTGGAAATATTACCACCAGTCACTCGACTAAAAATGTTTTGAATATCAGTTGCATTATCAAATGATGCAAAGCCATTACTAGGAATAGAGAATTGACTGAAACTATGAAATAAATTATTGCCGACCCTAGTGCCGCCAGTAATGTTGTAACTACTACTTCCAGACACAGCAGTGCCGAGAGTACTATCGGGTGTCACTTGTGCCTGAACATGGCTGTTACCAATACCCAAGATGTAGACTGCACCAATTAAACCAAAGTTAGCAAAAGTTACTTTCATCATCCAAAGTTGTAATTATCTACCTTGTGTCTAGTCTTCCCAAGATAAATTTTGCTATTTGGGTGGCTGTGTAATTTTATGGTGAGTTTTTTCAGCTTTTATGAACAGCAGCACAAGTTAATGATGGTGCTAAATTTACAGAAGATATATCGGCAATTAATTCAATTTTGCCGTTGGTGTTACGTCGCCAGCCAGTCGCTTGCACAAGTGTTTCTGGAAATTTAGAGATTTGGGCTTGTGCGGGTTTTGTGGTGTGGAATGCAGAGATGTCACGCACATCAGACCAGGTGCGATCGCCCCAAAGTTGTTGCGTCGGATTTTGTGGTATTCCACCCCTACCCGTAGCGACAAAACTACTACCATTCGTATTAGAACAACCACTTGCTATTTGCTGTGATGAATCACTCACATTTGCTGGTAATTCCACTAAACCAGAGTTGGGGTCAATACCAACATTATTTACTTGTACCGTACCATTCACCCCAAACTCGGAACTGGCGGTGATATTGTTTTCTGCTGTCAGTTGGGAACTGTATTCTAAACCAATAATTCCTTGAGTGGTGATGTTAATATTACCGCCTTTACCTTGGAAAGCATTAGCAGTGATATCGCTGTTTTCTAAGCCGACAATGATAGGTGAATTAATGGTAATATTACCGCCATTGCCTTTACTACCTGCGGTGGTTGTAATTTGGCTCTGATCGCGCATCAGTAACACATCTTTTACTTGCAGGCTAATATCACCACCATTACCTGATTCTGTTTGCGCTTGAATTAAAGCTTGATTTTTCAACTGGATCTGATCGGCAATAATTTGCAGATTTCCGGCATTCCCAGTACCTTGACTAGTAACTGTGACTGTTCCGCCGTCGGTGAGTGTGAGTTTTGGTGTGGTAATACTGAGACTACCGGCATTCGCTGTGAGTATATCTGGCAAACCAAACAATTGGCTTAATTGTGGACTTAAACGCACAGCAGAAGAATTGATATTACTGTTATTAGCACTACCACGACCACTAATGGCGATCGCCTCACTAGCATTGATTTGGACGTTACCGCCATTACCAACAAATAACGCAGATGAACCAATTACTCCCCCATTTAATACTTGCAAGTTTCCAGTATCTAATCTCAAATCTTTGGCATTGCCATTAGCAAAGGTAGTGATACTCATATTGCTATACACTCCAAAGGGATTTTCACCCATGACGGTGGTATTTTTGTTGCGAATTATGACCTTACCAGTGGAGCCACTACCAAATGTTATTGATACTAAGGATGCTCCGCCAGACATTAGTAAATTATTCCCATTCACCACGATATCTCCAGCCGCTCCTTTTCCAAAAGTGCCAGTGGTAATGGCTGTGACTCCCGTGGGATTCAGGGGTGAAAAACCTGATAACTCTATATCTCCTGCTTGAATCTGGGTGTTACCACCCTTAGCTGTTCCATAAGTTAAATTACTGATTCCTGAACCTTCTTGGAGCGTTAAACGGGGACTAATAATACTGATATTTGCACTATCTCCAGTTCCCAAAGCATCAGCACGAATCCAACTGGGAATTTTTGCATCAGGTGTGGTACCAATAAGTGCGATCGCTGCTGATGCTTGTAAGTTAATATCTCCACTAGGAAGATTGCCGTAATTCTGGGACAAAATCAACGAACCATCGGTAAATTTGATATTTCTTCCCTGGAGTTGAACTGCACCGGAGTTAAACCCACTCACATCTAATAGTGACTTCTGCACTAGTTGAATATCAGCAAAACTTTGTCCCTGTTCATACTTCAATTTATAACCCTGTGTAATCGGTACTAAACTCACTACCCCTGCTCCTCCCAGACTCCCTAGTTCTATTTGACCTTTTGCTGCACTCAGAGTCGCACCATTCAAACTGATATTTCCACCTACTAACGCTAAGGTTTTTCCTGACTGTACTTGTAATTTTGTGGAGCTAGAATTGGGAATTACAGGGGAAAAACTATCGGTTGCATCTAAGCTATGTCCTGTCCCTTGGACTTGTATCGATACGGGATGATTACCCATTTGCAACCCAATGGGTACAGTCATGGTTAATAATGGTTTAGCGGTAGTATCCACAGCACTAAACTCTGACCCATCAGCAAATTTAATACTATTAGCCGTAGTTCCGATGAAGGAACCACCAATATTTAAGCTGGCATTTTTGCCAAAAATAATCCCAGATGGGTTGAGTAAAAATAAGTTGGCACTACCATTGGCTTGAATTAAACCATCAATATAGGAAACATTACCGCCTGTGACACGGCTAAATATATTTTGGATATCTGCGGCATTGTTAAAGACTGCGGAACCATTACTGGGAACTGAGAATTGGCTGAAGCTATGAAATAAATTATTACCGACACGAGCGCCATTAGTGATGCTGTAATGATTACTCCCACTCACAGCAGTATTGAGAGTCCCATCAGGAGTGACTTGTGCCTGAACACCACGAGCGCAAACGGTAGAGATGCCGATCGCACCAACAACGGCAAACCCAATAAAAGCTAATTTCATGAGAATATATTTTAATCTTGTATTTTATTCTGTATAAATTCTTCCCTTTTTTGTAGCTTATCTAACATTGAGTCTTTTAAGTAAATTAATTTTGAGGTATTGCTGCACAGGTTAATGCGGTTTGTCCCTGACTAGGAGATTGATCAGCAATTAATTCAATTTTGCCTTGGGCATTACGTCGCCAAGAGGTAGCTTGGACAAGAGGCTGTGGTGGTTTTGGTATTTGGGCTTGTGCAGGTTGTGTTTTGTGAAATGCAGAGATGTCACGAGTATCAGACCAAGTGCGATCGCCCCAAATCTGCTGTGTGGGATTTTGCGGTATGCCACCTCTACCTGTGGCGACAAAACTACTACCACTGGTATCTGCACAACCACTAGCAATTTGCTGCGATGAGTCAGTAATATTTGCAGGTAATTCCACTAAACCAGAATTGGGATCAACACTGACATTGTTAATATCGACTGTACCGTTCACACCAAATTGCGAACTGGCGCTGATGTCGTTTTCTGGAGTGAGTTGATTACGGAATTTTAGCCCAAATATACCTTGAGTAGTAATGTTAATGTTCCCACCACGACCACGGACAGCGTTGGCAATAATATCACTATTACCAGTGCCGATGATCAAGGGGGTATTGATAGTAATGTTACCACCATTGCCTGTAGTGCCAGCTTCGGCGTTGAGGAGACTGCGATCGCTCACTCGCAACAATTCAGACAGATTTAACACTAAGTTACCGCCATCACTAGAGACTGTAGAGGCGTTGATTTGAGCATTTTCCTTGAGAATCAATGATCGCCCGGTAATCTCAACCGTCCCACCATTACCAGTTCCGGTACTGCGACTGGTAATTTGTGCGCCAGTTTGCAAGTTAATGCGATCGCCTGCGGTAATATTTAAGTTACCCGCTTTTCCTGATTGGGATGAGGCGGTGGAAACAATCGCATTGTCAATCAAATCTAAAGTCCCAGTGTTAAATTTCACCGTACCACTGTCACCACTACCCGAAGATTGACTACTAATGGTGCTTTGATTGAGTGCGATCGCCGAAGCTTTAACATCAATTGCGCCTGCATTACCAATACCTGCGGTGTTACTGGAGATGATACTTTGATTGCTGAGTTGTAAAGTGCCTGTATCCAGTGTAATTTCACCACCCTTACCACTACCACTGGTACTGGCTGAGATTATACCATTGTTAAGTTCTACGGTGTTAGTTGCCTGAAGCTTGATATTTCCCGCATCGCCACTTTCAGATAAGGATTGACTAGTAATGTTGCTTTGATTGAGTGCGATCGCTTTAGCTATGACATCGATTGCACCTGCATTACCAATACCTGTGGTGTTACTGGATATAATACTTTGATTGTTGAGTCGTAAATTACCTGTATTGAGTGCAATTTCACCACCCTTACCACTACCACTGGTACTAGCTGAGATTGTACCATTGTTAAGTTCTACGGTGTTAGCTGCCTGAAGCTTGATATTTCCCGCATCGCCACTTTCAGATAAGGATTGACTAGTAATGTTGCTTTGATTAAGTGCGATCGCGTTAGCTTTGACATCAATTGCACCGGCATTACCAATACCTGTGGTGTTGCTGGAGATGATACTTTGATTGTTGAGTTGTAAAGTACCTGTATTCAGGGCAATTTCTCCACCCTTGCCACTACCACTTGTATTAGCTGAGATTTTACCATTGTCAAGTTCTACAGTGTTAGGCACATTAAATATAATATCTCCCGCATTGCCACTGGCAGATGTTGAGGAGTTAATGGAACTGCCATTGAGGAAGGAGAGGCGATTTGTGGTGACATTGACATCTCCAGCTTGTCCAGTACTTTTTGTAGTGGTGAAAATTTGACTGTTATTCAATGTCGTTAAACCAGGACTGGTGAGGGTGACATTACCGGCGGAGTCCCTACCTTTGGTATCGCTTTCAATTAGGGTGTTAGTTAGAGTAAGGTTCCCCGCACTACTAATGTTGACATCACCTGATCGCCCTTTGCCATCAGCCGGAATGTTGATTGTGCCTGTTAATGCGGTTCTGATGGTGATTGGTTTACTTGTTTGGATGGCCAGATCAGCGATCGCCAAATCGCCCTGTCCCAAAATCGACACCATCCCTGCCTCAGCAGCAGAAGATGTTGTTACTACTGTCAATCCAGATATCTGGTTTAGAGCATCTAATCTTACAGAACCACCATTGTTTGCAGTTCCTTGGGGCGCAACGCTAAAACTATACAAGTTACTGCCGTTGCCCAAAATATCCCCGTTTTGTGCAGTCAGGGCGATATCACCACCCTGACCGCTATTCCCTACTGCTGAGTATGAGAATGAGTTTAAATTGCTCTGGTTAGAGAGGTTGCCATTGATTGCTGTCAGGGTGATATCGCCGCCATTACCACTATTACCCGTTAAGGAGTAGGACAGGGATGACAACTCGGCTTGGTTAGAGAGGTTGCCATTGATTGCAGTGAGAGTGATATCGCCGCCATTGCTACCATTCCTCGCCGTTGATTCCATTCGGCCCTGGCTGGAGAGGTTGCCATTGGTTGCAGTGAGGGCGATATCGCCGCCATTACCACTCTTCCCGAATATTGAGCTGGAAAAAGACAATAAACTGCGCTGGCTGGAGAGGTTGCCATTGGTCGTGGAAAGAATTATCTTGCCGCCATTGCCACTTGTACCATAAAAGGTCAACAGGGATGAAGATGCGCCATTGACAGAAAGATTGCCGTTAGTGGTAGTGAGGGTAATATCGCCGCCATTCCCTCCTTGATCGAGTCCAAATACTGATGAATCTAGACCGCCATTGACAGAAAGATTGCCGTTAGTGGTAGTGAGGGTAATATCGCCGCCACTCCCACTTGTAAGGAATGAAAGAGAAGATGAGTTCACATTGCCATTAATCGAGATATTGCCATTAGCGAACAGCTTGATATCGCCACCATTGCCACTATTCCCAAAATACAACAAAGCCGAGGAATCTAAGTTTCCTGTGACAATATCCCCAGCAGCATTCAGGGTAATTGCACCACCATTTCCCCCTGTTGTATTTGATGTCTTGATACTGCTTACCCTAATACTTCCCGGTGGCAAACCTGCCACTGTCCCCGTCGTGAAGCCTAATTGTGGCAAATTCGATGTCGGTACTGATGCCACCCCTGCCCGCAAAATCGCCGCCGGCTCAGTTGTGAGTATCAGATAATCCGGGTCAGTGCTGGGAACGCTCACATCAGGGCCGGTAATCACAATATTACCCCCCTCAATGCTCCCTGTGGCTTCCACCTTCAATGCCACCCCTGTGTAATCACCAAACACTACATCCCCATTGGCATAAATTATCGGGTCAAACAAACTCACAAACTTCCCTGGAGTCCCTGCTAAAGTCTCAAATGAGAGATTACCACCACTCAGGAAATGTGCATCTCCAGAAATATTCCCGTTGCTGATCAAACTCAAATTCCCCCCACTTTGAAGGGCGGCTACTGGATGATTCAATGCCAGGATATCAATGTTTTGATTTCCTTGAATTGTTAAGTTTCTGCCTGCTTGGGCAAGAAATGGAGTTGTGGCATGATCCCTAATTTTCACAGTATCTTGGGCTTTGAGGCTTAAATCTCTCCCTGCTACCAGTTCTCCCTGTAAGTCTAGGCTACCTGCTTCTAGTGTTAAATCTTGTCCGGTGGTGAGATGACTCTCGACTCGAATCGGTGCGGAATTCTGCCCCATTTGTAAGCCAATTGGTACACTCATGGTTAACAATGGTGTATTACTGGGATTTGTGGCACTAAATTCTGTACCATCGGCAAACTTTATACTATTGGCTGTTGTAGCGATAAATGAACCGCCAATATTTAAGCTGGCATTTGACCCAAAAATCATCCCGGATGGGTTGAGTAAGAATAAGTTGGCACTACCATTGGCTTGAATTAAACCATCAATATAGGAAACATGACCGCCCGTGACACGACTAAATATATTTTGGATGTCTGCGGCATTGTTAAAGACTGCGGAACCATTACTGGGAACGGAGAATTGGCTGAAGCTATGAAATAAATTATTGCCGATACGGGTGCCATTGGTGATGCTGTAATGATTACTCCCACTTACAGCAGTGTTGAGAGTCCCATCAGGAGTTACCTGAGCGTTTACACTACTGTTGCAAATAGCAGATGTCACAATTGCACCAATTAAGCCCAAACCAGCAATAGTTATTTTCATTAATCTATTTCTTGTGTTCTATTCCATATTTATCTTTCCCCAGACAATAATCTTTTTAACAGTAGTTAATTTTCGGCTACAGCTGCACAGGTTAAGGCTGATGGTATCGGTGAATTAGTATTAGCTGCAACAAGCTCAATTTTGCCTTGGGCGTTACGTCGCCAGCCAGTTGCTTGCACCAGTACTTCTGGTGATTTTGGCATTTGGGCTTGTACTGATTGTGTTTTATGGAATGCAGATATATCGCGGATGTCTGACCAGGTGCGATCGCTATTCAACCCTTGTGTCGGATTTTGTGGTATTCCACCTCTGCCAACGGCAACAAAACTACTACTAGTATTAGCATTGCAACCACTAGCAATTTGCTGAGATGGATCAGTGACATTTCCGGGTAATTCCACTAAACCCGAATTGGGATCAACACCAACATTATTAATTTCCACTGTGCCATTCAAATTAAACGCAGAACTGGCTGTAATATCATTGGTTAAATCTTCTCTTGGAGTCAGAGTATCGCGGAATTTTAGACCGATAATGCCTTGAGTTGTAATGGCAATATTACCGCCCTTTCCTTGCACGGCATTGGCAATAATGTCACTGTTTTCTAGCCCTACAATTACTGGTGCATTAATACTAATATTGCCACCATTGCCACTACCACCGGCTTCTGCACTAATAAAGCCACCATCACGCATTAGTAATAAATCTCGCAGTTGCAGGTTAATGTTTCCGCCTTCGCCTGCTTTTGTCGAGGCTAAAAGGTTTCCACCATTTTTAAGTGTGAGGGTGTTTGCATTAATTTCCAGATTACCTGCTGTCCCAGAGCCAGTATTTTGAACAAAAATTGTCGCACCATCAGAAACGTTAACAATGGGGGCGTTAATAGTAGTGTTGCCGGCATTGGCACGGGAAATTATACTAAAAGCACCAACAGGCAGAACAGCAGTACCAACATAACTGGGGGTTTCGCCAGGTTTTATACCACTCACATCAATTGATTCTGAGGCATTGATAGTCAGTGAACCTGCATTGCCTAAAATTATGCTAGAAGCCGATACTCTCCCACCATCTTGAACAGA
The DNA here is from genome assembly GCF_014697485.1 of Anabaena sp. FACHB-83. NCBI lineage: Bacteria > Bacillati > Cyanobacteriota > Cyanophyceae > Nostocales > Nostocaceae > Anabaena > Anabaena sp. FACHB-83. Next base: position 33,409 of record NZ_JACJRY010000006.1, on the reverse strand, counting down.
TAATTTACGGGTGTCAATGTTCAAATTGCCTGCATCACCAGGCCCAAAGGTAGCGGCCGAAACTAAAGTAAAATAACTACCTTTTGGCGCACCTGCACCTAATACCTGGATTGTATCTGCTTTGATATTTAGATCACCGCCCTTACCTGAAGAATAAGGTCTAGCTGCTATATTAGCTCCGGCTGAAACAGATAAATCTTGAGTGGAAATAGCAATATCCCCGCCCTTTCCCTTACCAAAAGAAGCAGCTAGTATTTGACTGACGGCTCGAAAAGCAAGCGGATCGCCTGATGCAAACCCATTGATATCTATTGCATCACTATTGATGATAATGTTACCCCCAGAGCCGGTACTAAATGTGCGGTTTAAGATGTAACCGCCTTGATCAATATTTAACTTCGGGGTATTAACGATGATCTGCCCCGCCGCCGCAGAAGATACGGTGTCATTAACTAAACTGCTAGAACTTATAAACCTAGGGGATTTACCGCTAATATTCAGTGATTCTGTAGCATTTACAACAATATCACCAGCAGCTTGGTTACTTCGATTTTGGACTAACACCAAAGAACCATCACGGATACTTACTTGTTTCCCTTGAATGTTTACAGAGCCGCCATTTCCTCGGCTGAGATCGCGTGTAGATGCTAAAGCGCGTTGGGTAAGGGTAATATCACCAAAACTCGTTATGTTGGGATAACTCAGGGTAAATCCTTGGGAAGTGGAATTGAGAGTAACGTTAGCGTTACTGATGCTACCCAATTCTATTTTTCCTCCCGGTGCAGAAAGTAAACCGCCATCCAAGGCAATATTCCCACCCACTAATGCTAGGGTTTTGCCAGATTGTACTTGTAATCCTCTGGTGCCAATATTGAGTCCAGATATTGAAGATGATGCAAGAAAATTGGCATTGTGTCCGGCTCCTTGAACGGTAATCGCTCCTGGATTACTACCAAGTTGCAAACCAACAGGGACACTCATCGTTAATAAAGCTGGCGATGTGGTATTTGTGGCGCTAAACTTCAACCCATCGGCAAATACTATGCTATCGGCAGTTGTGCCGACAAAAGAACCACTGATGCTTAACTTAGCATTAGCTCCAAATACAATCCCGGCTGGATTTAGCAAGAATAAATTAGCACTACCTTGGGTGCTGATTGTGCCATCGATATTCGATACACTACCACCTGTAACACGAGCAAAGATATTTTGGACAGTAGTGGGATTATTGAATACAACAGAGCCACCTGTAGGTATGGAAAATTGGCTAAAGCTATGAAATAAATTATTGCCGACAAGAGTGCCATTAGTGATGGTGTAATTACCATTCACATCCGTCTTGAGAGTGTTATCGGAAACTACTTGGGCGTGAACACTACTGTTATAAACAGCAGCTATACAGATTGCACCGAGAAAGCCAAATCTACCAAAAGCTAATGTCATGAACCCAGTTCTTGTTTTTGATTCCGTGTTTATTGTTCCCAATGCAGTCAGATCAATTCACTTGATGGATATATAGATATAGCAGTCCTATTTGAGAGATGAACAAAAGAGACAAGGGAGACAAGGTAGACCCGAATTTCTCACGTATGGGTAGCGGGTGTGGAGAGAGGGGAGTGTGGGGGGAAAGATTTTTTCACCATCCTCCCACACTTCCCGGATTTCTCACACCCCTGGATTTCTCACAAGAGAGAAATCCAGGGTAGAGAGATGTTTGTATATCATAGGACTTACGCAGTGAGACGAAAAACCAAGGGTTTTGGGAAGGGTGTAAGAGTTTATGGGTATAGAGGTGTATGTGTCCAAAACTCTTACACCCCATACCCTTTAACCCTTACACCCAGTCTCCGCAGAAAATTTTTGTGCGTAAGTCCTGAATCTATATGCGTCAATCTTGATGGCTATTAAAATAGCGAATACTGCATAGAGAAGTACAATCCGTTTTCTTGGAGCGATCGCTTGTCGCCCTCAACAGAGATAATTGGAATACCCCAATCTAAACGGGCTGAGAAGTTATTCCCTTGTTTCCATAACAACCCAAACCCAGCACCGACTAAGGTATTGGTGGAGGGATTGTCACCTTTACTATTCCAGCCTTGGCCGACATCAACAAATGGTGCTAGTTGTAAGACTCCTTGGATTTTTTTCGCCCGCACAATGGGAAAGCGAAATTCTGAGGAAAACAAGAAGCCGTTATCTGTGAGTAATGTATCTTGGCGATAACCCCGCACGCTTAACTGTCCACCTAATCCAAATTGCTCTAAAGGTACTAAGTTATTGGCGGCTAGTTGTAAATCAGCCCTAGTTAAAAACAAGGTATCTGGAGCAAATTGTCTTACCCACTGTGCTTGTCCTCGCCAACTAAAGAAGCGGCTATCGGGAGCCTCTTCACTCACACTTGCTCCCAACCAATCAACTCCCAAACTAAATTGCGATCGCGCGGCGAAAACTTGTGTGTTGCTGCGCTGGGTATACTCTTGGGTGAAGCGCAAGGCAGAAATTTTCGTTCTGCCATTATCATCGGCTCCAGGAGATAAGGGAAAGCCACCTATATTATCTAAACCAATGATTGTTTGACTTTCTTGGCGGGAGAATGATACCCCTACAGCTAACTCTTGAGTGGGCTTTTGCAGTAATGGTTGACGAAATCCGAATTCGTAGGCGGTGCTATTTGACTGAATATCTAGAACGCTGAAAGGGTCTTCTATAACGTTGTTCCAGCCTTGGTTAACACTAAAAGATACAGCGCCGTTGTGGGCATTCACAGGCAATGTGTAACTAGCGGCAATTGTATTACTACCATTGGTATTGGTATAGCCCACATTCAAGGTATCCCCTAAACCTAATAGATTGGCCTCTTGGATATCTATACCCCGGCGGAAACTACCAACACTAGGCGATCGCCCATTATCCAAGCTGAGTGAGCCTGTGAAGGTGTCGGCTTCTTGAACTTCGACACGTAAGATATTGCGTCCGGGAGTTGTACCGGTTTGCAATTCCGCAGAGAGATTTTTAATGCGTGGATCGAGTCGGAGTAGTTGCAGTTTTTCCAGTAATCGCGGCACATTCAGGGGTTTTCCTGCACCTAGACGAATGCGATCGCGAATGTAGTTGCTATTCAATCGTCGATTACCCACGATTTTGATTTCTTGCAAACTACCTTCTACTACCTGAATTGTCACAACTCCTGCATCTAGTGTTTGGGGTGAAATTAAAGCCCCAGTGGTGACGTAGCCTTTATCGGTGTAGAACTTGCTGATGGCTTCTTTGACTTGTAATAACTCTGCAAAAGATGCTTCGCGCCCAATAAAAGGATCTGTAATCGGCGCAAAATCTTTTGGTGTAAATACTGTGCTACCAATAACTTCAATGCGTTCCACCCGGAATTTAACATTAGGATCATCCTCTCCTGTCGTTGGCTGATCAGGTAATTCCACAGGCGGAAGTAATGGCTCTTTTTCTGATGGCTGTGGTAGCGCATCTGATGGTAAGGGCGTAACCGGAATTTCTTCTATCCTTCCTGGTGGTAAACCTTGCTGGTTGGTTGTTTGGGCGTATACCTGATGATAATTACACAATACTGCGGCAATAACAAACCCGAATGTAAAAGGTTTTAGTATTGTTATGCGCGGCTTACAAATCATTTGATGCTTGTGTGTATGGCTAATTATAAATTTTGTCTTCACACTAAATACCCACGCATAAATATTGAGTCATTTTTCTCGGCAATTATCAAAGTTACTTTTATATTTCAACTGATCAAAGTTGCCTTGCTTCAGTGATGTAAGGAGTATCATATATATATAAGATTACGCTTTATTTTTTACAAATGTACCCAGTGTAAATACTGTTTTTTCTTGATGAAGAAATTTGATTCCGCATGATTACAGATAATCATCAGAAGAACTCTTATCGCGGTATTCCAGCATAACTTTTGTGATCCCGAACAACCCCTTTTAATCTGCCATGTCACAGACTGACTTGAGTTTTATCCTGGGAGTATGGTACATTTAGAATGAGGTTATTTGCTGTAAAAATTGGTTATGGTTATTTTGGCTAAAATTAACGTTTAACCATCAAACTATTAAAGATATCAATACAATTTATCGAATTCTTAGCCAGTCATTCAAAAAACATTGTTATTGATTAGCTATTTTTTAACAGAGATTAACCTAAAATTAACTTCTAGACTGCTGATAAAAAATAGTTACTCTTCAATGAAGGGTAAACTATCTTACTTACCGGGTTAATCTCTAAATTAGAAATAATACTAAAATTTATTAAAATAGTAAAAAAAATATAAACATCTAGTGTTTAAGAGTTTAATTATAGTAATGTTTATATTGATAAAATCAAAATCCAAAGTTATTAAATTAATATAAAAAACCAGAATTATTGCTGGAAAAAGTTTTGAACTTAGGATTAATGATTATAAAAAAATATTAACTTCTGCAACAGGCATATATGAGCAAAGCCAATGGTAAAACAAGTTTGTTGCAAAAACAATTATGGCAGCGCGAAAGACGAGCGATCGCATTTTTATCTTGTTTGAACTATCGCTCTGGAGAATTATCTAGCTACCTGCAAAGCATTGCCTGTGGAGTCAGCGAGTTATTAGAAATTGATTGGTCAGTCGTGACTGTTTGCCAAAAAGGATTTGAGAAAGTACTAGCCAGTAGTATGGATATGGGCGAGGGTGAGCATGTCTATTCACTACATGGTTTACTCACCGGCACAGTCATCGAAATTGGTCGCCCTTTGGCGGTAGAAGATGCAGTCAAAAATCCAGAGTATGGGCAGATTCCCGAAGGTTACTGTGCTTATTTAGGCATACCTTTAAAAACAGCAGAAGGAAAAGTCATTGGTACAATCTGCTCTTTTCACCGCCAGCACAGAGAATTTACACCAGAAGAAATTCAAGTAGCCGAAGTATTTGCCGAACGTGCAGCTACAGCTATAGATAATTATTATCTCTACCAACAACAGTGTGAATTTAATCAAATTTTAGAATCAGAAGTAGAAAAACGTACCATTGAACTGCGAACCGCCCAAGCTAAACTCGTAGAACAAGAACGCCTCGCAGCAATTGGTGAATTTGCTGCCATGATTGTCCATGAAATTCGCAATCCTTTGACAACAATGCTCATGGGATTAAAGTATTTCCAAAAGACTAATTTAAACCCAGCCGCACAAGAGCGATTATCGTTAGCATTAGGTGAAGCTTCTCGCTTAGAAAATCTGTTGAGTGAAATTTTGCTTTATGCGAAACCTCAAGTGTTGCAACTGGATGAGTTAGAGATAAATGACTTGATTCGAGAGTTGCTGAAATTAATTTGGGAAATGCCAGAAGCCTTAGAACGGGAAATCAAATTTATCCCTAGCCCAAACCCAATCAAAGTTTTAGGGGATCAAGACAAGCTCAAACAAGTATTTATTAATATTGTGCGTAATGCTTGTGAGGCAGTGTCTCCTGGAGATGTGATTATTTGGGAAGTCAAAAATTCATCTTTAGATCAAGTTAGCATTAATGTTTGTAATGGTGGCGAGCCAATACCAGCCGAAATTCTTGCACAACTAACGCAGCCGTTCTTTTCTACTAAATCTAACGGAACTGGTTTGGGATTAGCCATTTCTAAACGCATTGTTCATGCTCATGGTGGAGAATTATCTATTCATTCTGATGCGGTATCTGGTACTACTGTTACAGTGCAATTACCTGTAGCAACGGTACGGAAAACGGGTGGAAATTAAGTCAAAAGTTAAAAGTTAAAAGTCAAAAATTCTCTGATTTTTGACTTCCTCGTAGGGGTGTAGGTGTTCAAAATTCTGATACCCCATCTCAACAACTCAATTTGTGTCAGTCCTCAGAGTCATTTCATACTTTGGTGATGTGGTTTATGATTACGCAAGGGTGGGGAAGTCAATAACCCCTACACCTGAAAATCTTACGTAAGTCTTATTTTTAAGTATCTAGTTTGAGGTGAGGACAATTGGTGCAACAACCAGAACTGCGGCAAAATTCGCCGATGCGATCAATTGGGCGCGTGTTGAAGAGTTTAGGCAATTACCGTTGGATTTCTGTGGGAGCTTTGATTAGTGTCTTACTATTAACAGTTGCCAATGCTGTGACACCGCAATTATTTCGTTGGGGAATTGATCAAGGTATTGCACCGCGTAACTTACAAATAGTACTTTATAGTGCAGCTTGGATGGTAGTAGCTGCGATCGCACGGGGTTTATTTAACTTTGGTCAAAGCTATTTAGCTGAAGCTGCATCTCAAGGTGTGGCTTATGATTTACGCAACAAGATTTTCAGCAAAATTCAAAATTTAAGTTTTAGCTATCATGATCAGTCGCAGACTTCTCAATTATTAACCCGTGTCACCAATGACATTGAGCAAATCCGCACTTTTGTGGGGACTAGCTTGATTCAGGTGATTGGGGGATTAGTGACATTGGTAAGTATTGCCGTGATTTTGCTAGTGATGAATTGGCAACTGGCTTTAATTACCTTGTCGGTAGTGCCGATATCTGCATGGTTAATGGCAAGGTTTGTGAATCGGAATAACCGACTGTTTGGGCAAATCCAACAGCAATTGGGTAATTTGAATGCGGTTTTGCAAGAGAATTTGTTAGGGATACGGGTAGTGAAAGCCTTTGTGCGTGAGTCGGCGGAAAAGTCGCGTTACACCACCTTAAATGATGCCCTCGTCAGCGCAAATATGCAGACGATTATGGCTATTCGTAATACATTTCCGTTTATCTTTTTACTGAGTAATTTGGTGACACTGGCAGTCTTTGGCTATGGAGGTATGCTGGTAATTGGTGATAGCTTTTCGATTGGGGAATTAGTAGCATTTAACTCATACTTAGTGTTAATTTTTCAACCCATATTATTAATTGGGTTTGCTGCCCCAGCGATCGCCCAAGCCGCAGCCTCGGCTACACGAGTGTTTGAAATAGTTGATGCGGCTGTGGAAATCCGCGATCACCCGAATGCGATGTTATTTGATACTTGCGGTGGCCGCATTACCTTTGAAAACGTTTCCTTTCGCTATCCGGGAGCCACCACAGAAGCTCTAAAAAATGTATCTTTTGAAACTAAGCCCAAAGAACTGATCGCGGTTCTAGGAATGACAGGTTCTGGCAAAAGCACAATTATGAACTTGATTCCCCGCTTTTATGATGTGACTGGGGGAGCGATTCGCATTGATGGGCGGGATGTGCGAGATTTTACACTCCAAAGTTTGCGATCGCATATTGGCATAGTCTTTCAAGAAAGCACCTTATTCTCTGGAACCATCCACGATAATATTACCTACGCTAAACCAAATAGCAGTTTAGAACAAGTAATAGAAGTGGCGAAAACTGCCCAGATTCATGATTTTATTATCAGCTTGCCCGATGGCTACAACACAATTGTCGGCGAACGGGGTGTGGGTTTATCTGGTGGACAAAAACAACGGATTGCGATCGCCCGTACCTTACTCACCGATTACAGTATTCTGATTTTGGATGATAGTACCTCTGCGGTGGATGCTAAAACAGCCACCCAAATTCAAGCCGAACTAGATAATTTAATGCAGCAAAAAGCTTGTGTCACCTTTGTGGTAGCCCAACGCATTAGTACAGTCAAAAATGCTGATCGCATTTTATTAATCGATCAAGGTCAATTGGTAGCCCAAGGAACCCATGAAGAATTGATGCGAATTAGTCCACTTTATGGGGCAATTCTCGAATCTCAAATTCAACATCATCAAGTAAAATCTTGATTTATAGCGTTTCTGATTCTAGTGAAGTACAAGCAAGAATAATTAACCGCAGATGGACACAGATGGACGCTGATAAATTTGTACCTCAGTAGACTAAGAAAGGCTATATCGCACCAAGCAGAGTAACAATTTTACCTCCTGCCTCAACCGCGTAGCGGTAAGTCAAAAGGCAAAAGTAAAAAGGCAAAAATCAAGAATACTTTTGACTTTTGGTTTTTTACTTTTGACTTCTCCGGCTTTGCCGGATTGCCTTCTACTACAGCATAATTAAACCCAGCCTGACACCAGCCGTCACCGCTTCGGTACGGGAAGAAACAGCCAGCTTTTGAAAGATGGATGAAACATGAAATTTCACTGTATGTTCGGAAATTTGTAGACGTTTTGCGATCGCTTTATTACCCAACCCAGAACCTAGCATTCCCAAAACCTCAATTTCTCTGGGTGTCAAAGTTTGCACAGGGTTAGCCACAACTTTTTCACGGATGGGGAGTAATTCTAAATAATCTGGGTGCAGTACTATCAAACCCGATGCGATCGCTTCGATCGCCGCAGTGATTTCCGCTTCTGTGCTAGTACTGGGTAATATTCCCCGCACACCAGAACGTAAGCTATTTTCTAGGTCAAGACTCTCGATATCTTCTGTAATCAGTAGAATTTGTTGTTCTGATATCAGTTGCAATTTTGTCCAAGTTGATGAAAGATTACTGCTGAAATCTAACAGCAATACATCTGGTTGGAGTTGTTCAAATTCCTTGGTGAATGTCTCTAAATCTGATGTTGTTCCCACTACAGTTAGTTGGGGATGTTGATTGATCAGTGATGACAAACCCACCTGCACCACCACAGAAGCAGCAATGACCACCACTCGGATCATGTCGCCTCCACAGAGGTTTTCTGGGCAATGTCAACAATAAATTGCTTTCTCCTCCGTCGCACTTGTAATGGTATAGACTCTTGGTTGTGATGCAGATATTTAGCCAAGTCATTAGGTCGAGTAAATAACCGTCCTGCAACCCCAATTAACACATCGCCAATTTGTAAACCAACAGTTTCTGCCACACTACCAGGAACTATAGATAATACCAATAAACCGAGACTGAGCCTGTCTAAAACCACAGGTTGCAATGTGACTCCAAGTTGCCAACGAGGACTACCACTCAGAAAGCGGGTAACCTTGTGGCTGGGAATCGCCACCGCCAAACCGTTGACAATCATGGTATTAATCCCAACAACTCGCCCCAGACAATCAGCCAAACATCCACCAGAATTACCAGGATAAAGCTGTAAATCTGCGATGACGGCTGATTGATGATTGCTGTGAACCATCCCCATTGTGAATGCACCATCATCACCTAAAGGATTACCCACAGCCAAAACCAATTCACCAACTCGCAATGTATCAGAATTACCGATGGTAGCAGGATGTAAGTTAGTTGCAGTAATTTTGAGTGCGGCTAAATCTTGCTGGGGGTCAAAGTGCGATCGCACAGCCGCAAATACCCGACCATCAGATAATTCTACAGTTGGCTGCTGACTGGTCGCTACATGAGCATTCGTAATAATCAACCCGTCTGCTTGCCAAATCACCCCAGAACCAACTCCCAACCCACCGCTTTTAACTTTGACTGTGCTTTGACGCAGTTTAGCGGCAACTACGGACAGTTCATCATTGAATTGTGTCATCATATTTGCTTGGAATTATGAGAAATTACTTACTCAACGGTACGTTCGCCAACCACAATATCTAACTCAACTAATGTCCCACCCCGGACAAGCTGCACTTTAATGAGTTTACCAATGCGATCGCTATTATTTAGGAGTGCCAAGACATCGCCTGTATCACTTACGGCGACATTATCCAACCTTACCAACACATCCCCCAGCAATACACCTGCATTGTCAGCCGGACTAGATGATTCCACATTGACAACAATTACCCCCGTTGTCGTTGGTAAATTCAGAAGATTTTTCAAGTTATGCGGTAAGCGTACAGGCTGCATACCTACACCCAAATAACCGCGAGAAATGTGTCCTTTAGTAAGTAATTGATTGACTACACGCTCAATTGTACTAGCCGGAATTGTCAAAGCTGTACCACGCCTTCCAGATGTATTCATTCCCACCACGTAACCAGCCGCATCAACTAGCGCCCCGCCAGCAAAACCAGGGTAAAGCGTGATATCTGGGCGAATAAATTGGTCAATATTGCCACCACTCATACTCCGCCAAGCCCCACTAACTACACTCACCGCCCCCATTGCCGCCCGTATATCACCTTCGCTACTTCTGGCTAATCCCAAAACTAAATGACCAACTTTGAGTTTTGTGATATCACCAATTTGTGCAACTGGAATTGCTGAATTTTGTAGTTGAAAAACAGCTATATCAGTACTAGGGTCATGACCGAGAAATGACAATGGTACAGTGTTTCCATCTGCAAGAGTCGCAGTGATTTCGTCATAACGCCCCAGAGATTCATCAGAAGTCACAATAATATTATTACGCCAGTGAATACCACTGGAGGAAAGACGTTTACCAGCATTAACAGCAACTACAGCATTTCCAGCCTGTTCTACAATGTCCGCTAAACTGTTGGAAAAATCTTGCAATGAAGACATAAAATTATTCGCCAATATTTTGTGATGCTTCTATCTTGTCGCTTTATATCCAGCAATAGCATCGGAAAAATGGGGAGAATGTCACCTAGAAAAATGGCTAGTACAAACAAGGTAAAAGGCAAAAGTCAAAAGGAAAAAGAAAGAAGGTCACTGAGCGTACTTGTACTAAGCGACTTGCCTTGGGCGTTCGCGCAGCTTCTCCGTCAGGAGAAGTCGAAGTGTGGTCTGTTTATTTATGCCGACCTGTACTAGTTAAACATGATATGAAAAATATACTGATTATCATTTTCGTTAGCTAATACGTAGCTAGATTAACTAGGTTGTCAATCAGCCAAAAATGAACTAAGGTAGGACTGAATTTTTATAAGGTAAATTAATATAAACTTTTCCGAAATTTAGTCTTAATAATTGGTAACTGCTGAATGTAAGTCATTGATTTGGCGGATAAATAGCAGATTCGCCGTTTATGATTTACAGCAACTGATTGAAAAAATTAATGAGTAATGAATAATGAGTAATGAGTCAAAAATTTACTTATTAATAACTACTTATTACTCATTACTTAATACTCAGTTGTAAAAACATCTATATATGCAACAAAGCTTAATAAAGTATTTAGGAAATATCCTGTAAAAGAGCTTGAAGAAATAGCATAATCGTTATTAAAAGGAAGTATCATTTAGCCCTGCTAGTTCTGTGGATAATTGTGATTGATTTGTGTAACCACTAAGGCTAAAATTACAGGTTTTAAGTTTTGTGACTCACTATTATAGATGCTGGACGAACATATCCAAAAACTAGTAGAAAAGTCAATAAAAATTATTTCTAGAGGATATGTTGATTGCATGAATTAGCATAGCGATCGCGTAGTTTTTTTGAAGGAGAATATCTTATATGGCGCGTAAGAAAAAATCATCAGGTTTTCAATTTCAGCATTCAATTGACACAAGATGTCCTATTTGTTGTATTTTGCCACCTCACATGCTAGAGCATGTCGCTGTGAATGGTAATCCGCAGCAACGTTCTTGGGCGTTTCATACGTTAAACGTTTCCGCGCAGTTCCGTGGGCGACGGAATGTTGTCGGGAATATTTTCTTCTCTCCTTCTCCGGGTGAGAAGCGACGCACTATCTACGATGCGAAAAATGGACAGCAACTTCCCGGTACTTTAGTACGTAGTGAAGGTGATCCGCCAAGCATTGATGAAGCAGTGAATGAAGCTTATGATGCTGCTGGTGCTACTTATGACTTGTATTATGAAGTATTTGAACGCAACTCGATTGATGATAAGGGTTTGCGGTTAGACTCTAGCGTTCATTATGGTGTCAAATATGACAACGCCTTTTGGAACGGGGATCAAATGGTCTATGGTGATGGCGATGGCGAACTGTTCCAACGCTTCACAAAATGTATTGATATTATTGGGCATGAGTTAACACATGGAGTAACTCAATACGAAGCTGGTTTGCAATATTATGGTGAACCAGGGGCTTTGAACGAATCCTTTTCAGATGTTTTTGGTTCCTTGGTCAAACAAAGATTAAAAAATCAAACAGCCGACCAAGCAGACTGGATTATTGGTGAAGGTCTTTTAGCGCCCGGTGTGAAAGGTATTGGTATTCGCTCGATGAAAGCCCCAGGAACCGCCTATGATGATCCTGTGTTGGGCAAAGATCCGCAACCAGCACACATGCGGAATAAGTTTATGGGTTGGGAAGATAACGCGGGTGTGCATATCAATTCTGGTATTCCCAACTATGCCTTTTATTTAGCCGCAGTGGAAATTGGCGGTTATGCTTGGGAAAAAGCCGGGAAAATCTGGTACATTGCTTTACGCGATCGCTTGCGTAACCAAGCACAATTTAAAACCGCCGCTAATGTCACCATCCAAGTAGCGGGAGAACTCTACGGTACAGATAGTCTAGAACAAAAAGCTGTACAGAATGCTTGGCAAAAAGTAGGAGTAATTTAAGCAGAATTCAGGAGTCAGAAGCCAGAATACAGAACGGACTGTGCAGATAGTAAGACGAAAAATTAAGGTTTCTCGATAGGGTGTAAGAGTATAGGGTGTAAGGGTGTAAGTGTTCAAAACCCTTACACCCTATACCCATTCACCCCTACACCCAGTCTCAACAGACAATCTTCTTGCGTCACTCCTGTTCTGACTTCTTTTCATTGTTGCTAAACTGGGGGAAGATAGTTTCTTCTCCCAGCTTTTATATACAACGGAGAGCAAAACAATGCGGATCACATTTGAACGCACAGGTGGCTTTGCTGGAATAACAAAGAAAACAACCCTAGACACCAACAATCTTCCACCAAAGGAAGCTAAAGAACTACCATTATTAGTCCAAGCGGCGGATTTATTTCGCTTACCTGCACAAATTCCCTCGCCAAATCCCCAGAGCGATCGCTTTCAGTATAGGTTAACTGTAGAAGATAACGATAAACAGCACACAGTCATTGTTAGTGAAGCAGCCTTACCCGGAACTTTAAGACCTTTAATTGAATGGCTCAATCATTTGGCTATTCAGAGGGGGTAGGATTAGGGGGACAAGGGGGACAAGGGAGACACGGTTGACAAGGGAGATAGAGGTTTGTTGAGTTAATCAAAAATATTCAATTTGTTTTTTAGACTAACGAAAAAATCATTACTCAGCACTCAGCACTCAGCACTTAGCACTTAGCACTTTTACAAAACTTCCCAAGCAGTACCTTGATAACCATAGTCAAAAATTTCTGGATGCAAAATTTCTGCGAGAATTTCTAAGGAATCAACTAATCTGGGGCCGGGACGGTTAAAGTAAGAATTCCCATCAGTAATATAAACTCTACTTGTTTGGCTGGCATGGAGTTTTTGCCATTCTGAACGTTGAATTAGTAACTCAGCTTCTTGGCGAGTGCGAATTAAATCAAAGCCACAAGGCATAAATACAATCACATCTGGATTACTGGCGATGAATGTTTGCCATTCCAAAGTTGCAGAAGGTTTACCGGGATGGCTAAATAGCGATTGTCCACCTGCAAAGTTGACTAATTCTGGAATCCAATTAGCTCCTGTCATCAAAGGATCTGTCCACTCGATACAAGCAACTTTGGGCAGTTCGTTGAGTGCTAACCCTTGGATTTTTTGTTGGACGATTTTAACTCTGGCTTCTAAGTTTTCCAGTAATTTTACTGAGTCCACATCAAAGATATGAGCAACTTGTTCAATATCAGTCCAAACATCTTGTAGAAGATTAGGTTGTAAAGAAATAATTTTTGGCGAAGTTGAGATGAAATTACTAACAGCTTTTTCCACTTCTGGTAAGCTGACGGCACAAACATCACATTGGTCTTGGGTGAGAATGTGAGTCGGTTGTAACTGTTCTAAAACATCGGTTTTGATGTGATAAATACTCAATGCTGATTGCAATAAATCATTGACTTTAGTGTGAATGTCGCCGCTAGGAACATCAATATTAAAGCGTGCTTCTGTGCATACAGGAACATTTTGAATATGTGGCGGATAATCACATTCATGCGATCGCCCTACAATTGCATCAGTTAACCCCAGTGTGGCTAAAATCTCTGTTGCACTTGGTATTAAAGAGACAATTCTGAGATTGCTATTAGTCATTGTTTTATTTCCCGAATATCTGCTACCAGTTAAATTTTTACAAACTTCAAATAATTAAGTATCTTTCTGTAGGAGAATGCCGCAAGTTATGAGCCTCATAATTAACTGGGCAAATTGACTATTTGATAAAGTTAAAGTGCCATAAATCAAAATATTCTTATACCTAATTATCTTTCATTTTAGGAGATATCGTCTTCAGGAGTGATGCTATTCTCTTGCCTTCTATGGTATTAGTTATGAGACATCAATCATCAAGTTGCTAATAAAAAGCATTTTGTAACTGTATGAGCTGGTTAATAGCATAGTAGCTATATGGAAATGATCTCTGCAAATCATAAAATTTTTAACAAACAGTCATTCCGTACGTAGTTATATACCGGAGGATTGCCAAAGTTGCATAACTAATAATAATGTAATTTTAGTAATAAGTATTGCACTGTACCTAAAGAGTTTAATGAAAAAAAATATACTATCCTGTTCTGAAAAATCCTCTGGAGTATTTGTAGTTATAAAAGATAGTTTTGTTTTTGTGATAACTCCCTCAGACATGGTAATTACTTAACAGGTGTAGTTAGATGCAGTTAGCAGTGGTTAATGATGGTCAAGCAGAGATTGTGCCGATTAGAGACAACGAACAGCGTAAGCAAATTCAATCCTTAGTGCAGTTAGCCAGGAGTCAGACATTCCAAACTGGCAATCTCCAGGCAACACTCCAAGAAATTACAGAGGTAGCAGCAAAAACACTGTTGGTTGAGCGAGTGGGTGTATGGTTATACACTGCGGACAACACTGCTATAGAGTGTAGTAATTTGTATGATGTGCGGAAAAACATACATATATCAGGTCAGACTTTATTAAAAGCTAGTTATCCTAATTATTTTCAAAGTTTGGAAATGGAACGTAGTCTGGCTGTAAATGATGCGATTAACGATAAGAGAACCCAAGAATTAGCTGCATCTTATTTAAAAATACTTGGCATTACATCATTCTTGGATGCGCCTATTTGGTTAGGAGGACGTGTAGTGGGAGTAGTTTGTCATGAACACTGTGGTGAAATGCGCCAATGGACTGTTGAAGAAGAAAATTTTGCTAGTTCAATTGCCGATTTTGTAGCTTTAGCAATAGAAGCCAGCGATCGCCACATTGTACAAGAAGCTCTGAGCAAAAGTGAAGCACAATTTCGCGCTATTTTTGAGCGTTCATCAATTGGGATTGGAATTGCAGATATCAAAGCCCAAATAGTAGATATTAATCCGGCGCTATCTCAAATGCTGGGATATAGCCGGGAAGAACTTTACGGGAAGTATTTTATTGATTATATTTCCCCCCAAAAAGGAGATTTAGAGCTATATAAACAACTCGTAGCAGGAATGTGCGATCGCATTGAAATCGAAAAACACTTCCGCCACAAAAATGGTCAGTTAGTGTGGACGAAACTTTCGATTTCGATGATTCCTGGGAGTAATGGAACACCAGAGTTTTTTTTAGCAATTATTGAAGACATTACAGAACGCAAACAAACAGAATTAAAACTGCGTGCGTCTCAAGCAGCCGCAGAAGCAGGTAATCGTGCCAAAAACGAATTTTTAGCGACAATGAGCCATGAATTGCGAACTCCTTTAAATGCAATTATGGGCTTATCACAATTATTACAACAAGATATGGTTGGCTCTTTAAATGAGAAACAACAAGAATATGTTAGTTGTATCTATAGTAGCGGCGAACATTTATTAGCAATCATCAACGATATTCTGGATTTATCAAAAGTAGAATCAGGCAAAGAAGAATTACATTTATCAACTGTATCGGTCTTAGATTTATGTAATTATGCCCTTTCGACAGTACGTGACCAAGCTCAAGAAAAAGGTTTAAAACTAATCAGCAAAATTGACCCAGAAGCAGAAATTTGTCGAGTTGATATTCGGCGCTGCAAACAAATGCTAATTAACTTAATGACCAATGCAATTAAATTTACACCAGCAGGTCAGGTAAGTTTAGAAATCAAAAAAGTTCCTGAAGGTATTACATTTACTGTTGCTGATACTGGTATTGGTATAGATAATAGTCAATTTCATTTGCTGTTTGAACCATTTAAACAGCTAGATAGTCAACTAAATCGTCAGTATGAAGGTACAGGACTAGGATTAGCTTTAACACGTAAATTAGCGCGATTACATGGGGGAGATGTCACCGTCGAATCAAAATTAGGAGAAGGTAGCCGCTTTACTTTATTTATTCCAGAACCAGCAGATTTAATCACAGAGATAGATATGAGCGATGAAGATAGTAATCAGTTATCTTTGTCAGCCAGTCCATTAGGTCAAAAACGCATTTTAATTGCCGAACCAGAAGAGAATATTGGGATATTTTTACAAGACTATCTACAAATCATTGGCTACCAGGTGGAATGGATCAATAATCAAGAGCAAATTTTAGCAACTATCAAAATTTTTCAGCCAAGTTTACTTTTACTAGATACGCAATTTTTGGCAAATCATAGTTTTAGATTAATGCCAGCTTTAAAGCAAAAATCTCAATTGCTCAATATGGCTGTGGTATTTATGGGCGTTCAGGGAAATGATTGGCCAGAATTAAATAATCTACCACTAGAAAAGTATGACTATCTTGTCAAGCCAATTCGGATTATGCAGCTTGAATCGATTTTGCTGCGATATTTAGGCAGTTGAGGCTAATCCTGGGTGATTTGCGCTTGTTCAACACAAATGACTAATGATGAAAAAATATTCAAATTGAATGTCTAAAATTTCACAGTAAAATTATACTCAATTTGTCCAGGATAAATTGTTCAGTGTAGCCGAAAAACAGGCTGTTTTTGGCTTTTTAGAAGAAAAATATTGCTATAACTAGTGTTTAAGCTCTGGGTGTAGTCCGTAGATGGAATTGCGGGTTTCTAAAAAGACCTTTCTAGCCTCAGTGTGAGGATCATAGAAAATATTGACTCTTGGCTAAGGAATAAATGAAAAATTGCTACTGACAATCCACTGAGTGAGCGAAGTAAACTAGAAGGAATCTTATGAGTCCTTTGGTACAAAACCAACCTATGTCGCTAAAAATAGATCGTGGATTGTTTAAATATGACTTTATAGATCATCACGCAGTCTTATGCGTTACTGTGGATGCGGACGTGAAAGACATTCGGAAGCGTTATTTGCAAATTGCGCGGCGGTTGCATCCAGATAGTAATGCTTCTGCTACGCCTGGGGAAAAGAAGTTGGCTAGTGAATTATTATCTAAGTTGGTGAACCCAGCTTATGAAGCACTATCTAACGATCGCACCCGCACAGAATATATGGTAATTTTGTCCCAAATGGGTAAGCGTTTGGTGCAAGAGTCAAGCTCGATAGAACTTACCACTGATTTAGGCAGACAATTGGCAGCTACACCCAATATTGATCATGCCTATAAAACTGCGATCGCTAAAATTGCTGAAACTCAATTTACTTCCTTACAGCAAGTCATCCCTATCGTTGCTCAAATTAGCGAGTTGAACTTGGTTTATTTAATGCGGAGTGCTGGTAAAGCGTTCTCTAACCAAGCGTCTGCACAAAAATCTCCCGCACCAACAGCTAACACAGCCTCAAATACAGCTGCTGCACCCCCACCACCAGCGCCACCCAAAGAAGACGCAGCCGTCGAACAATATATTCGGCGGGCGCAAACTTTAATTGATAAAAACCAATTTGCTCAAGCCAAGGTCGAATTGCAAGACGCGCTGAAACTGTCTCCCAAGAGTAGCCGTTGTCATAGCATGATTGGCTTGGTCTATTTAAAGCAAAATCAACTCAAAATGGCCAAGATTCATTTTGACAATGCTTTAAAATTAGACCCGAATGACCAAACAGCGAGCGCATGGAAACCTAAAATAGATAAAGCTTTGGGTCAACAATCCGGTGGTTCTAAAGCAACTCCATCTGCCAAAACTGGGACACAACCAGATAAATCAGGCGGTGGAGGTTTATTTGGCGGTTTGTTTGGTGGGAATAAAAAATAATGGTGTATCAACCAGCAGCGGGAGCAAGGGATTTATTACCTTTAGATGTAGCTCAAAAACGCTGGATTGAAGATAGGTTACAACAAGTGTTCCATCGTTGGGGATATCACAAGATTATTACCTCAACGCTGGAACGGATGGACACCTTGATGGCGGGGGAAGCAATTCAACGCCAGATGGTGATTCAACTGCAAAATTCTGAAGATGAAGAACTAGGGTTGCGTCCAGAATTGACAGCTTCGATTGCGCGTGCTGTAGTGTCGCGCATGGAAGGTGTCACTTATCCGCAACGACTTTATTATCATGCCAATGTCTTCCGGCGCATTTGGGAAAACCGCCACAATCGTCAGCAAGAGTTTTATCAAGCTGGTGTGGAACTTTTAGGCGTTGGTGGATTACGAGCTAATGCTGAAGTATTGCTATTAGTAGGTGATTGTTTAGACGCGCTTGGTTTGCGAGATTGGCAAATAGTTTTAGGCGAAGCGGGAATTACTCGCTCGCTTTTACAGGCTTTTCCGGCTAATGTACAAGCAAAAGTACGTCAGGCGATCGCTCACCTTGACCGCGTGACTATCGATACTTTGCCCTTGAGCGAGGATTTACGCGATCGCGCCAGAATCATGCTCGACCTGCGCGGTAAAAGTCAAGATGTATTACAAAAAGTCAGTAGCCTGGGTTTGGATGCAGAACAGCAAGCTGCTGTCAATCATCTGAAATCGCTGGTAGGGTTACTGGAATCAGAAAGAAAGTTTCCCATCATCTTGGATCTGAGTTTGATCCAAACCATTGACTATTACACAGGTATTGTCTTTGAAATTGTCCACAACAGCGATTATCCAGCCACAGTTTTAGGGCGGGGTGGTCGCTATGACCAACTTTTAGGACTGTATCATCCCCAAGGCGAAAACATCCCCGGAATTGGGTTTGTTCTCAATATTGAGGATTTACACCAAGTTCTGTTATCGAGCCAGCAATTACCCCAAGATATCCCCGCTAGTAACTGGTTAGTAGTACCAGAAACCGAAAGTGCGGAAGCCGCGGCTTTTGCTTATGCTCAAAAACTCCGTGATTCTACTCACCTAGTCATAGTCGAAATGGAATTGGGGGGAAAAGATGCACAAGCTATTCGTCAGTATGCCAGCGATCTCCAAATTGCTCAAATCGCTTGGATTAAAGCCGATGGCTCACCCACAATAGAAAGTATTAGTCAATAATCATTTGTCATTTGTCCTTTGTCATTTGTAAATAAAAATAGCCAATGACCAATGACCAATAACCAATAACCAATAACCATTGACTTGATCACTAAAGAGAGGGAATCTATCAAATGCCACATTCAATTGTGACTGACGTTTGTGAAGGTGTTGCTGACTGCGTAGAAGCTTGTCCTGTAGCCTGCATCCATGAAGGGCCAGGCAAAAATGTGAAAGGAACCGGTTGGTACTGGATTGATTTTTCTACCTGTATTGATTGTGGAATATGTTTCCAAGTCTGCCCAGTAAAAGGTGCGATCGTTCAAGAAGAACGACCTGATTTGCAGAAAACACCTTGATAAAATCAGGCAGGGAGCAGAGGGAAAAAATCTCCCCCTTGCACCCTGCTCACAAGTGTAGGCTTTTAACAGAGTGATGAGTAGCGACTTTCAAATCACGATTTAATCAGAGTTCCATCACCCTCACACCCTAAATCAATTTCATCGAGACTGTTCAGCAGACTTTTAATTTTTAATCTTACGTATAAAAAGTTTATATAGTTTTGATATCTTCTTCATCACATCTGATAAAATACCTAGTTGATTACCTCAGTTAGCATCATTAGCTAAATCTGACACATCAGTAAATATTTGTATTTATCTGAAAGAAAGATATTGAAATTCATGAAACAACTAAGTAGTCTTCCTAGTGTTAAGTTTTTAACGTCTAGTATAGCTACCTTAGCTATTAGCTTGATTTCAAGTCAAAGTGCAACAGCCGCAACGATCGCGCTTGGCTTTACGAAGCTAACAGGGGTTACAGGTGGTTCTCCGGCAAACACCGCAGTTCTACGGGCGGAAATTCCGGCCATTAGCTTTGGTAAGATTGCTTCTATCGTAATTAAAGATATCAGTGATAGTAATGCTGGTTCTCCTGGGAATGTCACTGGGTTTGATTTAGATGCCATTAAACTGAGCTACACTGCTGTTGACAATGCAGCAGATGTGAATACCATCTCAGCATTAGACTTGTTTGATTTTAGTCCGACAGGAACTGTCCTCACCCCCGGAAGCCAGCGTCCGCCTGCATCATCAGCATTGTTTGGGACTACAGGTGGTAATGTCAATAATGCAGTGGCTACCCTGGGAAATTTTGATGCTAACTCCACTACTGACCCTACAAAAATTTTTGGATTTTTCAGCTTAGGGAATAATGGCCAAGTTGCATTTAAACTCAAAAGTCCGATTACTACAAATAGTCCGCTATATATTTACCTCGGCGAAGTCGGCGACAATGGTGAGTTAGCAACTGGGGAAATCATTGTCTCACAACCAGCACCTCCCGTTCCTGAACCGAGTAGTCTAGCTGTACTATCATTGGCGGGGATATATTTGGCAGTACGTTACCGACGCAAAAATGGATAGAGGATAGGTGATAGGTGACAGGTTATAGGTGAGAGGTTATAGTTCCGACTCGGAATTTATTCCGAGTCTCATAGTGCAAGTTCTCTAAAGAGGACTCAAATAGAAATTCATTTCAGTCTACTTCAGTAGACTTTGGCTATGAGCCTGGAACTTTAGTTCTAGGCGGGGATGGCTGGAAAATAAAAATTTTCGACTTGTGTTTACACCTTAGCCGACAAGGAGAGAATTTGGGGTAGAGGTCAAAACGTTATTCAACGAACTCAAGTTAAAATTTATGCGATCGCGTAGCATCATAAGATTAAACTAATTCAAGGATTGTATGTCAGGTTCAGTTGATTACTCTGCCCCAATACTCGAAGTTACAAATGTCCATGCTGGTTACATCAAAGATGTGGATATTTTGCAAGGTGTGAATTTTCGGGTAGAAGTTGGAGAATTGGTGACGGTAATTGGCCCCAATGGTGCGGGAAAGTCAACCTTGGCAAAAACTATTTTTGGGTTGTTAACACCCCATACAGGCACAATTACCTTTAAGGGCGAGAATATTGCTGGACTAAAGTCAAATCAAATTGTCAAAAAAGGCTTGTGCTATGTACCCCAAATTGCCAATGTTTTTCCTTCTTTGAGTGTGGAAGAGAATTTAGAAATGGGGGCGTTTGTGAGTAATGCGCCACTGAAGCCTGTAAAAGATAAAATATTTGCGATGTTTCCCAAATTGAGCGATCGCCGCAAGCAACGGGCTGGTACACTCTCTGGAGGAGAACGGCAAATGCTGGCAATGGGTAAAGCGTTAATGTTAGAACCCAGTTTATTACTACTGGATGAACCTTCGGCGGCTTTGTCCCCAATTCTCGTTACCCAAGTATTTGAGCAGATTAAACAAATTAATCAAAGTGGTACTGCGATCGTACTGGTAGAACAAAATGCGCGTAAAGCCCTAGAAATGGCACATCGTGGTTATGTACTGGAGTCTGGACGGGATGCGATTTCTGGCCCTGGTCAAGAATTATTAACAGACCCGAAAGTGGGTGAATTGTATTTGGGTGCGGGAAAAGGTCATTAACAATGATAGGACTTACGTACAATGGGCTGTTAAGAATGGGTGTATGGGTGTGAGGGTGTAAGGTTTATTTTTCCTCTTACTGCATCAGTTCTAAAATAATTCAGGATTGGGAATTTTTTTGAGAGATTTTGCGGATATTGCATTTATTTGAGCAAGCGGGAGTTTATGATTTGGGGTGCATAGTAAAAATCAAATCCTAAATAAATGCAAATATCTCAAAAATGGTTGACAAAAAAAGCTCATCAATCAGTGCTTTTTTTGTTGGTCGGAGGATTATTATTTAGAGCCATAATTGCTTTTTGGCTTTACCCTACCTTTGATGAAGCGTACTACTATATTTACAGTTTACATCTCGACTGGAGCTATTTTGATCATCCGGCGATAGTTGCCCTGACGACTGGTTTTGGAACTTGGTTAACGGGAGAAGTTTCACAATTTACCATTCGTTTAGGCGCGATACTTTGCTATACAGGTAGTTTGATATTTTTATATTTAACGAGTCAAAGAATATTTTCTGTCAAGGCGGCTGTGTTTACTTTGGCCATTGCTACCATCAGCCCCATTTTTCAAGTGGGTTTTGGTGTATTAAGTTTACCAGACAGTCCCTTAATCTTGTTTTGGTCGGCTAGTTTATATTGTGCGGTGGCTGAGTTTCTCCGCAGGTCTTTGTATGTTCCCAGTTACCGTTTAGCCATTTTGGGAATTTTGGTCGGGTTAGCTTGTAATAGTAAATATCATGGGTTTATTTTAGGACTAGGGTTAGTTGGTTTTTGTGCGACTAGTCCACCGCATCGGGTTGTAGTGCGATCGCCTTGGGCATGGTTCAGTTTAGGATTATTTATGATCACCATCTCCCCGATTGTGTTCTGGAATATGCAGCATAATTGGGTATCTTTTAGTTTTCAATCAGCAAGAGCCGTACCTCAAAGTGGCTACAATTTACTAAATGTATTATTAGTTGCCTTAGCTCAAGTAGCTTATTTATTTCCCACCATAGGGTTCCCTTTATGGCATATTAGTTTACAGCCAATTATTAGAAAAATTCAGCAAATTTTGGCGCAAAAATCATTAACTTATCAAGATGATTTTTATCCCGCTAAACTCTTAATTTTCTGGCTATCTCTACCTTTAATATTAGGCTTCACTTTGATTGGAGGATATCGGCAAATTTTACCCGCTTGGGCAATGCCGGGATTTTGGGGAATTACTTTATTATTAGGACAACAAGTTGTAATTTGGGAGCAGAAATCATCACGCTGGGTGCGACGCTGGCTATTAGGTTCAGGAATGATAATTGCTAGTATTATGCTGATTTTATTACTGCAATTAACCATCGGCATATTCCAAAAACCTAGCCAGTATGCTTTATTGGGTGGATTTTTACCTGTTAAGTATGACCCTTCTACAGAATTAATTGATGTTCAACAACTACGAGATAAATTTCGTGAATCAACAATTTTGAAAAATGCGCTGCAAAATTCTAGTTTTATATTTACTAATCGCTATTATGTAGCAGGCCCGATTGCGATGGCGTTGCAACCTTTAGCAGAAATTCCGATTACTTGTTTTGATATTGGCAATGATAACCGTGGCTTTGCTTTTTGGTCTACGGCGGAACAATGGGTAGGTAAAGACGCGCTATATATTACCACTGCACCGTTTAATTTGAGACAAGATTTAATGGCTAGTTATCGCCATCATTTTCGCAGCGTGGAAGAAATTGAACAAATAGTATTGCGTCGGGGTGGAGAGGTGGTGAATGTTGTTTATGTTTATCAAGCCAAGACGTTGCTAAAACCATATCATCGTAGTTATGGGATTTGACTCAGGATTTAAACGCCAAGGTCGTCTGTTGAGACTGGGTGCAAGGGTTTACGGGTGTAAGAGCTTTGAGATACCTATACTTCTACACTTCTTTCTTAAACCATTGATTAGCAGTTGTGACGCAAATACCTACTAACAAGAAAGCCAAAGCACAAAACAAACCGCTATTTATCGGTGTGATTTTTGCAGCTTGGGGAAATAACCAGCCAAATAAACTCATGGCTAAAGCAAACCCACCAAAGTAAGTCCCTATACCCAAGCCTCCCAAATTGGCAGGCATTAATTCCAAAGCTAAAGGAATTACACCATTGATAATGGTACTAAAACTTGGTACTAACAAAATAATTAGCGGTAAGATAGCACCTGTAAAAGCGATCGCTAATATGGAAATAATTGTGGTAACTACACCCACTAGCATTGCCTGACTATTACCGAGTTTGACTGCAAAAACTCCGGCTGGTAGGGCAGAGATGGCGATCGCCAGCCCAATGTAAACTAGTAGCATGTCAATATTTTGCCCAGAAAATTGTAACTTGAGCAATTGCGTTAAGGTGTTCATTAATAGCCTTGTACCCCAGGCGACACCAATACCAGTGGCAAAAATTAAACTCAATGTGAGATAAGGTAATTTGACAGTTGTGGTTTCCTGCTGAAGATTTGGTGTGTCGGGAGGGTTCAACCAACGTAATAGCCAAGCCACTGCCAACATCACAAAAGAAGCAATTGTAAAGGCGAAAACTGCCCCAAAACTCAGAATATATTGACTTGCTATGGGTCGAAACGCCCCAATTGTACCCCCAACCACAGTCACAATGCTCACGGCTGATGGTAACTGGGGTGGTGTGGCATATTTCCACAATAAAGCCATAGCCGGACTGCGAAATATAGTCATAGCTAATGCCCAGGCTACCAGAGTTAGCGGTAAAAGCGATCGCATAATTGCCGTTGGCTGGACAAAAGTTACCATACATGGTATTGCAATGAACAGGGTTGATGAAAGAATCACACCCACAGAGATGAAGGGAAAACGACTTCCTACCCAACGCTGAGATTTATCGGAAAGTCCACCCATCACAGGTTCTAAGACTGCACTCAAAGCATTTTCAACAACTAGCAAACCAGCCGCCAAAGATGCAGAAAAACCAAACTGCGTCAGTAGTTGGGGCAAATATGAATTGTAAATTAACCAAGCTAGGCTAATTGACCCTTGTACGGCTGCTAACGCTAATACTTGCAACCATAAAACCTGGGCAGGCGATCGCACAATACTCATAACAGAGAAAGGGGAAGTAATTTATATTACCTCCCCCCGGATTTTTTCTGTTTAATTGACAGATGATTCTTAATATTCAGGAACCGAAGAATCAACTTCTCGACTCCATGCGTTGATCCCGCCTTTGACATTTGTACCAACAATTCCCGCGTCTTTGAGGATGCTGAGGGCTTTGGCAGAACGACCGCCCATCTTACAATGAGCAATCAAGCGGTGTCCGTTGAGGATTTCTTTTACCTTAGCTACACCATGACCGCTTTCAATATCTGGTAGTGGTACTAATACCGAACCAGGAATTTTCGCAATGTCATATTCGTGAGGGTTACGCACATCCAACAAGACAAAATCTTTAGCACCACTATCTAGCAATGCTTTTAATTCTGTCACAGTCATTTCGGCAATTTCTTGCTGTTGTTTGGCTTCTTCCGCCTTGGCTTGGGTAATACCGCAGAACTGCTCGTAGTCTATCAGCTTTTCAATCACTGGGCGGATGGGGTTAGGACGCAGTTTCAACTCCCGGAATTTCATATCCAGAGCGTTGTATAGCAATAATCTACCGCTTAAAGTATTACTATTACCGAGAATAATTTTGACAGTTTCCGTGGCTTGAATGACACCAATCATTCCGGGTAAAATGCCCAAAACGCCGCCTTCTGCACAGGAAGGAACCATCCCTGGTGGTGGTGGTTCGGGATACAAGTCGCGGTAGTTCGGCCCACCTTCGTAGTTAAATACCGTTGCTTGACCTTCAAACCGGAAAATCGAACCGTAAACATTGGGCTTGTTCAGCAATACACAAGCATCATTGACTAGATATCTCGTGGGGAAGTTATCAGTGCCATCCACCACGATATCGTAAGGACGAACAATATCGAGGGCGTTTTCGGAACTCAGCCGAGTTTCGTATAAATCAACCTGACAATAAGGGTTAATTTCGTGAATGCGGTTTTTAGCTGATTCAATTTTGGGTTTACCTACCCA
This sequence comes from Anabaena sp. FACHB-83, assembly GCF_014697485.1. Classification (NCBI taxonomy): domain Bacteria; kingdom Bacillati; phylum Cyanobacteriota; class Cyanophyceae; order Nostocales; family Nostocaceae; genus Anabaena; species Anabaena sp. FACHB-83. The sequence continues at coordinate 7,631 of NZ_JACJRY010000006.1, read as the reverse complement.
AGAAGTACCGTGAATTACTTGACGTTGTAGGTTAGAAGTATCAACAACATCAAAATCCACAATACCAATACGGCCGATACCAGCTGCGGCTAAATATAACAGCAGTGGAGAACCTAAACCACCTGTACCGATACATAATACACTGGCGGCTTTTAAGCGTTTTTGACCTTCGACACCGACTTCTGGCAAAATCAAGTGGCGAGAGTATCGTTCGTAGTCGTCTTTAGTTAGCTGGATTTCATCCAGGTTGGGATTTAACATAGCAGTTGTGCTGTGGACGAACGGATCATTAATCCTATCGAAAAATGATGTGTTTATTTAACTTAAGTAGCTGAATTTATCAAGAAGAATTCAGAACTCAGGAGTCAGAATTCAGAATGAATTTTGTCCAACTGGTGAAAAAATTGGTTGAATTGAGTCTGTGACTTCACCTATGCAGGAATGAAGTATTCTGAATTCTTTATTCTGGCTACTGTTTTATGGTATCGATTGTCTCTCGTTGAAACTGATGCTGGTCATCTAAACTCCAACTAAGGAGTTCGCCAGCTTGGCCATTTTGAACGGAAACTATTATATACGAGTATGCAGGCCAAGCATACTGGCGATCGCATTCGGAAGGAATTGCGGGGTTATCAGGGTGGGAGTGATAAATGCCAATTATGTTTAATGATTTATCCCGCGCTGATTTTTGTATTTGTAACATATCTTGGGGTGCGATCGCATATCTGCTGGTTTCGTTGCGTTCTGTGTGAGGGGCGAAATTCGCTGACTCAGCACTCCAGGCGTTTTCTGTGGGGATAATTTCGACGACAGTTTTAATCTGATTTTCTAGATAACCCAGGATAATTCCGCAGCATTCGTTGGGGTAGGTGCTTTCGGCGTGGCTGCGGATCATTTGGATGTGTTGTGGTAGAAGTTTAATAACTGCTGTATTCAAAAGTTCCGACTCTGCTTGTCAATAAAGGATATTAAAAGTTGCTTGACTTCCACTACACTGCTAATCAGGCGATCGTAATCAGATGGGGTGAGCATATCTAACTCATAACAAAGCAGCAGATAATACTCCACTTCAATCGCTGCATCCTTCGCCAACACCAGCAAGTTGATTTGTTCGGTTTTATCATCGCGATCGCATCCTTGGGCTATTTTAATCGGAATTGCGGCACAGGCTAACCGAATTTGCTGTGTTAAACCCAATAATTCCGCTTCGGGAAAGGTTCTGGTAATTTCATAAATAGCAACTGTGAGTTCATGGGCTTTTTCCCATACGGGAATTTCTCGAAAGTCTGTCATTTTCTAATTAATCTCATCTAAATAAATAGGGTGAGCAACGCCCACCCTCATAGTTTCTACTCTTTTTTAGCTCAAGTCTAACCACTCAGCAACGCAAATTAATTCAAGTCTGTGTTTCAGAATTCATTAATCATGAGAAGACAGTGCTGTAGACGGGATTTAATCAAACTACAAATTTGACTTTTCCTGTTGCGACATCATAACTACCGCCAGCAATTTTTAATTTGTTTTCTTTGATCAGTTGTTTTAAAATTGTTGAGCTTTCTTCTAACCTTCTGACTTGATATTTCACATTAGAAATCACAGAATTATCTTCTAAGTTTCCTGTCTTGTCTCTCACCAGTTCTACAGAAGGTTTAATTTCTTCTACAAAAATTCCAATTCTACCAGGAAGGGGGTCGCCTTTGACTGCTGCTGAGACTGCACCACATTTTGTATGCCCTAAAACAACTATTAATGGCGCACCTAATACCGCCGTGGCAAATTCTAGACTTCCCACACCTTCTTGACTGACAACATTCCCGGCTAACCGAACTACAAATAAGTCTCCTAATCCTTGATCAAATACAATTTCTGCTGGCACTCTAGAATCTGCACAGCCTAATATAGCTGCAAATGGATATTGACCAAGGGCAGTTTCTTGTAAACGCAATTTTGATTGATTTGGATTCATGCGTTTATCTTCTACAAATCTTTGATTACCTTCTATCAACCTTTTTAAAGCCTCTTGAGGGTCTTTTAGTTGAGGTTTTATATCCGGTTTAGCGGGTTGTTGAGCAATAGCTTGTTCTTCTTGCCAAGCTACACTAGTAGCGGCACTTGCACCAACAGCAACACTACCTATACCTGCTAATTTCAAAAAATTTCGTCGCCCAACAAATCCATTAATTCTGCTCATGAATCTACCTCACTCCCAACAGTAAATTTTTGCTAAGTTTCTGTTTTCCAAACCAAGTTAAATCGTTCTACCAAAAGACGCGATCACTCTAAAGCATATTTTGTCTTTTAAGTAAAGATAATTTTGTTGATTTAACTTAGAAGTTTCTAATGTTTATCATTTACTGAAATATATCAGAGTGGTGTATTTTTACTACACATAATTTGCATAGCAGAATAATATGGTGAAGTATGGATTTAATCTATGGTTAATTTTTCTATGTCCACAAGACTTAAGTCACAAATTAGTGTATAGAAGACATAAACAGCATTGATCGCACTTGGAATTATTGGTGAACGACAAAATCCCCAACTTCTGGAAAAAGTCGGGGATCTGAAGCGGTATAATGTCCACAAATCAAATAGAATTGCTATATCTACCTGATAATTTAAGTAATTATATTCACCTTGCCAGTATCGATATCGTAGCAAGCACCAACTATTTGGAGTTTGCTGGCTTTTAGTAATTGAGTTAATATTGGCGAACTGTGTTGTAATTTTTTTGACTGATACTGCACATTGGCAATGACCGCATCAGTGGGATTCAAGTTGGTTAATGCTGGTTTAATACTTTCAGCTATGTCGCTAATCATACCGGGCATTGGGTCGTTTTTCATGGCTGCGGCGACAGCACCACATTTTGTATGACCCAACACCACAATCAATTGTGTACCAAGGACGGCTGTAGTATATTCCAAACTACCGATAGTCATGTCACTAGCGACGTTACCAGCAACGCGCACCACAAATAAATCTCCTAGTCCTTGGTCGAAAATAATTTCTGTGGGAACTCTAGAGTCAGCACAACCTAAAATAGCAGCAAAAGGGTACTGTGCTTTGGCTACTAATTTTAAACGTGCCAATGATTGATGGGGATATTGGCGTTTGTATTGGATAAAGCGTTGATTCCCATCCAGCAAAAGTTTGAGAGCCTGACTAGGATTGACTGGATTTGGATTAGCTGGATGAACATCAGCGATCGCAGTTTTTGGGATATTACCTATTAAGCTACCACCAATAGTTGTCGCTGCGATCGCTAAACTACCTGTCCCGGCAAATTTCAAAAAGTTACGGCGACCAATAAATCCATTAATTCTTGTCATTAATCTACCTGACAACACTTTCGCTGTTAACAGGAAGATATCAATTTTAGGCAATTGGAAGAGTACCTTCTGAGACGGTTTTCTCGTTATTTAACCCAGAAGCGATCGCATTCATCAAATCAGCTACACTATTGCCAAAACTAACGCAATGCTATCAGACGCTGACGGATGTTATTCATCTGTGATTGGCGGGTTTGTTGTACAGGATGATGTTCACTGAGTTTTGAACGGTCTTTGGCATATTCTACTTCTAATTCTCCTAGTTTTGACTCTAGGGCATTGGTCGTAGCAACCACAACTTCAGTTTGATAACTCTGGGACTGTAATTGTTCAAGACGTTGTGCTAAATTTGCTTTTTCTGCAATCACTTGAGTAAATTGTGGTGCATCTTGTGTATATATAGATGCTAAAAGTGCTTGTTTTACTTCCAGTTGGGCAATTTGCTGCGTCAAGTTTGTTACTAATACTTCATCAGTAGATTTTGATTCGATCTGTCTTGTAGCGATCGCACCAACAGATAATAAACTCACAGCACAAGCAATCAAAATTATCTGCTTTCGGTTCATAACTTTTGATATTGGTTAAAATGCTCTGCCTACACGACGCTAATCAACCACAATAAGTTTCTGCTAAAATCTCATATCAATTCACGAATAATTGAGAACTGTCAAAACTGAACAGGGTGCATGATGCAAGACGTAATTACTCACGCTACCCAGAAATAATTCCGCAAGTCCACTTTTAGCACAACGACCAATAACTATGACATCAATATGGCAATTTTTAGCCACTTCACAAATCATGCGACCAGGATCACCTAATTCTTGGGTAAATTCTGCGGCTATCCCTTTGGCGATCGCTTGATTGGTTAATAATGTTAAAAACTCAATACCTTGTTGCTTCAATTTTCCCCATTCTCCTAAATAATATTCTATATTCTGGCTCTGGGATGATGTATAAGTACTATGTATTTCTGTGATTGAAGTATTGAGAAATTCATCATTTAAAGGAGAAATTACTTGCAGTATCATTAACTCAGCATTAGTTAAATTTGCTAATGATAAAGCTTGTTCAAAAACATGATGACCAATTTCTGTATTATGAACAGCTACTAAAATTTTCTTGAACATAGATTTAAAATTGTTTGTCATTGATTTCTTGGTTATTAAGTTGAAAAAGTATAGGTGTAGGTTAAGTGGAGGAACGGAACTCAACATTCACGCATACTTTGTTGGGTTACGCGATCGCTACACCCAACCTACTATTCTCTTAACTGAACCGTATTGGGTTATGAGGTTAAAAAAGCAAAAATTGTATAGGTATAGGTTGTTGAAAAAATCAAATATGATTGATGCTGATGATTTAAAAAAATAAAAATGGCAGAACTGTAGAAGTAGAGACGTTGTATGTAAAGTCTCTACTTCATGTGAGATTAGGCAGTGGGGAGAGTAGGAACAATATTATGAAATTCTGACAGCTACAGACTTCATTCTTGTTCTTCCGCCTTGGCAATTTCTAACAATGTCTTGAGTACCGAGTCAGGGTTGAGACTGATAGAATCAATTCCCTGTTCAACTAAGAAGCGGGCAAATTCTGGATAGTCGCTTGGTGCTTGACCACAAATCCCAATTTTGCGACCATATTGCTTAACAGTGGCGATCGCATTAACAATAGTTCTCTTCACTGCTTCATCCCGTTCATCAAATAAATGGGCGACTAATTCCGAATCTCGATCAAGTCCCAAGGTCAATTGCGTTAAATCGTTGGAACCAATGGAGAAACCATCAAAGATTTCACTAAATTTATCTGCTAATAGAACGTTACTCGGTAATTCACACATCACATAAACTTGCAGTCCATTTTCCCCGCGCACTAAACCATGTTGTGCCATTTCTGCTAAAACGCGCTTTCCTTCTTGGGGAGTCCGACAGAAAGGAATCATCAGAATGACGTTAGTCAAACCCATTTCATCCCTTACCCGCTTCATCGCTTGACATTCTAGGGCGAAACCTTCACGGTAACGAGGATCGTAATAACGCGAAGCACCACGCCAACCAATCATCGGGTTTTCTTCTTTGGGTTCAAATTGCTTACCACCCAAGAGATTGGCGTATTCGTTACTCTTGAAATCTGATAGCCGCACAATCACAGGTTTCGGATAAAAAGCAGCTGCGATCGTGCCAATACCTTGGGCTAGTTTATCAACAAAGAATTTGGTTTTATCTTCGTATTGGGCAGTTAACTCAGTAATTTTGTATCTTGCCAATTCATCTTCTAACTGATCAAAGTGAATCAAGGCCATTGGATGGGCTTTAATGTGGTTGTTAATAATAAATTCCATCCTGGCTAATCCCACACCATCATTAGGAATTGCAGTTAAACCCAAAGCTTCTTCAGGATTAGCCAAATTCATCATGATTTGGGTACGTGTGCGGGGCAAGTTTTCTAAAGGTAATTCTTGGACTTCGTAAGGTAATAAACCTTGATAAACTTTTCCTGTTTCACCTTCAGCACAACTGACAGTAATTTCTTGCCCAGTTTTTAACACAGTTGTGGCATTTCCGCTACCAACAAGCGCCGGGATTCCCATTTCTCTGGCGATAATCGCTGCGTGACAAGTCCTACCGCCAGAATTAGTAACAATGGCACTCGCCCGTTTCATAATTGGTTCCCAATCAGGGTCAGTGCGGTTAGTAACTAGTACTTCTCCTGGTTGAAATTGGTTAATTTGGCGAACATCTAAAATAACTCTGGCTTTACCTTGGCCAATCATTTCACCAACGCTGCGACCTGTTAGCAGTACCTCTCCCTTTTCTTTGAGTTGATATTGTTTGAGAACATTTTTAATTTTTTGCGATTGGACGGTTTCTGGACGGGCTTGCACAATAAATAATTCATTGGTCAAACCATCTTTCGCCCATTCAATATCCATCGGCGTGTAAGTTCCCCGCACTTGGGAATAATGTTCTTCAATAACGCAAGCCCAGTTTGCTAATTGGAGAATTTCTTGATCATTGAGGGCGTATTGATTTCTTTCGGCGCTGGGGACGGAAATATTTTTAGTTAATTTCAAGCCTTCTAGGTCATAGACCATTTTGATTTCTTTCGTACCTAGACGCTTTTGAATAATTGGTTGATAACCTTGTTTGAGAGTTGGTTTAAACACCAAATATTCATCGGGGTTGACTGCACCTTGGACAACGTTTTCACCTAAACCATAGGCGGCGGTAATTAAAGCGGCATCTTTAAAACCTGTTTCGGTATCAATAGAAAACATTACACCAGACACCGCCAAATCAGAACGCACCATTTTTTGTACGCCCACTGATAAGGCAATATTAAAATGATCAAAGCCTTTAATTTGGCGATAGGAAATCGCACGGTCAGTAAAAATCGAGGCAAAACACTTATGGCAAGATTCTAGAAGTGCTTGCAGTCCGTGGACATTTAAATAAGTTTCTTGTTGACCAGCAAAACTAGCATCAGGTAAATCTTCGGCGGTGGCGCTAGAACGCACAGCAACATCAGTATCAGCACCGTATTCTTGGCAAAGATTTTGATAAAATTGAGCGATCGCATCCTGTAAATCTGCCGGAAATGGAGTTTGCAACATCAACATTCGTGCTTTTTTACCGCATTGCCGCAGATTCTGTACATTCTCCACATTTAAATCGGCAAATATCTCTCTGAGTTGTGCTTCTATTCCAGCCGCAGAAATAAAGTAACGGTAAGCAAAAGCAGTTGTCGCAAAGCCTGTTGGTACTTTGACTCCCTTACGCCGCAATTGCTGAATCATTTCTCCTAAAGAAGCATTTTTACCGCCAACTAACGGGATATCTGCAATTCCTACATTTCTTAAAGGTAAAACTAAAGCTTGTTCTTGATCTGCCGAGAGAGATGTTGCTGAATCTAACAATGTGTCTAGCATAATAGAGTTTCCATAACAGATAATGATATCTAAGAACCTCTTACTGTCTGCTTATTAGCAAGTTTCATCGCAACACATTCAATCTTAAAACTGATAAATTCAATTAATACTCAAAATCTGGTATTTTGAGCTTTATTTCCCTCAGTGTTGCTGACGAAAATCGTGATCAATAATTGGCTCTTAGCTCTCACACTGTTATTTATAGAAAGATAATTTGAGGAAGTTGTGAGGATAAAGTAACTCATCGGTAAATTCTGGTTACCTAATTCCGAGAGAAGGCTCCCGCCATAATCTTTGATTTGGCGGCGAGATGAATCGAGTGCTAAAAACGAAACACCCCAAAACTCCCTCAAACCGCAGGTTTGACAAGG